>NZ_JAYMGZ010000003.1:311826-623652 GCF_037078405.1 Haloarcula sp. DT43 | reverse complement strand
ACGCACGAACAGAAGTGTTCCTCGCGCTGTGTCTCCGACTCGTCATTGCCATCACCAACTACGAGCGAGGAAACGAACCGGGCTGTGAGAAACTATGAGATGGATTCTATGACACGCTCTGGTCGATAGTAAATTCTGCAATGAACATCGGTGGCTGTAGGCATCTCACCGGTACGACTGGTGACGGTATATAAATACCGGGAAATCCCGGCATAGCGCTGATTGAAATTCGAGTTGAATAGCGTATAAATGTCATCTCTTGACAAAGGACTATCGCAAGAAGAAACCGATATAGCCGGAGAGCTTTTCCCTGCCCTCGCAAAGAAGCGTCGTCGCATCGTACTGCAGTACCTTCACGAATCGGGGGACGAGAGCGTCACTTTCGAGGCGCTCGTTGAGCATCTCGTCGAGCGGGAGAGTTGCGGTGACGATAGAGAACGAGTAGCAGTCCGCCTCCATCATATGGCGCTGCCGAAGCTGGCCGATGTGGGGGTAGTCGAATACGACCAGCGAAGTGGCTGTGTCCGCTACCGCCCGAATCAACTGCTGGAAACTCTGTTAAAGGCGGGATCTGAAAACGGGACGTGGTGATGGTATACCGCGATATGTCCACCAGAGTGGTCAATCAATATTGACCGACTCCGAGCGTCGCACAGTCGCATTATCTGGGGACACGTGGACGAGTTGAGGGGAGGGGATGTACGCTACTCGTTTCACATTCCCCCTTCGACCTCCTTTTTCAAGTGCACGCCGTTCGAACCTTCGACGACTTCCTGTACGTCTCCGATTGTGGTTCCGTCGCTGAGTTCGGCAGTCATACTGTACATGTCTGTTGGCCGATAGGGTTCGACAGCATATACGTTGCGTGTATCAATTCAGACAAAAGACTTCGCCGTGAGTCACCTGCTCATAGAAGAGGGAGCCGCACCCTGTATGCAGCACGGTCGCCGAAATCTGCTCAGGTGTTGTCAGAAGCGACGTGACCGATATAAAGGATCTATTCAGCAGCAAACTCGACGCCGGTTATTTCGAACCGCGCACCACCCCTGGTACCTTCAGTTAGGTGGATCGCCCAGTCGTGAGCATCGACGACCTGCTTGACGATTCTCAGCCCGAAGCCAGTTCCGTTGTCGCTTGTCGAGTAGCCCGCGTCGAACACGTCGTCACGTTTGTCTTCGGGAATGCCTGTTCCATCGTCTTCGATGTAGAAGCCGTTCTCCAGTTCGCCGACTCGTACCGTCACATCGCCACCTCCGTGTTCGACAGCGTTGCGAATGAGATTCTCAAATACCTGGTTCAATCGCCCTTCATCGGCGCGAATCGTCCGATCGATATCGGTGACGATGCTGGCATCCCTGGTATCGACGTTATCCCAACAGTTCTCCGCAACCATTGCAAGCTTGATCGAGGTTATCTCAGTCGTACTTTCGCCCTCCCGAGCGAGCGCCAGCAAATCAGTGATCAGCGTATCCATTCGATCAAGTGCTCGTCCGATTGCATCGAGGTGGTCACTGTCACACTCTTCGTCCGCCAGTGCCAAGCGACCATCAGCAACATTGAGGGGATTCCGCAGATCGTGGGACACGGCCGACGCAAATTGCTCCAACTGTTCGTTCGTCTGTTGGAGTTGTTTGTTCGCTTCTTGATGCTGAAGTTCATAACTCACCCAGCGACTCATGAGATCTACCAGCGTGACTTCCCACTCGGAGAACTGATCGGCCCGGGCCTCCGTGCCGTAGAAACAGAACGTCCCATAGACCTCGTTCCCGGTAAACACCGGCGCCCCAAGATAACACGAGATTCCCCACTCGGTGAAGCCTGCCCGGTCAGTCTGCTCAGGGGCATCACGTTCGACATCGCCGGCCACGACTGTTTCCTCGGAACTGGCGACGAGTTCGCAGTTCGTGGCCGAGACCGGCACTACGTCTCCCGACTGAATGCTATCATCGTCCGTCGCAACGAACTCAAACACGTACTCCTCACCGCGGATCTCCGACAGCGTCCCGTACTCCGTGTTGAGTTCACTCCGACCGAGTTCCAGTAATGACTGTACTTTGTCCTCGAACGATCCGTGCCGGTCCGAGATGATATCATACATCTCCCGGAGGACTCGCTCGCGGCGTCGTTGGTCGGATATATCATGCTGGAAACCAACGTAATTGACGACCGACCCATCATCGTCACGGACGGGTGCTATCGACACCTGATTCCAGAACTCTGTACCGTCTTTCCGGTAGTTCCGGAGTTCAACGGAGACGGGGTCTTCGTTGTTAACTGCCTCTCGCATCCTTGCAACCGGTTCGGGGTCGGTGGCTTCGCCCTGGAGAAAGCGGCAGTTCCGGCCAAGAACCTCCGCTTCCGAGTAGCCAGTCAGCTCCTGGAATCGGTCATTCACGTAGATGATGGGATTGTCCTCTTGACTCGGATCGGTAATCGTGATACCGATGGGTGCTTCGTCCATCGAGCGGGTATTGCGTGTAAGTATTTTCTGTTGTTCCTTGCGCTCCGTTACGTCCTGGGTGTAAAACGTAAGCCCTCCGTCAAAATCAGGATATATCGCAAATTCCAGACCGGTGTCTATCTCTTCCAAATATCCTTCGACACTAGTTGATGAGCGCGATTCCATGGCGTTTCGGATGACCGGTTCGAATTGCGCGTCTGTAAGCGTCGGAAACACATCCCACAAACGTTGATCCAATACGGTATCCGCCTCTTTGCCGAAAATGCGTTCGGCTCGTTCGTCGAGTTGCGTGACGTTGAAATCGGCATCGACTTCGATTATCGCATCTGTCATCCGATCTTTGATCGTCTGTAACCGCTGTTCACGCTCTTTCAGCGTGGTGATTTCTTGCCCAGTCGAACTGATTGTGGCAAGGGATGGGAAATCAACTGTAACGCGTGTCCCTGTGTCCGTTGTCTCGATGGATAACTCTCCCTCGACTCCCTCGATCAGCCATTTACTGAGCCATAAGCCGACACCCTGACTGTGTGTGAGCGGTGTTTCGACCCTCCTTTCGAAAGACTCTATTTCCCGATCGGTGATTCCCGGCCCGTTATCCTCGATTACCAATCGTGCACCGACACGATCTTGGACCTGAATACGCACCCACGGTTCCGTCGTATCATTATGTCGTGCAGCATTGTCGATCAGTTCCTCAAGCGCACGTTGAATCCCGTCTCGGGCACGTATTTCACACGTTTCGGGAACATCCAGTTCGAACGTCGCGTCAGAATGGTCTTGTCGGACTCGTTGAACCGCCTTTGTCGTGATGTTCGAGAGATCAAACGTAGACAACTCGGCATCTCTTTCGAGTAGTGAACTGTAGGTCCGAGCGGTATTGCTCATCTCGATGAGATCTTCGGCGTTCTCGCTGATCGTCTCTGCCCACTCGATCTGCTCTGGTGACAACGTCTCGTCTTCTTTCAGCAACTCTGCTCTGCCTTGGATGACATTGAGATCATTTCGCATATTGTGGCGGAGATACCGCGTCAAGATTTGTCGAAGCAGATCGAGTTCTGCTTCTCTGTCTTCCAAGTCTTGTTCTCGCTGGATCCGCTCTGTGATGTCACTGAGTACGATGACGAATCCTTCAGTTTCCCGCTCTGCATTGCGGAGAACGGTAGTCGTTGCATTAACGACTCGCCTGTGAGAACTTTTGCGTTCGATAATGATATCCTCCTCCCATTCCGTCTGGTCTTCCAACGTCTGCCAGAACTCATCGTCGAAGATATCTCCAGCCCCATCGGGAAAGAGTATCTGTGGGGACTCCCCGAGGACTTCATCTTCAGTATACCCGGCAATCGATTCGAGAGCCGGGTTTACGTACTCAATTTTGCCAGCAGCGTTGGTCATGACGATGCCATTTCCGGTCGATTCGACGCCCTGCTCGAAGCGGCGGAGTCGTTGCTCACGTTCTTCCAATGTCGAGACCTGCTGCATCAACTCCTGAGACTGTCGACGGCGGACAAGTAACGAGTTCAGTCGCCGAATCAACTGGGGTGGGTCGATCGGTGCATCCACCACCTCGTCATAGAGAATAGTCCTCTCAGGGGCAGACGGACCCCTGTTTCCTTGCTTCAGATCCGTACTCTCGCGTTGAATCAGGACGACTGGACAGAACGCCGGGTCCTCTTGCTCGACCCGCTCGCGTAATGTCGCTCGATACTCGGGGAAAAGGTGATCTTCGATGAGATATATATCGGCGTCCGTCACGGTCTGGCTCGTCTCCACTTCGAACCGGTCGTCGAGCATTCTACTGATTGCAGACCGATTTCCAGCATCGGCGACGAGTAATTGGACCGTCTCGGAAGTTTCGCTCGGTCCGCTGGGGGGTGTCCCCGGGTGGGTCATTATTCTGACTTGGGATCCCGTTGTGGTGGTTCGCCGGCCCGTGGTGAGCCGTGAAGGATTCCGCTGTATTCCCTTAAGGGTTCACCAATTTGGACACCGTTTGTGGTGATTTCGAATTCACGAAAACTGGATTCGAACCCACCAGCTCGTTTTTTGAGTACGCCGATAACCTTTCGAAGCGAACTCTGAATTTCCACGTAACTGATGAATATGATATTGTCTGAAATTTGACTTATCTTGTGGCTTGTGGCAGATGAGAGGCCTGTTACCTGGTGCGTTGTGTCGGTAACGAAGACGGTTACTTCCCTATTGATAAGATAGCGAGTCAGGGACTGGAGATCTCGGTCAAGACCGTCTTCGTTGCCCTTGATCACCGAGGTGTAGCCGCCCACGCCATCGATCATAACCGTCTCTGCACTTTCCTCCTCAACCTCTTGTCGCACCTTGTGGGCGAACTCTTCGGCGGAGAGTGTCCCCGGTTCGATTACGTGGATTGAGAGGAGTCCCTCTTCCCGCAATTCGTCAATCGGGATCCCGAGAGATCGGCATCGGTGTTCGAACGTTTCGATCCGTTCCTCGAAGAGATAAATCACCGACTTACCCATCTGTCGTGCCGCTTGGGCGAGGTACAGTGTTGCGAGCGTGGTTTTCCCGACGCCAGTTGGACCGGTGATGAAGGTCACCGTCCCACGTTCGAACCCTCCCCCAACCATCTTATCGAGCTCGGGGATACCGGATCCGACCGGGGTCGGATCGAATTCACGGTCAGACGGTTCCGGACGAATGCGGGGATATACTTCGAGTCCACTGGAGCGGATTTCGGCCCCGTGGTCGCCTTCGATTTGGCCGACACCCCGGTTTTTCCTGACTTCAATGCGCCGCCCATCGGCGACACGAGACAGTGTAACGACGCCATCACTCAGTGAGCGGATATCTACGGAAGCTTTTTCATTTGTGTTTAGAGTGGCCGTGGCGAGAATTGTGACGCCTCGTTTTTTGAGGAACCGGATGAACGAGAGGATCCGTTTGCGGTAATGATAGTCGGAAGTTTCGAGGTAGCGCAGCTGGGTGATTGGGTCGATGACCACCCGTTCCGGGTCAATTTCTTCGATTGCCTCGTGAATCACCTCGGTGTAGCATTCTTGATCGATATCACTGGAATCGACGAGATCGAATGACGAATCCTCGGTGAAAAAGTCCGAATCGGGGCCGAGATCAAGAAACTCTACAGCGCTAATATCGAGACCGAACTGGGCGGCATTGGTTTTGAGTTCCTCGGCGGACTCTTCCCCGTGGATATAGAGGACTGTTTCGTCGTTGGCAAGTCCTTCGTAGAGAAAGTGCATTCCGAGCGTCGTTTTTGCAGTCCCTGGCTCTCCGGTGACCAGATACATCCGATTCTGGATAAACCCCCCTCGTAATAGTTCGTCGAGACCCCCGACTCCGGTGCTTATCTGCGAAATTGGGGTGTCATTAATCGACATAGATGTTATATTAATAGTAGCGGTACTAACATAGTTATGACTTTGGGAGTTTCTATATCTTGTGGGCGATTTGTGGAGAGTCGTCGTCCTAATTAGCCGTTGCCGGAGTGATGGACTCAAAAAACTTCAGAGACCACCCACCCAACTGAGGATACGGTATCGATTCCCTCACCGTCCAACACGACAATTCGATGCTCACTGTTCCCACCGTCGGTGAACAGGTCTTTCCGATCGGTTTCTAAAATCTTGGTTGGGTTGATGATAGTCGTGGTACGGCCCCGTAGTTCCATGATGTCTTCAACGAACTCTTCTGTGTTCGGCAGTGACGTCATTTCCTCGCTATCGGCGAGTTCTACCACGTATTCGATCCCGAGACAGTAGCGTTCATCCCCGAGGGTGAACGTCAGCACCTGTTCGTCTGGCGTCGCGTTCCGAGACGTGCCTGTGGTACTCATTCTGTTGACTCCGACAGGGTAGCGTTCTCGTTTGCCGCGAGTTTGAACACGTCAACTCGGTCGTACAGTTGATCACTCATTGCCGAGAGTTGCTGGGCATTGGCCGCGACCTCTTCCATGGCAGTCGATTGCTCGTCGATTCCGCTGCGCTGGCCGGTGGTGATGGAGATCGAACCCGTCGAATCACCTACGAAGAAGAGGCTAAAGATCCAATCTCGTGTTGAGCGACTCGCGCTTTGTATCTTGCACACACGCTTCGATATTCTTGGAAGCTGTCAGAACCAGTGTGCGAAACATGGCGCTTCTATTCAGCAGGACGGCTTCTTTTTTCATGGAATATGGGAGAATCATCTGCTAACGAGGCCGCGTAGTAATCAAACAACGTCATAATTAGACGTAGACAGAACCCAAGTGATTTATGCAGTGTACTCTCCTTTTAAATCGAGGTTACTTACCAAATGGGACTTCTTGATTCGTTCGGAACATTAGCTAGTGGTATCATCGCGGCGTTCGTCATGCTGGCCTTTGCCATCCTCAGTTTCTTTGTGACGGTGTTTATCGTGCAAGTTGGTGCTGGGCTGGCCGGCTACTCACCGAGTGGGGATTTCGTTGTGTTGTCGGCAGCGCTGCTCGCAACAGGTGCTATCGTTGCCGGCGCCACTCCGATGACTGCCCTCAGTGGTAGCGGCGAATAGGCACTATCGAGCGATACGCCGCTGACTTGTGCTGACCGATACGCGTTTTGTATCTTGCACATCCAGTTTAATGTTTCCAGAAGCTATCACAAGCGGTTGCGAGATATAGCGAATGAATCAACAGCACAGTCCGGTTTATTCTGGTGTCAACATCGACCCAACCCATCGCTGAACGTGTGTGGATACAGTCGTGGAGTCTCCTAAATACGGTCGCTCTCCTTGGAGATGTGCAAAGCCATTGATCCAGCGCAGCGAAAACCGAAGTCCTCAGAGATCGTCACCGGAATTTACCACCTTGCGACACAAATTGCGGGTATGGTTCTCACGCTGGTGGCTTTCGGTATCGTAGCGATCTGCCTGCTAACGGCGATCAGTGCCTTCTTCTCGAGCAGCGAACTGGCAGTCTTTTCAGTCACTCGTCACCGTGTCGACGCACTCGCCGCGGCCGATGCACCTGGTGCAGCGGCACTAGCGAAGCTGCGAGCGAATCCCCATCGATTCCTCGTCACAGCGCTCGTCAGCAACAATGTGGCGAACATCGCAGCCGCAAGCGTCGCCACCGCTGTTCTGGTGGAATTCCTGCCTGCCAATCAGGCCGCGACTGGGGCAACGGTATTTACGAGCTTTTTTGTTATCGTGTTCGGCGAGATCGCTCCCAAGTCCTATGCCGTCGCTAACGCCGAGCAGCACGCGCTGCGCGTCGCCCGACCAGTCGTCGCACTCCAGCGGGTACTCCGGCCAATCCTGTTCGTCTTCGAGGTCACGACCGGGGCGATAAACCGCGTCACAGGCGGCGAGTCGAATTTCGAGGCCTATCTCACGAGAGAGGAGATCGAGACAATCGTTCTGAGCGGCGAGACCAGCGGCGTCCTTGACCGCGACGAGGGGACGATAATCCGCCGTGTCCTCAACCTAGAGGAGACGACAATCAGAGGGGTAATGGTCCCGCGAACCGCGATGGTTGCGGTGTCCACCGACGCGACCCTCGATGATGCAATCGAAACCAGTTGGCGCGAGCACGTGGCACGGATGCCAGTGTACGGCGATACCCGCGACGACATCCGCGGGGTCGTCGACGTGCGTGACCTCCTTCGGGTCCGCTCCGAGGGAGGAACGCTTGACGATGCGATGACGCCACCCGTATTCGTCCCCGGAACCAAGCCGGTCGACGAATTGCTCACAGAGATGCAAATCGAAGGCTCCCAGATGGCTATCGTCGTTGACGAATTCGGCACTGTTGTGGGACTCGCGACGTTCGAGGATGTGATTGAGGAAGTCGTCGGCGAAATATTCGATAGCGAGGACACCGATCCAATACGCGTAGTCGATGCCGACACTGCCGTCGTCACCGGGTGGGCGACCGTCGATTATGTGAACGAACGTCTCGGAATCGAGATTCAGACGGACGGACCATTCGAAACTGTCGCCGGACTCGTCAACCACCACGCCGGGAGACTAGGTGAAGAGGGCGACCGGATAGAACTTGGGGATATCGTGGTAACGGTGCTCGATACGAACCAGCGACGCGTCCGCCGTGTCCGCATTGACTGGAGCGGGGACGCGGAGACTCCTGATGGCTCGCTGAGTACAGACTCCAAACCCGCTACCGACGATATCTGACAGATTTCGACCCCCGAGAACCGTAGTTCTGAGTACGCCAACTGTATCGTACGCGGTGAATGTGATGCCTTTCAACGACCCCATCGACTGTCTCTAACGCACCGACGAGGTCGATGTGAACTCCCTGGTAATGCGAGATATGCGCCCTGTATTCAGCACGAGCGGGAGAAACTACCAGGGTTCTGTAAGAAGCGGCGTGCTGCAAAGAGAGGCTGGATTCAGCAAAGCAAACTCCTGGTGGCCATTCTTGGAACAGGCTTTTATTTGGCGGGATTGAGTTGATAGACACACTCGCGACTCGATGAGCGCATTCCTTTCCGGCGCATCAGAACTTCATTCTGTACTCCCATTCGACCAACCGGTCGTCGTGCTGGCACTCGCGCTCGTTTCGTTTTTGCTTGCGCCGATTCTTATTGAGCGAGTCGGCCTGCCGGGAATCGTCGGAATCGTCCTCGCTGGGACGGTACTCGGTCCAAACGGAGTAGGTATCTTGGCACTCGGCGACGCAGTCGTCCTGCTCGGGAACGCAGGCCTCGTCTACTTGTTGTTCATCGTCGGGCTGGAACTCGACTTACGTCGCTTCCTCCAGGCGCCACAGGATGCTGCGCTCTTCGGTGGGGTCAGTTTCGGTTTGCCGTTCGTCGTCGGGACCGGCGTCTGCATGGTCGTCCTCGGGTTCGACTTCTGGGCAGCGATGTTGTTGTCGGCAGTTTTCGCCACCCACACACTGCTTGCCTATCCCGTCGTTAACAAACTCGACGTGACGACAAACCCTGCCGTTACGGCCGTCTTCGGTGGGATACTCTTCACTGACACGGCAGGGCTCGTGGTACTGGCGCTCTCCCTAGGCGTCATTCAGGACGGCCTGTCGCTCTGGCTGGTCGGCCAGATTGCAGTCACGCTCGTTGCCCTGTTCGGTGGCCTCTGGCTGGTCATCCCCCTGCTTGCCCGCTGGTTCTTTCGCAACACCAGCCAGGAGAGCTACTTTGAGTTCCTCTTCGTCGCCGTGGTTATCTTTGGATCCGCGAGCCTCGCCGAGGGGCTGGGACTGGCCCCCATCCTTGGGGCCTTCATCGCCGGAATCGCCCTCAACCGGCAGATCATACGAGGTGGCACGCTCATAAACCGAATCGAATTCACCGGAAACGCTCTGTTCATCCCGTTTTTTCTGTTGTATGTGGGGATGCTCGTTGATCCCGCGGTCCTCCTTGCGGGCACAGAGACACTCTGGATCGCGACGGTGATTCTCGGGGTGATGCTCTCGACGAAAGTCGTCGCCGCCGTCGGTGTGGCCGCGATTAAGGGCTACAGCCGTAACGCGACCGGCGTGCTTGTCGGCCTCTCTGTTGGTCAGGCGGCTGCAGCGCTGGCAATCACGCTGCTTGGGTTTGAGGCGGGTGTGTTCGCTTCCGAAGTTCTCAACGCTGTCGTCGTGATGATCCTCGTCTCCGCAATCGTCAGCCCATGGGTGACCGAACGCTACGGGCGCCGTCTTGCCACCGAGGGGGAGGCAGCCACGAGTGCGCCCGAGCCCTACGATCCGCGAATTCTCCTCCCACTGACCCAGGCTGCCGAACTCCAGCGACGCCTGTTGGACTTGGCCTTCGCGCTGAAAGACGATCCCTCGTTGACGCCGGTCCATCTCCTGACAGTGCTCAGCCCTGATGCTAGCGACGAGGAACTGGCTGCGGCCGAGAGGGAACTGGACCGCGCGGCCGAAACCGGCAGCGAAGCGGAGGTTCCAGTCAAAATCGAAACCCGAATCGACCACAGTGTCGCATCCGGCATCGCTCACGCGGCCGTCGAGACCCGGGCCGACCTCGTGCTGCTGGGCTGGGGAGGGGAGATATCCCTCAAGGGGCATGTGTTCGGTACTATCATCGACCAAGTCCGTGACCGCACGACTGATCCAGTGCTTGTCTCGCGACTCGGGCGGCCAATCAACACGACGTCACGGGTGCTCCTCGTATTACCCCCGGCAATTGGCCATCACGAGGGGTTCGCCGAGAGCGTCTATCTCGTCAAGCGCATCGCTCGGAACCTCGGTGCACCGCTTGAGGTAATCGCTGTCGACAGTCTGCTCGCGCGTGAGTCCTACAAACGACTGATTGGAGACGTTCCCCCTGAAATGACCGTGACTGTCTCGACTGTAGACGGCTGGGATGGTCTCCGCGACCGCCTCCAGGCGGCGGGCCAGGCAGACCTCGTCGTTCCTCTGAAACCGCGAGAGGGAAGTCTTGGCTGGACACCAGAACTCCGCGGACTCCCTGCAGACATTGTTGACGCTCCGCCAGAGGCGTTCGTCGTCGTCACACCGCGGCAGGGTGACCCCGGATACGCCGCACGGTTTTTGCGGATCGGGTGATCCCGTATCGAAGTAAATGGTAATCTGAATCAGAATACACCGACCATTGAGTCAGTACAAATATCAACAGTCCTCGACAAGTGACGAACGTTACTGCACGGACCGCATGGAGTACGCAGGATTCACAAAACTTGGCGGGGCGTACCATTGTACCGCTACAAGCACTGATTGGGTGGAGTGCCCTTGCGACCGTCCGGAAGTACATCCGGATTGTGGTACCCCGACCGCCGACGCACTCCGTCAAGTCTACCACAAACAACCGAAGAATCACTCTCCTGGCAGAGTACTCGGTGCTACACAGAGAGTGTCTCACTCACCCTAGCTCGGACGGCAATGGAGGTGTTGACGAAGGGCCTCTCCAGCCTCCTGGTTTATTTCACTCCCTGGTTGCTCGAGCGTCGGGAAGTGAGCGTGTTCTCGGTCTCGCTGAGTTTGTGACGGAGGGAAAGGGGCTGCGGCCACCGTGAGCAGAACAGCGACAACGGCAAGACTGCTCGTGCTGTGGAGGTGAGAATTCCTGTCAGTGGTCCCGTACAGACGTCGAAGCAGAGTTCGCGTGCAGCGACGTCATGCCGTCGGTAGTTATTACACCGAGAGCGACGACTGGCGTTACATGGCAGACATGACCGTCGAGGAGGCGATGGCGAAATACGGACCCAGCGAAATCACCCGTGACAATCTTCTGACGATCGATGACCCGAATTACGTAGCCGACAATGTCGCCATCGTCACCGGTGGCGGGGCGGGCATCGGCCGGGCGGTGTCACTTGCCTTCGCGGCCAACGGCCTCACAGTTCTCGCGACCGACAGAGACGAGGCCGGCCTCGCGGCTGTCGAGGCGGAGGCCGAGGAACTCGACCTCCCCGGGGATATCGTCACTGTCACTGCCAACCTGACCGACGACGCTGACCTCGAACGCATCGTCGACACGGCGACGTTTCACGGGTCGCCCCGGTACCTGATTAACAACGCCGGCATCCAGACCGTCGCACCGATTGAGTCGTTCCCGGTCGAGAAGTACGACCTGATGCACGACGTGATGCAACGGGCGCCGCTACTGCTCACGAAACACTGCCTTCCGCATTTCCGCGCAAACGATGATGGCCGCGGCGTCGTCGGGAACATGTGCTCGGTCCACGGCCACATCGTCACGAAAGACAAGGTCGCCTACAACACGACCAAATTCGGCCTCCGAGGGCTCACCCAGTCCATCGCCGCCGAAGGCGAGGGGAAAGTCCGTGCCTTTACTGTCAGTACCGCCTACGTCAAGACCGCACTGGTCGCCAAGCAGTTGCCCGACACGGCCGACCGGCGGAACATGACTGTCGACGAGGTCGTCGAGAAAGTGATGCTCGAGCGCACCCGCGTCAAAGACATGATGGAACCCTACGAGGTGGCGAATCTATTCGTGATGGGATGCTCACACCACAGCAGCCACCTCAACGGGGGGGACATGACCCACGAGGGCGGCATGAGCCTGACCTACTGAACGGACAGGGGAGCAGGGATTGAGACGGCTAGCCGCGGTGAGGCAGTATGCTAGTCGGTGTCGAGCCACTGTGGAAGGCGAATGCAGACCGCGATGTAGACGACGCAGTGTCACAGACGAAGCACGGGGCACCCTCGAGCGGTCACGGAAACGGGGCCTCGCTGTCGGCGCGTTGCTCGTCGCCGTAGTCGGCACGATCGAACTCTGGCGTCTTGGCTATCCGGGCTGTGTTGACCCCAGAACCCAACCCTGGGAACGAGTCACAGAACAGCGACCGGCGGTAGGGCCCGTGACACTATAGTAGCCATTGAAAATCAATGCACACCTGATCGCACGAGAGCAGTGCGATCAGTGTGTAAATCGTTTCAATTATTACTATAGCGCAGCCTCCGCTCGCTTACTCGCGGCGCTCTGTCAGGAACCGGTCAGCCCGTTCGCGACCGGTCCGGAACAGCGCCTCGATGAACGCGGGCGACCGGTCGAGTTTCGTCGACCAGCGGAGCTCCTCGTCGAACTGGACCCGCTCGATGTCCGTATGTGTGTACCGGTCGGGCAGGTAGCCGGCGTCGACCCACTCGTTGACCTGCTTGATGAACGCCACCTCCTGTTCGAGGGAGGTGTTGCCGCTGAGTTCGTTTCGCCGGTCCTCGATGTCGTGGAGTGACCGCGGCACCTTCGACCGCTCGGACGGATTAATCTGGATGACCCAGACCTCGTCCGGATCGGGGATATCGTCGGTCGTCGAGAAGTCCCGTACTGGCGGGTTCTTCGAGAACAGGCCATCCCAGTACTGCCGGCCGTCGATTTCGATGGCGCCGAACAGGCCGGGTTCGGCCGCGCTGGCGAGGATCGCCTCGGCACACATCTCCCGCCCACGGAACACGCGAAACTCCCCGTTCAGGACGTCGATAGCGCTGATGAGCAGGGCCGGATGGATGAGGCCCTCGCGCCGCTCGCGCTCACGGAGGACCGTACTCAAATCGCGTGCGTGCTCGAAGTCGACGTGGTCCTCGAGGAGACGTCGGAACTGTCGCTGTCCGATGATGCCGGCGGGTGTCTGTCCTGGGCTGAACTGCGGGAATGGAACGCCCATGGTCCGCAACTCGGCGGTCCCGACCGCGAGGTCGTTCAGGTACCGCTCGGCCGGCTGGTGGGCTTTCAGGTCGTTCCAAAACTCCCCAAGTAGCGCGCTGGGGGCGTGGTCGGGGCTGACGGTGCCATACCAGCCCAGCAGCGCACAGACAGCACCGCCGGAGGTCCCGGAGAATCCCACGATATCGTAGCCCGCCTTGCAGATCTCCGGCAGGAGCCGTTGTAACGCCCCGGCAGTGAACGCCGTGTGGCTGCCGCCACCCTGGCAGGCGATCGCGACCTTCGTTGGGTCGTCACTCATCTACACCACATTTCAGAGCCGGGCGTATGTACTTGTTTACCGACCGGTCGACTTTTCACCGCGGTCGATGTCTCGTCGGTGTGCTCAGCCTGCTCCGTCAGTTCGGCGAGCGATGTTCGGACCTCTCCGAGGAATACATCCCCGACCCCTACGTCATCGCCATCGTCCTCACGTTCGTCGCCGGCGCCGCCGCGATGGCGACCGGGGCCGGTCCGCGGGCGACCCTGACCGCCTGGACTGGTGGCGTCTGGAGTCTCCTCCCGTTCATGGCCGCAATCTCGATCCTGCTGATGACCGGCGATGCCATCGCGAAGTCCCCGACGTTCACGCGCGGCCTTGAGCGGCTGGCACGACTGCCAAACTCACGGTTCACGGCTGTCTGGTTCACGTCGTTCGTGGCGATGGCCGCTGCCGTCGTCTCTTGGGCCATTGGCCTCATCGTCGGCGCCATCATGGCCAAACGCGTCGCTTACGAGTGTCAAGAGAAGGGTATCACCGTCCACTACCCACTGCTGGCGGCGGCTGGCTACACCAGTCTCATGGTGTTCCACGGCGGGCTGTCATCGTCGGTGGGGCTGTTGATGGCCGATCCACAGCTCATCCCGGGGACATTCCCCGACTACATCAGGGACGGCATCCCGCTTGCGCAGACGATCGGTAGCCGCACGAATATCGTGACCACGGGCTCGCTCCTCCTCGTCGTCCCGGTCATCATGGGGTTGCTCCATCCCGAAGACGGGATTCGGGAACTCCCTCGGGCGACCTACCGGGACATCGACCGGGTGGTCACCGAGGCGATGGCCGACCCGACGACCGATGGCGGCACCCCCGCTCGCTCCGTCGCGGACCGGCTCAACGACTCGCGGGTGATTGGGCTGGCTATCGCCGTCTTCCCCGCGTTCTTCGTCGTTAATGCGTGGTTCCTCAGAGCCGGTGGAATCTCAAATCTGACGCTCAACAGTATCAACGCACTCTTTCTCCTGGGTGCGATTCTCCTGTGGGTACGCCCATCCGCCATCGTCGCTCAGATGAAAGACAGCGTCACCAACATCTCCGGAATCATCTTCCAGTTTCCGTTCTACGCCGGCATCGCCGGCCTACTGACAGGGACCGGCCTGGCGACGGTGATTGTTGAGTTCTTCGGCGCGTTCGCCACACCGGCCACCTGGCCCGTCATCGGCGTCTTCGTGGCGGGGGTCGTCAATGTCTTCATCCCGTCGGGTGGCGGCCAATGGGTCGCGATGGGACCGATTATGCTGGACATCACGACTGGCTTCGGATACGGCCCCGAGCAGGCCGTCATCATCGAGATGCTGGGCGACCAGTTGACGAACATGATCCAGCCGTTCTGGGCGATTCCACTCCTCGCAATCGCCGACCTTCGTGCCCGTGATATCATTGGCTACACCACGGTTGCGATGCTGGGTGGGCTCGTCATCGTGTGTGGCTGGCTGACTGTGTTCCTCGTCTTGCTCTGAACCGCAGCCGGGTTCCACCGAAATGTGACCGATGGGCTCCCTCTATTCAGCATATGGCAAAAGATAGTCCGGGAATTGATATATGACCAGTATTTAAAACCCAGAGTTCGGACGCCTCACGCCCAACAAGGGAATTCGTTCGACAGATGAGCGAGCGCCCTCAGCACTCGTCTCGGTTAATTCTGCTGATTTCACCGCTCAAAAGCCGAATAAATCCTACATTTGATTTTACCCTCAAGGTTCCTTTCGTTCGTCAGTCGAACGGTTCCGAATCGGAGCGGCATCGTCTGGTGATTCGTGCATATCTACACAGCTCTCTATCGGGAAAATCAATCGCCAATTGAGGCGTCACCATCGCTTGTGTCGGGTAACTCACGGCGTTCGAGGACCTTCACACACGCTGTCAAATAGTCCGTGCTGAATATAGAGATTGTATCTTGCACAGCCCGATCTGCTGCCGCTGTCTAGCTGTTAGGTGATAGTACCAACTTATTTCCGCAATCGCCCAGTATACGTAGTATCTCCAGTTCTGTATCCGTCTCGAAGACTTGGAGGGGTATCTCTCCTCGAGTGCAGTCTGGACGGTCACAATCATGAGACTCATTGTTAAGCCACTCGACAGGCAAATTGCAGGGAAGGGTATCGCAGCAATTGACCGAGAGGCGATGTCGGAACTCGGGATCGATAACGGCGATTTCGTCACTATCGAAGGTGAGAGCGGGTCTACAGTGGTCCGTGTTCGGCAAGGACAGGCTGGTGAGCGACAGCGCGGAATCATCGGCATCGACGGGCAAACACGCAAAACAATCGGCGCCCGACTCGACCGAATCGTTTCCGTCGAGGAGGCCGATGTCGAGCCAGCGAGCCAGTTGTCGATTGCGCTCCCAGACGGCCTGCAAATCCGTGGCGACCTCGCCCCGTATCTCCGCCAGAAGCTCGCCGACCGAGCTGTGCAGGCGGGACAGACCGTCCCGCTCTCACTCGGACTCGGCTCGGTGATGGGGCGCTCGAACCGCCGAATTCCGATCCGTATCGTCGACAGCGAGCCTGGAGGGACCGTGATCGTTACGCAAACGACTACCGTCGAGGTGGTCGAGCAGTCCGCCGAATCCGTCAGTGGCGGCCGGGACAGTGAGTCGGCTGACAGCCCGGAATCACCAAGCGTCACATACGAAGACGTCGGGGGACTCAACGACGAACTCGATCAAGTTCGGGAGATGATTGAGCTGCCGATGACCCATCCCGAGCTGTTTCAGGCACTCGGTATCGAGCCACCACAGGGCGTCTTGCTCCACGGGCCGCCCGGGACCGGCAAAACGCTGATCGCAAAGGCAGTCGCCAACGAGATAGACGCTAACTTTTCGACGATTTCCGGCCCGGAGATCATGTCGAAATATCACGGCGAAAGCGAGGAACGACTCCGTGAGGTCTTCGAAGACGCCGGCGAAAACGAACCGTCGATAATCTTCATCGACGAAATCGACTCCATCGCCCCGAAGCGAGACGATACCCAGGGTGAGGTCGAGCGCCGAGTGGTGGCGCAATTGCTCTCCCTGATGGATGGCCTGGAAGACCGCGGTCAAGTGACGGTTATCGGGACGACCAACCGCGTCGATTCCATCGACAACGCGCTCCGGCGTGGCGGCCGGTTCGACCGCGAAATCGAAATCGGCGCTCCCGACACCGAGGGCAGACACGAAGTCCTCCAAATTCACACCCGAGAGATGCCCATTGCCGACGATGTCGACCTCCAGCAGTACGCGGACAACACACACGGGTTCGTCGGCGCAGACCTGGAAAGCCTCGTCCGCGAGGCGGCGATGAACGCGCTCCGACGGGTCCGCCCGGATCTAGATCTCGAAGGTGACGAAATTAGCGCCGAGACGCTTGAAACGCTCGAGGTCACCGAACAGGACCTCCGGTCAGCGCTTCGGGAGATCGACCCCAGCGCACTCCGAGAGGTGTTCGTCGAGAAACCCGACGTCACGTGGGACGACGTGGGGGGACTTGCAGAGACCAAAGAGCGACTGCAGGAGGCCATCGAATGGCCCCTTGCCTATCCGGATGCGTACAAGCAGGTCGACCTCCAGTCGACGAAGGGAATTCTGCTGCATGGGCCGCCCGGTACAGGGAAAACCCTTCTAGCGAAGGCCGTCGCGAACGAGGCCCAGTCGAACTTCATCTCCGTGAAGGGGCCGGAACTGTTCGACAAGTACGTCGGTGAAAGCGAAAAAGGGGTCCGGGAAATCTTCGAGAAGGCTCGATCGAATGCCCCCACCGTCATCTTCTTCGACGAAATCGACGCTATCGCAAGCAAGCGTGGCAGCGGTGGCGGGGACAATCAGGTCGGTGAACGCGTCGTGTCGCAGCTGCTGACTGAACTCGACGGGCTGGAGGAGTTGGAGGATGTGGTCGTTATCGCGGCCACGAACCGGCCAGACCTCATCGACGACGCGCTCACCCGTGCGGGCCGAATTGAGCGAAAGATCGAGGTCGGCGTGCCTGACGAGGCGACCCGACGCGAGATTTTGACGATCCATACCCGCAATCGGCCACTGGCCGACGATGTCGACCTCGACCAACTCGCTGCTGACATGGATGGCTTGGTGGGTGCCGATGTGGCCGCACTCTGTCGTGGCGCGGCCACTGGCGCCGTTCGCGAGCACGTCCGATCCCAGTCCAGTGACGAACCGACCGCTGTCGAGGATATCGTGCTGACGCAAGCGCATTTCGAGGCAGCACTCGAAGAGATCACAGCCGAGGACTAATTCAGACAGCAGCCGGTCGCTCATGGCGCCTTTCGTGGGCAGCCAAAACGAATCCTTATCCGTCGGTCGGCACTCTCCTGAATGGATATGGGATTTCTTGATTCCTTCGGCGCGTTAGTGAGTAGTATCATCGCAGCAATCGTGATGCTGGTCTTTGCGATAGTCAGTTTCTTTGTGACCGTGTTCATCGTCCAAGTCGGCGCTGGGCTGGCCGGCTACTCACCAAGCGGAGAGTTCGTCGTGCTTTTGGCAGCGATCTTGGCAACGGGCGCAATCGTGGCCGGTGCGACGCCGATGTCGAGTCTCGGCGGGGTCTACGAATAACGAATCCCCGCTGGCCGCTCTACCGATTCCCGCACTGATAGTTCCCGATGTGCCATGCGAGATACGCGCCCTGTATTTAGCACGGCCTCAGAATACCCTCAGATAATGGTCATTTTTACAGGGCCAACTAGGAGTGGTTCAGGCTCGCCTTCTCGAAGGGTGACTCTCCGGTCGGAATGAGCAGCTCCTGTCGGTCTCCAACTCGCTCGGCCAGCTTCCGCTTCAGGTACTGTCTCGCCCTCGACGGCGTGAAGACGCCCTTGTCGAGCATATCGCCGACGACGTCTTTGAGGGCCGCGAACTGGCCCTGCAGGTGGCCGTCGCCGACCGGCTCGCCGTCGTACCATCGCACCGTCGCGAGCGCGCCGTTCCCAACCGTCTCTCCCTGTTCGACCGTCTCCGAGTCGTACTGCAGGCCGAACCAGAGCGTCCGATAGGCGGTCACCTCGAACGTCGTCGACACTACGAAGAACGCCTCGTGGTGGAGGTAGTCGAGATGGTCAGCGACGATCTCGTCGAGGGTGAGCCCGGTGGCGCGGGGCTTCGGCTCGACGACCGTCGACGGTCGATCCTCGTCGGCGAGGTAGCCGTCGACGGCTTCTGCCTCGAGGCCATCGGCCAGTTCCACCAGCAGTTGTTTCGCCCACTTGGCGTATCTCTAAATATCGGGTTCTAGTGAAAAGCATCTCTCGTTTATTGCTCGGAGAGAGTGCGCGATGTCCCTTGACCTCCGCCCGCATCAGTTAGATGCGAGAATCCCGTCATAGGATTTCACGCTGAGCGGTTGCTCAGCTCTACGGTTTCAAGACGTATACGTTCCAAGCGTCGCCTGCTGGGTTTCAGCATCGGCTTGGTTGTCTTGTGGCCCGGTCAACGAGGCCCCATCCTCAGCCGAGTCATCGTCGTTCTCGTGTTCTCTGGAACGACTCTCTCCGCTGAGGTAGCAATCTGCGATGTTGAGTGCGGCGTTGATGTCTGCCTGGTACTCTTCGACCCAACAGGCGTCGTTGGAGCACCTGAACGTCGCCTGTTGAGGCCGGGTTCCCCCTTCACCGCACATATGGCACTCTTGAGAGGTATTCCGCGGGTCGACTGTCGCAATGGGGATCCCTCTTTCTACGGCTTTGTACGTGATCTGTGCGTGGAGTTTTGCGAATCCCCAGCCGTGAAGCCGGCGATTCAAGTAGTCCCCGTAGTCCATCGACTCCTGGATGTAGGTGAGGTCCTCGAGCACGAGAACCGGCGTCTCGACTGCCTCGGCGTACTCCACCACTTCCCTGGTGACGGTGTGGAGGATATCATCGATTTGCGCCCACAACTCGTCGCCAAAGGTGTCTGCAATCCGTTCGCTCTCACGACTTTGGAGTCGCCGCATCGTGGTGAAGTAGCGCTTGCGGAGTCGACGAACAGTCTTCCCTTCATCCGTCCAGAGTTCAGGGGTTGTCGGGAACCCATGCTCGTCGCGGTGACACACCGTGACGAGACTTGCCTCCCCGATATCGACACCAATGGGGGTACGTTGTTCGGGAGGTACCTCGGAGTTGATTGGGATGTCCCGGGTCGCGATGAGATGGAAATACCACGTTCCATCCCGCTTGAGCAAACGACCTTCCCCCACGTCTGCATCGCCAGCAATCACTGCTTCAAGCCAGTCCCGTTGTTCAGGGTTCGGCTGTGCTGGTACCCAGAGGTGGTAGTCTTCGTGGTGTGGAATTTTGACGTACCACTGGATCGTGTTTCCGGGCTTGTGGTCGATCTTCACCCCCTCGTTCGTGAAGCGGACAGGGTGATCGTCACTGAGTTCATTTGCTCCATAGGTCGTCGTCAGCTGCGGGACATACCGCTTCAGGGCGTTCTTCGCGTAACCGCTCAACTCGTAGTCACCCACGATGTCGTTCGCTTCCCCCAGAGTGGTACAGCTGGCGTCGAAGGCCTCTTGGAGCGCTTGCTGGTAGGCCCCCCGCGTCTCACGGAGCTTCTCCCGCTTGTGTGCGTTCGGGTCTACAAGTTTCAGTTCTAGCGTTTTTGTGAGTTCAGTCACGACTCATCACCCTCAGATATTGACTGGTCGTCTTGGAGGAGCCACCAGCGCGCTGTCGAGCTCGCCCGCTCTGGTTTGTCCCACGGAGGCCATCCACAACTGGTTCGCCCCGCACCCTTCTTGGGGGCGATAAACACTTTCCGACTCGGTCCACCCAAATTCCCGGTTGCGACGCCGCTCAGGACTCGACCTGTGTATCGGCGTCTCCGCTGTGTTGCGGTTGGGTGAGCAGACTCACGTTCTGGAGGAGTGTCCTCGCTGCCTCGATCCGCTCTTGATCTGCCTCGTCGAGTCCGGCCGTCTCGATGCGCTTGAGATTGGTGAGTGAGCGATGCAGTCGATATCCGGGCGTGTTGCGTGGGTCCATTTGAAGCGCCTCGCCGATTCACGGCGCAGAGAAACATCTCCGGCTGCGGGTAGCTGAAGGACTGAGTCTGCTCGTTAACCAACATTAGTGTGCCTCCGTGTCGCTATGTAGGTTAAGACGGGGTCTGTTCCGACCTGGTGGGGCCGTAGCGAGCCGAGCCACACACACGGCACTCCCAGATCGGTTGTCCCGTCCACGCCTCATCTGGGACCGACTCGTGGGTCTTGAACCGATGGTCGGTCGCCCGTCCACAGGTTTCACAGTCGAGTTCCTGCGTCGTCGGTACCGACGACACCTGACGATCAGTCGCACTCTCACCTGTGGATTCGGTCAGCGCCATCGCTGGAACTAGCCACACTGTGTCGTCGGCGTCGTTGAGGACCGCATCGAGACGCGACGCGTCGCGGATACCGTCCCCACGCTGGTCGTAGAGCCGCGTCGGGGGCTGCTCCTGATGCTCCGACGCTCCTTGCCCGTGCCACCCAGTCCGGTCACGGGCGGCACTGAGAAGCCGCTCTCCCTCCGTTGACGACACCTGTACCGCATCGGGGAGTGAGGGCCAGTGCTCGGCCAGCTGGCGCGCCGGCGCCTCGTCGAGATCGTAGATGAGCGTGTAGTCATCGACGGCCGGCTCCGCCTCGTTGGCGGAGAGGAGGTTCGCCGCGGCGCCGCCCATCGCGACGGCCCCGTAGAACGTGGTCGACTCGACGACCAGGTGGACGATGCCGAGGAACGTCGTCGACGCTGCCTCGTCCGTGCTAGTCGCGTCATTCCCGAGATGGTTGGTGAGACAGAACCGGCATTTCGTCTGGCCGTCTGGGACTGAGGCCCCACAGGACCGGCACTCGCCATCGGCGGCCGTCGGCACATCAGGGTAGCCACCAGAGCTCGTCACGACGCGTTGCCGCCGGGTGTCACCCTCACACCCGTCGTCCAGCCTCTGGTCTGGAATGTGGGACGCCTCGCCGGTCGGCTGCAGTTCTGCAAAGTCAGAATATCTGTTGTGCATCGGTTGGCTCATAGCTTCTGTCGGTTTCGCATTTCAATGTCCGGACGCCTATGGTCGTAACCTACTCTCGATTATACAAGAAGGTACAAACATATATGGGAGTAAAGTACGAACCCTGTTGCAAGAGGTGCTAAGCATGTCGGAATCCCCACGGAATGGCGTCCAGTCGTGGACTGAGTCGATGAGCGCTCGCGACCGTATTCGAGCCGTCGCCGAGACGCTCCGCGAACCACGGTCGGTTAACTGGATCAGCGAGCAGGCTGACGCCGCCTGGAGTACGACCAACGAGGAACTCCAGGATCTCGTGGACCAGGGCCAGCTGCGCCGCGTCGAGGCCGGCGAGACGACGCGCTATCAGCCGGACTACACGCGACTGCTCTTCGAGGAAATCCGCACGCTCATCGAGGAGAACACGCGCGAGGAGTTGCGGAACGAATTGGCCGCAATCACCGAGGAGATCGAGGAGTGGCAGGCGACCTACGACGTCGAGACGTGGGGGGAGCTTGAACAGTCACTCGCCGACGGCGACCTCACAAGTGCCGACCTCCGAGACCGCCGCGACGTTATCGCGTTCTGGCGCGAGAACGAGGAGGACCGGCGCCTCATCAAGCATGCCCTGGAACTCTACTCGGATGTGGAAGCCGCTCGCGAACAGATGACCGACGTAGCTGACCGCGCCACGAGCTAATTCTCTCTCTCACAGTATGATCTTTCTTGCCGGTCGCGACCGCTATACACAGCGGACCCTCCTCCGCGACGTTCACGACCGATTGACGAGGCAGGCTGGGTGTGAGGACGTGCGCTATCGCCCGTCTCGACGCCGACCCCGGTACGTCATCGCGGATGTCGATCCGACGATGTTCCTGAGTGACTCGTACGACGCGGCGACAGCACGACTGGAGATTCGTTCCTGGTACCCCGCCGGCGTCAACCACGAATACTACCGCATCAACTGGGTCGAACCGGACCGAAATCTGATGCTCGGCTTCCACCAAGACGCCGACCATCCGGACCTTGGGCCCTGTCATATCCAACTCAATCACGAAGACACACCGGTTGATCGGCACGAGGCGACGTTTCTCGATGCGCACCCACTCGCGGTCCTCGATGACCGACTACAGCAGTTCCCGGCCGCGCTAGATGCGATTTACTGGAAGAATGGAGCGCCCTCGCTCCCTACCTGGTCCATCTAGACAGCGAGTTCATCGAACGTCTGGTGATGCGTCCGTGTCGTCGCCGGCGCTGGCTGTTCGGCGTCACCACCCGGAGACTGGTTGCTCTTCGAGACGGTGGAGCAATTGTGTGACGTACGGACTGTTCTCCCAGCTCCGATGCGGGCTGATCGTCGTGATCAGCGTTCGAGCCTCTTCGTGGCTCACAAGCACACAGGTGAGCGTCTGCGTCGCACGTCGGGGTTCGCTCTCTTAGACCCCGCGAGCACAGATATCGCATCCACGTCGGCGTCGATAGTCCGCTGAATCCGCCAGAGTCGCACGACCTGGCCAGCGGTGTCGGCCTGGCTGATGACGGCCTCTGTGGCATCGTCGCTGGCCAACAGGATGCAGGCGGTGGCGCGGGCCTTCGCGGCGTCAGTGGCCCCCTCGATGCGCGCGAGCGCACGCAGGGCGCGGGTGTCGGCGAGGCGCTCTGCGATGTCGCTTGCCGTGTCGGTCTGCTTAAAACAGTATTTGCTGCCATTCCGACTTCTGCACTGCTGTAATCGCTCGAAGTGTCGAGTAAACTTCGACGAGATTCAGTTGAACCGAACCAGAGTCTGCTCAGTTCAGTTCGTACCGCTGACGGACCGCCTCTATATCCTCGCGGAGGCCCTGGTAGTCGTAGGAATCCGCAATCAGATCCGGATTTACGTCCTCGACGAATCCGAGGAATTTTTCAGCGGCTTCAACGACGGCCTGGGCCAGTTCTTCGGTCCCAACGACGGCTGTTGGTTCGTAGGGTTCTGGCTCACCACCGGTTTCGGCAGCGTCCTTGCGGTAACAGAACCAGACCCGGATACTCTGGTCCTCCTGCGGCACCAATACGACGTATATCGGTCCGTTAGCGGTCGCGAAGACGATTCGCTCACCATCCGCGCACTCCTCAAGTCCTTGCAACAGCCCCGTGAAGAAGCTGGTCAGGTATTCTTTCATGCCCTCATCGGAGTCACCAGTCAAGTCTGTCTCACCGCTGGTGATCGAATCAATCCAGCCGAGCGGATCGGCTGTGCCGTTGCGAATCTTCTCTCGGAGCTCCTCGTCGTAGCGGATGTTGATTTCCATTGTGTCTCGAGGCATTATCATCGGATATTGTCAAGCCAGTCGTTCTGGTCCCGGATCCAGACTCGTACATTAGGTCCTTCCTCGGGGAACACGCCGATTATTCGTCCATTGGAGGTGACCCGTACTGTCATGTCACTCACCCCAGTCGTTTCGGGATCCGGCGAATACCGGTATTCGGCGACGGTTCGCCGTGAACCCTGCTGTGGGTCACCGTTTTCAACCGCTCTCGTGATTAGCCTCTGGACATCGGTATCCGATTCCATAGGCCCATCAAGGGTTCTACCCTTGATTGTTTGTCCCGCAGGGAAATAGCTCGTACGACCCTGTGCATCAATCTGTGTATCAGTCACGTGCCGCTGTCGGATGTGTGTCCAGCCTTCATCTACATCACCGTTCTCAAGCAAGAGGGTGTCCGGTGTTTCACCTCCAGCGTTCCCGAACTCGAATATATTGTCTGGCTTTGTGACTACGCGAGTTTCACTGAGATCTGCGCCCTTGTCGACAATATTCAGCAGGTCTTCGCTATCGATACCATCGCCGACGAAGGGATCCCGATTTTTCGTTTCCAGAATCCCGAGCAGGCGCTGGACATCTGCTTGGTCCATATCGCCGCTCTCGATGAGCTCGTCGATGCGCCGGAGGTTGCTAGCGTCCAGGTCACCCTCGCCATAGCGGAGATAGAGCCGGGTCTGAGTTGGTCCGTCGAGTCGGTCCAGCACGGCCCGGTCCTCGGCATCAGTGTTTCTGATGAAGTGTGCGGCATCGAATCCGTTGTCGCCGCTGTCGACTCGGGTGAGCGCCACTCTGGTCGACGGTGACTGGTCGAGGAACGTATCGAGGTCATCGCTGTCCAGGCGGTCGACAACCGCTGCGCCATCGTTACCGTTCCGGACCAGGTACTGGCCCAGGTCGGCCTGTCTGGCTTCCGGCGGCGCGTCCACATCGGCGTCGATAGTCCGCTGAATCCGCCACAATCGCACGACCTGGCCGGCGGTGTCGGCCTGGCTAAGAACTGTCTCGGTGGCTTCGTCGCTGGCCAGCAGGATGCGAGCTGCAACGCGGGCCTTCAGCGTGTCACTATATTGAGTCTCTTCTATAGCGCTACGGATTTCTGTGGGTCATAAACAGTGGAAGGGCCTTGTTTAGACGTGGAAGTAGCTCATTTATTCCACTAGTGATGCTGCGAGGTAGCTGCTCAGCGTACGTGTGAATAGCCTACCTACTTGTTACTCTCGTTGAGGATCTGCGGGATAAGAACTCCGACAACCAGCACAACTGCGATACTCACCCACGTTGGTAGGTTTGTGAAGTTCGCTATCGCCACAAGGAGGATGATTGCGACCAACCCGAATCCGAGGATGATCTGGTTTTCGCGGGAGACCATGCCAACAAGATGAAACTCAACAGTATAATATCTAGTGGTGGTCTCATGTCTTTGTACCGACCGGTATTAGAGGGCAAGTTCGACATTTCTCACAGCCGCTTTCAGAACGAGCTCCCGGAACTGTCCAAACCAAGTTCGGGCTCGGAGTGTGTCACCCTACCGCTGCTTGAACTCAAAGAAGGCGGCCTCAACCACTGACCGCTGGTGATAGACACCATCGTCATGGCGAGCGTTGTGTGCCATATCAAGTGGAGAGAACTCCCGGTGTTTGATCACTGGCCGAACACCGGCCTCCCGAAGATCCTCACGCAGCTCGTCCCAGTCATACCCTTTATCAGCGGTGATGGTCTGTAGCTGGTTGAGATTCCGCGAAAGTACCTGCCGTCCGACGTGTGTGTCGTGTGGCTGTGTCATCGAGCAGTGAATATCTAATACGGTACTGGTTTTGCAGTCTACCAACGCTGTCGTCTTGACCGATCTGAATGTGTAGTCTGTCCGGTTTGCGTAGTGTCGGCTGGTCGAGTAGCGGTCGAAGCCAGTTGCATCGATAGCCTGTATGTCACCGGTATCATGGAGATCGGCGGAAAGTCGCAAGAGAGTTCGCCAGATTGCCATCTTGAGCTGTTGTTTCCGGACGCACACGGTCGTAAAGTCTGGTAGCTCACTCGTTGTGAGGTTCATTTTCTCGACGATACCGGGCATCTCGTGAAGAATATCGAGGAGTCGTCGATAGGGAAGGTCAAGATATTCTTGAAGACCATGGATCACCACAATCACCCAGTCAGCGTAGCCGCCGTCACCTTTCTTGACTGCTGGTGAAGGATCACCAGAGACAGCCCGTTTCGGTAGTGTTTCGAGACGATCTGTGAAGCGAGAGAGACGGGAGGGCACACTACTCATGTTGACTCAGAGAGCAGTTAGTTCATCGGTGTGAGTCGTTTTCTCCGGCGTCTAAACAAGGCCAAGTACTGCATTCCATCGATAAATGTACTAGCGATACCAGTCATTTAGCTCTCTCCAGTCTTGCCTGGCTGGAAGTAGTCTCGAATATGCCGCTCAGAGACCGTTTCAATGACATCGTCATTACCGATAACTATAAGTTCGACGGTATCAGTAGCTAGTAATCGCGAAAGCGCAGTCTTGAGCGTCGCATCTGCGGCGACGGCAGGTGGTCCGGGACGTAATCTGGCGGGAGTAGGACGACGGGTCGGACTCATCAGCGACTTGTTGCTCGCGAGATACCAGTGCGACTGCAGAGAGTCCAAGACCGTCCTGGATACAGACCCTTCCGCTGACTACTGACGCTGTCGTTCGTTTTACCCGAACATTCTGACACCCACGAGACGAGATAATGTCCGCCTGAGTCGAGAATATAATAGAGGTACTACTGTTATTCTGTAGCTCAAATTCGTTCGGCCAGTACGAACGGAACGATACAATATTGGTGTCATCCGCTACGAGGACGGACTTGAATCTGTCTTCGGAGGTGTATGTCCACAGAAAGCACTACGTCCTCCAATCGAGTTTGACACTGGACCAGTGATAGCTACTTCTCGCCGACGAAGTCGACGCCGGTTATCTCGAACAACACCCCTTCATGACCCTCGGCTCGTTACTTTCGTCTCCCACCCGTAACGTCAATATAGCGTGAACGACCGAAAGGCCGTATCCTATTCCGTCCTCTCGGTTCGGTTTTGTGCTCTCATAGAACTCGTTCTCAGAAGTATATTGCTACGGGACCGATTGGAACTGCAATAGTGATCTAGTGACAACCAACTGCATGCTGTCTGAGATTCATGATTGAAGTGTTCGAGCGATATCACTCGCACAGTTCAACAGATGTTCATCAGCATTAAATCTGGATACACATTGCACACCGATGGGTAACCCATTGATACTGTCGTCCGTCGGAATGGCGATTGTTGGGAGTCCAGCGTGTGTCCACGGAAGGTTCATTATTGGGTCGCCTGTCGAGTCAATACCCTCAGGGGCCGGCCCACAGGCACCAGGTGCGACCCAGATATCGATATCGTGGTTATCCATAACGTCAGTCAGATGATCACGGGTCTCCATGCGGCTGCTTCGGCCGATAGCGATTTGTTTCGTTGGAACACCGTATCCCTCCTCTATGAGTTCGGCTGTCTGCTCACCGTACTTTTCATCGTGTTCCTGATACCACTCGTGATGTACCATCGCAGCTTCGGCAGCAACGAGTCGTTCGTGATACTCGTTGGTAGTCTCGATGTCGGGTAACACTGGAACCTTGGTGATGTTGTATCCGCCCTGCTCTAAACGATTACAGTGGGTATAGAAGCAGTCGAGTCCGTCCGAACTAGCCTGTTGGAGATACGGTCCATCGGGTATGCCAATCGTTGGTTGGCTTATTCTCTCGGGAACCGTCTGCCAGCCATCACAGAGTACACTTGCGGCTATTTCCGCTCCAGCTACGTCCTGTGTGAAGAAGCCGACGTGGTCAACCGATTGAGACAGCGGTATCACACCCTCAGCCGACACGCGACCATAACTGGGCTTGAATCCAACAATCCCGCAGAAGGAGGCGGGCCTGATGATTGAGCCGACGGTTTGGGTCCCCAACGCAAGTGGGCAGAGCCCCGCTGCAACTGCAGCGGCAGACCCGCTGCTCGATCCGCCCGGTGTGTGATTCGTATTGTGTGGATTCTTTGTCGGACCCGGTTCCGCGTAGGCGAATTCCGCCGTTACAGTCTTTCCGAAGACCAGTGCACCAGCCGACTTGAGTTGCCGAACGACAGTCGCCTCCGGGCCAGTCAATTGTTCGGGTGGGAGCGACGAGTTCGCCTTGGTTTGAAAGCCCGAAGCGTGAATAATGTCTTTCACCCCGACCGGGATACCGTACAACGGTTTTCGAGTTGAGTACGGAGGGTCCGCCAACTGTTCCGCAGCAGTTGTGAGCCGGGACCACCGCTCGGACTCTGGCAGCAACGATTCAATTTCGGGTTCAATAGCTTCCGTTCGCGTTCGAAGCTGGTCTATGTACTCCGCAACGGACAGCGAATTGTGTTGAAGCTTTGCAACCGTTTTCGCTAAGTGATTCCTGTGAATCATACTGTCTCAACGGGGACCAAGCCATGGCTTACTTTTCTCATCATCATTGACTCAAGATAGATTGTGAGGACTGATAAAGTAGCGTGGTTCGAGATATTCGCCAAATTTTCTTTCTTACTCATTCCCCGATAGGGCTGAGAGATATTCAACATGAACCGGCAGTATTGCATTCAGCTAATCTAAAGGCCGTGTGGCCATTTGGATCCAGATCTCCCCATCTATTTCTAAAAGTAAATATATACTATTTGTGGGATTAGGCAGCTCTCTATTATAAATATAGATATATTATACAATATATGGGAGAGCATATTGGTAATTGGCGAAAAACGTCTGAATTAATCAAAATCTGACGGTATATTTCGAAGTGATTTTAATAATGAGATTCGGCATTTACGACCACTTAACCAGCTTATAGACGACTTCGCCATCATAATTGTCGCGGCCGTCCGAAGCGACGGTGGAATTACAACGTCGCAACCACCCTTATAGAGAGAAGACCGCCAACTATTGGCCGGTGCGTCGTGATAGCTCTACAAGTGCTTGAACGGTCCGAGTGAATGAATTTCGATGGTAATACGTGAAGGATGGGGGTTAGCATCGACTGAAATGGGTACGGGCGACTTCCAGCCAGTCCCCCTCCACAGACACACCTGATTTACTGAACGTATAGAATAATAAGAGTACTGCTGTTAGAGGTGCACTCTGGAACAAAGGAACAGGTAAGAATTTTTAATAGCCTTTGCTGTCATATAGCTTTCAGTATTACTGAACGAGTGACTTCGTCCGCTATGAATAGGCAAATTTCAGGCTGGCGACGTTCTGGAGCTTGAAGAGTTTCTGCGAGAGTTCCACCATAATCCGCACTCCCCTAAAGCGATCCGTCGGTCTGAGGACAACGATAGCGCCGAGGGGCCAGTTGTTGAATAGAATTGGCACAGCGAGGGCAGCGCATCCGCTACTCGACATCAAGCACGACCCGTTCACAGAACAATTCCAGTGCGTCGATTCGTCCGCTTTCTTGCGAAAGTCGAAGTGTTTTGAAGGCGTCGCCACACCTACACTCCATAGTCCTGAAGTATTCAACTATAATGAACATATACTAGATAAGTAGCGCTGGATTCGTTGCTGACGGGCCTATTCGAAGTATCTGTAAATCCGGTATAAAAATGGTTCATTAATAATGAATGACTATTTTCATTATTAATTCGACTATATATGAGTGCAAATACACTGTCGAGTGGATATGGTGTCCGCATCGGCAAGCTCAGCCGCTGCCGTTTCGCCGAACCGCTTCACAATCCCGAACTCGGATCCATAGTTCAATGTTAGCTATACCCACGACATTCGATACCATTATTAGCTATGCAAGAGACGCTTCGAAGGCACATGCGATACTATCGGGTAGCTACCCATGGAGACCCCCGTATCATCGTTCAGACTTCCGACACAGCGTATGACCTGACCAGTGTCAAGGGAAATCTGACATCGTTCCTTGACCTCACGCGCGCAGCGAATATCACCGATAACGACATTGATGACGTTGCCGACCAGCTCGTCGCGAAAGCGGACGAGGTCGACCTCAGCACCTTTGATTCCGATGTCACTAGCCCAGTCGCACCGAGCGAGATCTGGGCTGCGGGAGTCACATACGAAATTAGTGAAGAAGCTCGCGAAGCTGAGAGCGCGATGCCCGATATGTACAGGGAGGTGTACCACAGCGAGCGTCCCGAGATATTCTTCAAGGCGACACCCAGTCGGACGGTCGGGCCCGGCGAGACTGTCGGCATCCGTGAGGATTCTGACTGGGACGTGCCCGAACCCGAACTCGGCATCGTCCTGTATCGCGGTGATATCGCCGGTTACACTATCGGCAACGACATGAGTAGTCGCTCCATTGAGGGAGAAAACCCGCTCTATCTCCCGCAGGCGAAGATCTACGACCGTTGCTGTTCTATCGGACCCTGCGTTGCCTCTGCAACTGGGTTAGACGATCCACACGATTTGGAGATGTCGATGACTATCAGCCGTGACGGCGAGCGGGTGTTCGAAGGATCGACCACAACAGCCAACATGGCCCAGACCTGTGAGGACTTGGTCTCGTACTACACCCGGCATAACGCAGTGCCCGAACTGGCCGTACTGTTGACGGGCACCGCTATCGTTCCCGACGAATCGTTCACGCTGCAGGCTGAGGACCACGTCAGTATCGACCTCGAAGGGATCGGAACGCTCGAGAACGATGTCACCGTTGTCTAACGAATGTGTCGTCGTTACCAGGTTTGCCAGACGGAAACTCTCGAAAGAACAGGTACCTACGCCACCGGCGAGGATTTCATCGTGAACCGCCTTTAGGGGAAGACTTTCGATGTCTGAGCCGGTCCACAAACGCTTTGTGGACCGCTTGTGACCGTTTTCATATGTCGAACACCGGGACTGTCGGCTATCTCGAACAGCCGGAATCAACCGAACTCCAAGAGTACGAACTCCCGACACCAAATGACGGGGATCTACTCACTGAGATTGTGCGCGCGAACGTCTGTGGCTCCGAGCTCCATATCTGGCGCGGCGAACATCCGCTCATTCGCGACGGCTCCCTGGGTCACGAGGCGCTTTGTCGAGTCGTCGAGACTGGCGGTGAGGTGCGGGACAACGCTGGACAGGTGCTTGAAGAAGGCGACCTTGTCGTCCCGGCCTACTTCGCCACGTGCAACGAGTGTGCGCGCTGTGGCCGCGGGCAACATCAGTACTGCGAGAACGCCTACAAATACTGGTCGCGTGCCCCCGATGAGTGGCCCCACTTCCACGGCACGTTCGCGAGCCACTACTACGTGCACCACGACCAGTACGTGTACAAGGTCCCCGAAGATGTCAGCGGCACAGCGGCCGCCGCGGCCAACTGTGCGCTCTCACAGGTACTCAACGGACTCGACGCCATCGAGGTGACTCAAGGCGACACTGTTGTCATCCAGGGCGCTGGTGGCCTCGGTCTCAACGCGACGGCCGTCGCCACGGAGCGCGGTGCCGAGACCATCGTTGTCGACGGCGTCACCGACCGTCTCGCACGGGCCGCGGAGTTCGGCGCGGACCATACCGTGAACCTGAACGAGTTCGACACGGTCGAGGAACGGGAGGAGCGCGTGCTTGAACTGACCGACGGGCTCGGTGCCGACGCCGCCGTTGAGGTGACTGGCGTCCCTGCGGCCATCGACGAGGGGTTCCAGTTGCTCGGCAACGGCGGCCGCTACCTCGTCATGGGCAATATCATCCCCGGGAAGGAGGCGACGATTGATCCGGGCAAAGCCGTCCGCAAGTCCGTCGAGATGACGACCATGATGCGTTACGCTCCGTGGTACCTGCGGGAGGCGCTACAGTTCCTCTCCGAACACGGCGACGACTACCCATTCGGTGAGCTAGTCGACGCAGAGTACGCGCTGGCGGATCTGCAAGACGCGCTCCGGGATTCGGCAAACCGCACCGTGACGCGGGCCGCGCTGATTCCAGAGTGAGGACGGGTGCCGGGATTACATGATACTTTAACTCTCTGTGGGACACCACGTCTGGTATGACAGGGGCCACGCACTCGGTCTGTATCGTTGCCGACGACCTGACTGGTGCGATGGACACATCCCAGGGGTTCGCTGTCCGGGGGCACGGTACCGCTGTCGTCGCGGTTCCACCGGAGGAATCCGGCCGACTGGACCGGCGTCCCGACTCGCCGATACTCGGTGTCAACACCGACACGAGGTACGACGACGCCGCGACCGCAGCCGATGTGGTCGCCAAGGTTGTCAGAACGGTCCCGGCGGAGACGGTATACAAGAAGGTCGACTCGACACTTCGAGGCAACGTAGCGGTAGAGACCGACGCCGCACTCACCGCGTCGGGGGCAGACGTTGCACTGGTCGCTCCGGCTTTCCCGATGGCCGGCCGGACAACGCTGAACGGCGTTCACTACGTGGACGGGACGTCGCTTGACGAAACCGAGTACGCAGACGACGAGAAGGGACCGTCCTCGCCGAACCTCATCGACATCTTCGAAAGCGACGGCAGAGCCGTCGAACATATATCGGGGGATGTCGTCGAATCCGGTCGCAACGAGGTCACAGCGGCATTGGCTGCCGCGATTCAACGTCACGACAGGGCGCCACTCGTCGTCTGTGACGCCCAGACGGGAAGCGATCTGGCGACACTCGCCGACGCCGGTTCCGACCACGATACGCTCTACGTCGGAAGCGGTGGCCTCGCCGAACACGTTGCTGTGAAAGATGCCGCTGACGGGATGGGCTCGTCACTAGCGGTAGGAACCGGCTCTCCACTGGCCGTCGTTGGGAGCGTTAGCACGACGACGCTCGCCCAGCTCGAACAGGTCCCCGCAGCGGCGGTCGTCGAACTCGAACCAGTCGACCTCCTGACGAAGCCGGTCAGCGAGGAGGGAGTCAGTCGAGCGGCCCATCGACTCGCCAGTGGACGGCCGGCCGTCCTGACCGCGGCCACGGACCGGGAGTCCGTCGACCAGACTGTCAGGCAAGGGGAATCTCGCGACCTGGGCCCCGACGAAATCCGCAGACGGATTGCGTCCGGCCTGGCAGCGACCGCCGCAGCAGTCATCCAATCCCAATCGCCGTCTGGGTTGTTCTACACCGGCGGCGATGTAGCAGTCGCTGGCTTTCGGTCCCTCGATGCGACGACTGTGACGCTGACCGGAGACGCAGTCACCGCCGGAATACCCGTCGGTCGCCTCGCCGATGGCGTGGCGAGCGGAACACCGGTCGTCACGAAGGCAGGGGGGTTCGGGTCCGAAGGAGATATTGTTAACTGCCTGGAATATCTCTCGACGAACGATGGATGATTCAGCCCCAGTCGTCGGGATTACGATGGGTGACCCAGCTGGGATCGGCCCCGAAGTAATCGTCAAGGCGTACCCGGAGCTGCGACAGCTCAGCCGACCAATCGTCATCGGCGACGCGTCCGTTATCGCAGCCGCCATTGCGGTTGTCGAGTCGTCACTCCGCGTCGAACCGGTCGAGTCCGTCGCCGAAGCCACGTTCAGTGCCGAAGCCATTCCCGTCCTCGACGCTGACAACGTGGACGAGCTGGTCCGCGGCGAGGTCCGCGAGGAGTACGGCTTGGCGAGTCTCGAGTACGTCCAACAGGCAATCGAACTCGCCAAGGCAGGCGATATCGACGCCATCACGACGGCACCGATAAACAAGCAGGCGACAAAACTCGCCGGCAGTACGTACGCGGGCCACACCGGCATGCTCGCCGATTACACCGACACCGAGAACTACGCGATGATGCTCGTCGAGGACGAGTTGCGCGTCACGCACGTGAGTACCCACGTCCCACTGCGTGTGGCCTGTGACCTGGTGACGACAGAGAACGTCCTCGACACCATCCATCTCACTGCCGAGGCGCTGCGCGACCTCGGCGTCGACTCGCCCGCAATCGGCGTCGCCGGCCTGAACCCCCACGCGAGCGACGGCGGCCTGCTCGGTGACGAAGACGCCGCAGAGATCGAACCGGCCGTCGAGCAGGCTCGCGAGGATGGCATCGACGCCACTGGACCGGAGTCACCCGACACCATCTACGTTCGGGCCGCCAGCGGTGAGTTCGACTGCGTCGTCTCGATGTACCACGACCAGGGCCACATCCCCATTAAGATGCTCGGCTTCGCCGGCGGGTCGGCCGTCTCGGGCGTCAACGTCACTATCGGCCTTCCGATTATCCGCACGAGCGTCGACCACGGCACCGCCTTCGACATCGCCGGTGAGGGAATCGCCTCGGAACAGAGCCTGCTCGACGCCGTGGCCGTCGCCGTCGAGATGACCGGCCCCGGCCGCTGACTCGACCGGGTTTTTTGTATTCCTGTCTCGATAGACGGACGTATGTCGGACACGGAGCGATTGAGCACAGTGACTGCAGACTCGGACCCGTTGATCGGTAGTTGGGCCTCTGTTCCGCACCCACTCACAGTCGAGATGGCCGCCACCGCGGGCTACGACTTCGTCGTCATTGACGCGGAACACACCCCGATGTCGTTCGAAACGATGGGGAACATGCTTCGCGGTAGCGACGGCGAAACCGAGACGTTGGTCCGTGTCCCGGACGACGATCCGACCACGCTCAAGCGCACCCTGGACCTCGGCCCGGACGGAGTCCTGGTTCCCATGGTTGAGACGCCCGCCCAGGCCGAACAGATTGTCGAGTGTAGTCGATATCCGCCCGGGGGAACCCGTGGAATCGGACCCGGGCGGTCGACAGAGTTCACGATGTCGTTAGACGAGCATCTCGAAGCGGGAGACGACTCGTTCGTCAGACACGTGCAGTTGGAGTCCCAGCGAGCAGTCGAAAACGCTGCTGAGATTGCCGCGATTGATGGCATCGACGGCGTCTTCATCGGACCGCTGGACCTCTCACTGTCGATGGGCTGTTTCGGCCAGTGGGAGAACGACGAGTTCCTCGGTGCCGTCGAGTCCGTTTTCTCGGCTGCTCGGGCGGCCGGTGTCACGACCGGGACATTGGCCACGAACGACGCCGAACGGGAGCAGCGACTGGACTGGGATGTCGACTACGTCGCGACCGGCATGGACCTCATCCATTTGGCCAACGGCATGACTGAAGCCCTTGAACACAGCCGTGACTTGGTCGAGTAATCGTAGCTCGTTCGACCCAGCGTCGTATCAGGCCCACAGGAACGCGGAGATTCGGAGTGTCGACTATGCCATTTTCGACAGGTTCAGCGACAGAGAGTGGAAGCGAAGCGTTCTCTGTCCTGATGAATACCTGGATATTACCTGATTCGGTGAGCCGGTTCGCGTCCCTCGATGATGGCTTCTAAGTCCGCGGCAACGATGCGGGCGCCGTTGTATACCGCGTCTCGGGTTGAGCCGGCGGTGTGGGGCGATAGCCACACGTTGTCGAGGTCGAGGAGCGGGTGTCCCTCGGGGAGCGGTTCCTCTTCGAAGACGTCGAGGGCGGCACCGCCGATAGATTCTGACTGGAGGGCCTTGACCAGCGCGTCCGTATCAACGAGGCCGCCTCGCGCCGTGTTGACGAGCAGGGCCTCCTCCCGCATTTGATCGAACGCTGTCACGTCAAGCATGTGGTGGGTATCGTCACTCAGGCGTGCGTGGATACTGACCACGTCGGCCGTCTGGAGGAGTTCGTCTAAATCTGCCGGCGTCGCGTCGTGTTCGCGCGTGGTTTCGTCGTCGACGTACGGATCGTAGGCGAGAATTTCCGGGCCGAATCCGGTCCAGCGCTCGGCGACCTTCCGACCGACGTTCCCGAAGCCGATGACGCCGATAGAAAGGTTCGTCACGTCACGCGGGAGCCCTCGGGGGTCGAACTCAAGGTCCCACTCGCCGCGACCGGTCGTCTCGACGAAGTGTGGTATTCGCCTGTGTGCCGAGAGGGCGAACGAGACAGCGTAGTCCGCGACAGCGTCGGCGTTCCGGCCAGGGGCGTGAAGTACGGTCACATCGTGGTCGGCGGCGGCCGCCGTGTCGACGTTCTCGGTTCCGCCCCGGGCTGCTGCGACGACTTCTAAGTCCTCTCCCTGTTCGAACACCGTCCGGGAGACGGGTGCCTTGTGGACGACCAGAAACTCGACGCCGGCCAAGTTTTCCGCGATAGCACTGGCATCGTAGTCCCCGGGGCCACGGGATTCCATGTCCATGGTCACGTCGCGGAACTCGGCGGCCGAGACGTCGCCTTGCCACTCCATCCGTTTGAACTCCACGCCGTGACCTGTGAGGTATCCGGCGGATTCGTACATCGCTGCACTGGGTTGCTGTGGGTCACCACAGAGGAGACAGCGTTTGCTCGTGTCAGTCATTCGTTTCCTTCCTCTCGGGGTGATCCATTAAACGTTTCCAGGTCGGTCGTATCGCCGAGAGTGCGTTCTCGAACGTCTCGCGCCGGTCGCTGTAGATAGCCGCAGCGGCCGGGTCCGGCTCGTGGTTCCGGGCCACTGTGACCATCCGGTCAACGGCACGCTCGTGGTCCGGGTGGACGTCAGCCGCGATGGCACCGCATATCGCTGCACCGCGGGCCCCGGTTTCTTCGCCAGCCGGAACGAGCAGCGTGCTGTCGACTGCGGCGGCGAATACGTCGCTCCACACCTCGCTCCGAGCCCCGCCCCCGCCCAGACGAACGTCATCAACGTGGACATCTGGCGTCAGGTCCGCGAGGCCGGCGCTCTGGGCGATAGCGACACCTTCGTACACGGACCGGAGCATGTCGGCCCGCGTGTGCTCGCTGGTCAGTCCGTAGAACCCACCGCGGTCGTTCGGCTCATCGGTCGACCCATCCAGGTAGGGATGAAAGAGCAGGCCGGACGCGCCCGGCGAGACGTCCGCTGCGATGCGGTCGTATATCTGGTAGGGGTTCACGCCCTCGTCGCTCGCCTGTGCCTGCCAGTCGTGACCGAACTCCCGAACGAACCAGTCCAGACAGACGGCCGCCGAGCGGAGTCCCTTGTAGCGGATATAGCCGTCGTCGAGGTACCGGCGTGTCAGACCCCGTTCGCTTTCGATATCCTCGCCGTCGTCACCGGGGTCGTCCAGAACGACGATGCTCTGCCCCCACGTGCCGAGAATGAGGACAGCCTGTCCGTCCTTGTGGGCACCCGTACCCAGTGCGGTCGCTCCCACGTCGTGGAGACCGGACGCGACCGGGATTCCCTCGGGCAGACCGGTCTCTGCTGCAGCATCGCGGGTCACGTGCCCGCAGGGTTCCCAGCTCGGTACGACCTCGGGCAAGACATCGGGGGAGACACCAAGGTCAAGCGCCGCGAAAACGCCGCGGTCGTACTTGTCGTCGCCGGCACCGTAGAACACGCTTCCCTCCATCTCGTCGGTACAGACCCGGTCCGTGAGTCGGAACTTGAGATAGTCCTTGCAGAACAGGACGTGTTCGATTCGGTCGACCGAGGCGGGTTCTTCGCGGGCGAGCCACCCGAGCAGGCTCAGAGGGCCCGCAGCGAAGGGGGCGTACCCGAGACGGTCACGCATCCGGTCGGCGGTACCGTCCCGTTCCCACTCTTCGGTGAGTTCGGCTGCCCGGCTGTCGGTCGATTTGATGCCTGGCCTGACTTGGTCCCCTGACCCGTCCAGCAGATAGAGGCCGTGACCATGGCCGGCGACGCCGACTGCTGTAACGTCTTGCGAGTCGACGCACTCGTGGTCGAGTGCCTCGCGGACCGCCTCGGTAGTGACTTTCCACAGCTCCGGGAGCTGAACTTCCCGGTGGGTCGAGGCGGAGCGTTCCGTCGGTGTCTCGCGGCTCCCAACCGCAATCTCTTCCCCACTCGGGGTGAACACCGCAGCTTTCGTCGCCGTCAGTCCGGCATCGATTCCAAGAACGAGCCCGCTCATCGGGACTCGCTCTCCAGAAATAGGCTTTCCCCCGCGCTCCCGGACGTCTCGGCCAGTTCGGCGTGTACAGTCGCGATGCGTTCGCGGACTGCACGGCCGACGACTTGCGGGTTGAATCGGCTCTTGTCGGGGGCCCAATCGGCGTCGGCGAAGAACGTCGTGCGGTCGTCGGCTACTCCCTTCGGCGGGATGATGGCGTCGGCGTTGTCGTGGTAGAACTCACAGGCCGTGCGGGCGTACTCGTACTGATAGCGCGTGTTCGTATTTAGTTTGCAGACACCCGTCTCCATCAGCGCTGAGACCTGCTCGGAGGTGAGACCAGAGGAACCGTGCACGACGAGCGGGACGTCGAAACCGTGTTGGCGCAGGGCTGCGTTGATGTCGGCGGCCAAATCGACGCGCAGGTCGAGGTCGATGCCGGCCGAGACGCCGTGTTCGGTTCCGATGGAGACAGCAAGGAGGTCACAGCCGGTCCGGTCGACGAATTCGACGGCCTCCGCCGGGTCCGTGTAGAACGCGTCCTGGGTGGTCTCGCCGCTTTCGGTCCCGGCGATGGTCCCAAGCTCCGCTTCGACAAGCAAGTCCTCGTCCCGGTCTTCGATGCGGTCGACGACCGCCGCCGTCCGTTCGACGTTTTCCTCGAACGGGTACTCTGAAGCGTCTATCATCATCGACGAGGGGTGTCCCGATTCGATGGCAGCCTCTATCAGTTCCCCGTCGTCAGCGTCGACGTGGTCGACATTGAGGAAGACGCCCACGTCCAGCGATTCGCTCAACGTGCGCACGTGCGCTGCCATTATTTCGAGACCGGCTGTGACGTCGCCGTTACCCAGGTACTCTGCGGTATCACGTTTTATCTGGAGGACGATGTCGGATTCGGCGGTCACAGCCCCGTCGAGTAGTCCCTGCATGATGTCAGGATGGGTTGTATTGCTCGCGACGAAACCGTAGCCGCCCCGAGCAGCCCGTTCATACACCTCACTGAGTTGCTCGCCCCGATAATACGGCATGAATATGATTTCTCACAAGGAGACAATAAGGTTTGTCGGCGATGCCGTCAGCCGGTCCGGGTATTTGGATTTCGCACAAAGAATTAATCAGTACTCCTCACAAGAAGGCTGTATGGCCGTGGATCCAGACGCGGAGGCGCGCCTTGACGACGGCGAGCGAGGGGACTGGACGATGACCGACGACGACGCGCGTCGATACGTTAGTGGCGCCGTGGACGCCACCGTTTCACTCGTCGAGTCGACGTTCGGTCCGGCCGGTATGGAGAAGCTCATGGTGACAGAGGACAAGCAGAACCGCAGCGAACGGGTCCGCGTCGGCGACGCTGGGCGAATCTTCGACGCCATCGAACGCATGGATGGCTTCGCTCACCCCGTCGCCGCACTGTTCGTCGACGGCGCCGACGGCATGCAAAGCGGATTGCACGACGGCACGTCTACCGCGGTGTTGCTGGCGGGTGCCTTTCTAGATGAGGGGTTCGAACTCGTCGACCAAGGACTCGCACCGAGCAGCGTGGTCGTCGGGTACGGCATCGCCCGGGCTCGTGCTGGGGCGGTCCTCGATGACCTCTCCCGCACCGTCGATTCGGACGACGAGGAAGCTCTCAGGGATGTCGCCGCGACGACGATGACGACGAACCTCGAATCCGCGGTCAGACAGGAACTCTCGGAACGAGTGGCGTCGACAGTCACGCTACTCGCCGACGGACGGGACGACGGCTGGATTAACACTGACCACGCGAAGGTACTCTCCCAGCCCGGGACCGAAAGTGGCGTCGTCGACGGGTTGGTGCTGTCCCGTCCCACGGACGCGGGGCCGAACGGGTGGGGAATCGACGAACCGATCGCTGACGCGACCGTGGCAATCCTGGACCGTGAGATCGACTTCGAGGAGACGGCCAGCGTCCTCGACGGCGGTGCCGGTGTGACGCTTTCTTCCCCGGAGGCAGCGGACAGGTACCGGGCCCAGCTCTCAGACAGGATTGAATCGACTGCCGAGGACCTCGTCGCCCGTGGTGTCGACGTCCTCGTCTGCCTGGAGAAACTCGACGAGTCAATCGTCAGACCATTCGAGGAGGCAGGAATCGCCGTCGTCGACAAGGCGACCTACCCCAAGGAAGACGTCTACCGCCTCGCGGAGGCCACCGAAGCCACAGTCGTCTCTACGCTGAGCGAACTGACGGACGAGCGCCTCGGGCGAGCCGAACGGGTGAGCCAGCGAACGGTGGGCGACGAAGTGTGGACTGCCTTCGAGGGCTGTCCGGGTCCGGTCCTCACGGTCGTCACGAGCGCGTCGACGGCCGAGGAGGCGAGGCGACGAGAAGAGGCGCTCGAAGATGCAATCGAGACCACGGCTATCGCTGTAATGGACGGCCAGGTGCTACCCGGGGCAGGGGCACCGGCCGCGGCAGTTGCAACGGAGCTACGGGAGCATGCGACGGAGGTAGCCGGTCGAGAGCAACTCGCAGTCGAGGCCTTCGCCGACGCGCTTGATAGTATCCCTGCGACACTCGCCCGGAACGCCGGTCACGATCCGGTGACTGCAGTGACGAGCCTGCGGACGGCACACGCCGCCGACGGTCGCTCTGCGGCGGGTATCGACGCCCAGACCGGTGAGCCGGTCGACGCCTGGGACGCAGGCGTCGTCGAGCCCCGACGGGTGTTCTCACAGGCGATCGAGACTGCGGCTGCTATCGTCGAACAGTTACTCACGATAGATACCGTACTGTATCCGAACGTAGAGTTGCCGGGCTACACACCTCGACCGGAGCGTAACTAAGTCGTAAGGCCCCGCGTGGATGCTCGGAAACTGTTCTTGGTCACCTCGCCAACACCCGGATTCGGGTGGTCGGCGCCTTCAACAAGCTGTGTGAGCCATTTTAAGCGTTCCGTCCCTGCCCTGCTGGCGCCTGCTGACCCCCTGTCGGTTCCTCTTCCGGTACCACGTCGTCATCGTCGCTGAGGTCATCTGCCTGCAGTCGGTCATCGATGCGAATTAGTTGGGTCGCGAGGTCTGTTGCGGCCGTGAGTATCGCTTTCTTGGTCGAGACCGGTTCGATGATGGGGTCGTCACCCAGCACGTCCGCTGTCGTGCCGGCAAGTGCGTCTATCCCTGTCGAATCCCGTCCGTCTGACCTTGCGACCCGCAACTGGACGACCGTCCGCCCACCGTCGAGGCCTGCGGTTCTCGCGAGTACGCGTGGAATCGTCATGAGCGCCGTTCCGAACGCGTCGGCAGAGAGCTGTTGACGCCCCTCGAGTGACCGGGCCTCCGACTTGACTGCCTGAGACACTGTCGCCTCCACAGCGCCGCCGCCTGGGACCACGCGTCCATCTCGGACGGCCGCTGCCGTCGCGGCGATGGCTGTCTCTACTGAGTGTTCGAACGCGGTAACCGTGCGCGGATCGGGAGCCCTGCAGAAAAGGGTGTAAGCCGGTTCGCCGGCGTCCGATTTGAATACGGTTACGTCCCGGCCGGTCTTCCGCTGGACTGTGATGGTGCCCCTACCGAGTGTCACCTCGGAAACCTGGTCGAGCGACGGGACGACAGTTGCATCTGTGATTCGGGCGACCCCTCGGAGTTCATCAGTATCGACGCGCTGGATACCGAGTATCCCTTCGGCCGCGAGTCGAGTCTGGACCCGTTCGTTGATCGCCCGTTCCGTGACTATGGCACCACAGCCGGCGTCGATAGCGGCCTGGAGTTGCTCGGCGAACGCTTCAGATTCGTATTCCGCTATCCCTTCCCTGGCCTCGAAGGAATCGGCGTCGAAGACGACCCGACGGCTGACGTCACCGAGCTGGCTCCCCACGTGCGGGACATCGACACTGGAGGAGAGTACCGCGATGCCGTCGCGTCCAGGTGAACGAGGCATGGATTCGAGAATGGGGCCACGCTCAAGGACCACACCCCGGAGGAGCTCCGTCTCTGCGGTTGCACCGCCGGGACGTGAGACGACGCGGACGCTATCGTTCCCATCTGGTCCCACCTGCTCGACAACACTCGCCACCTGGGCCGAAACGGACTGGCGGACCTGTGGGTCACGCGTCCCTGTGAGGGCAGTCTTTGCGACGGCTTCGGCTCCGTACGGAGAGAGCGGACGGGCCGTACGGTCGATGGCGGCAAGCGCACTGTCGAGTCCGTCCCGGTACCCCTGTTCTATCGCAGTCGGATGGAGCCCTTGCTCAGCCAGTCCGTCCGCCTCCCGGAGCAACGCCCCAGCCAGCGTTACGACGGTCCCGGTTCCGTCACCGTATCGGTCTCCGAAACCAGAGGCCGCTGTCTGGAGCAGAGTCATGGCTGGGTCAGTGATGTCAAACCGCTCGAGCAACTCGGTCGAGGAAGCGGTTGCGGTCACCGTTCCGTCCTGCTGAACCAGTAGCTTGTTCGCTCCGAACGGACCGAGTGTCGTCTGAACGGCGTCAGCGACGGTACGAACGTTGGCGACGAGCTCGTCGTTAGTCACACTATCTCATGGTGCGTTTTGGAAACAAATAAATGGTCGTGGGGAATAATGTTTTATTCTGACACTAATAGTTGAAATCAGGGGGCAGGTTTATATGGTCACTCTACTGAAATTTCACTGGCATGTCACACACTAACAATCATGACGAACCGGACACACCTCGGTCAACAGCTGATGACAGCGGAACATCACGCCGTGACTTCGTAAAGCTCACAGGCGCGGCGAGTGCCGGCGCTCTTGGCGGCCTCGCTGGATGTACTGGCGACGGTGGTGACGGCGGCGATGGTGGCGACGGCGGTAGCGACGGTGGCGATGGTGGCGATGGTGGTGGCGACGGTGGCGGAAGCGAAACCGTCACAGTCGAGTTCCTCTCCGCTAACGCCGCCGAGAACGGTGATATCCAGGACCACTTCAACTCCTCGATGGAGGACTTCGCCTCCAAGAACGACGGCTACGAGGTAGACCTCCAGACCGCATCCTATGGTGACATCTCGCAAGCGATGTCTTCCCGCGTTCAGAACGGCAATCCCCCTGCACTCGGGGAGTCCGGTGGGCTCGGTCTGCAGTTCTATCGGGACGACCAGTTGGTCGACCACGCGGCGTTCATGGAAGGAAGTGACTCCTTCCCCGACGGCTTGTCGCCCGCGGGCCAGCAGGTCTCCGAGTTCCGTGGCGACTACTGGGCGGTCGGATCTATTCGCCACACGAACAGTAACCTCGGGATCCGGCCCAAGACATTCTCACAGGCTGGCGTCGAGAATCCGATGGAAGAACTGAAGACGTGGAGCCAGTTCTACGATGTCCTGCAGACAATCGACGAGGAACAAGACATCATCGCCTACGAGGAGACCGGCGTCCCGGGCGACCTCGAGTCGTACTGGGGCTACGCCCGGACGGCGTACGAGGGCGGGACCGACCCCTGGATCCGCGGCGAGGGAACGGACCCGACGGTCGTCATCAACAACGAGGACATGGAAGAAGACCGTCAGAAGACCGACGGCATGATCAAGACCTGTGTCAACCTTGCCGACGAATTCAGCAGCGCCGAGGCCGCACAACGGGGCGACGAGGACATCCCGTCGCTGATGCTCAGCGGCCGGGTCGCGTCGTTCACCTACGCACTACCGACTGCGAACCGCTGGTATTCCGTCAGCGAGGAGGCGCAGATCGGCTGGAACGACGGCGAGGGCGACTTCATGCTGTTGCCCAATCCCCAACTGGATGAAGACTTCGGCGACGCGATCGGTATCGACGACCTCAGCGGCCACTCCGGCGAACACGGCGGCCACGTGTGGGGACTCGAACAGGCACACACCATCTTCAACGACGTCGAGGACCAGCAACAGGAAGGCGCCTGGGCGCTCACGGAGTACCTGTGGGAAGACGAGGACTTCGTCCTCCCCGCGTGGGGCGAGCACTACGAGGCCATCCCGGGCATGCAGTCGATGCTTGACCCGATGCTCGAGGAATACGACCTCCCACAGAACTTCCAACAGTCGATCGAAAACCAGTCCGAGTACGGTGCTCAGTACAGCAACACGGGCGGTCCGTGGGACGTGTGGCCCACTGACCCCATTCGCTGGACGGATATCAACGAGACGATCAGCCAGGCGATTGCTGGCCAACACAGCGCCGAAGAAACGCCCGGAATCGTCCGCGAACGCGTACTCACCCGACTCGAAGAACAGAACAATTAACGCCGCTCGATTCCGGTCGGGCCAATCGATACCGACTGGAGCGGTCCCAATACCGTTTTGTTGATAATCTTGGTCACGTCGGAATATCACTCCGTGCAGCAGTGATGTCGTCGTCTCGTCGGTGTCTGACGGGGTTCCGATGGGCAAAGTTTTATTCTACCGGCATTGGTTCACATTGACATGGCACAGGAGCAGGGGCGCTCCCGAGACGAGATCCGTGAACGGTACGGCCTCAACGAGGAGACGTTCACAGACCGAATCCGGGAGAACTGGGCTGGATACGTGTTCATCATACCAACGTTTATCGCGTTTACCGGCCTGTTTTACTATCCGATACTCCGGGGTGTATCGATGACGTTTACAAACACGCGTCTGGGCGAACCCGGACAGTTCATCGGCCTCGAAAACTACATCTGGGTCGTGACGAACGATCTGTTCGTCTACGCGTTCATCTTGACGATCGGGTTCGTCGTGGGAACGACATTCCTACAACTGGGCCTCGGGTTGCTCGCTGCGTTACTGTTGAACGAACTACGTGACGTCGCGAAAGACTGGGTCGGTGCCCTGATCATGTCGCCGTACTTCTCCGCACCACTCGCTGGTGGTGTCATCTGGATGTGGTTTCTGGACAACGACTTCGGCTTCGTGGTAAAGGCGTTCGGTATCGTCGGGGTTGACCCGCCGGCGTTCCTCGCGACAGGCATGTGGCCGTTCATCTCACTCATCATCGCTCAGACCTGGCACGACTACGCCTACTCAGCGATTATCTACGCGGCCGCCATTTCGGGCATTCCGAAAGAACAGTACGAGGCTGCCGCACAGTCCGGCGCCAATCGCCTCCAACGGTTCCGGGACGTGACGGTCCCGCGGCTCCTGATTCCGACGATCGTCATCCTCTCCCTCCGCACAGCGTGGAACATCGCCGAGTTCTCACAACCGTTCGCACTGACCGGCGGTGGTCCTGGGACGAGGACGATGATCCTCAGCATCCTAACGTACCGCGTGGCGTTCGTCAACAACAATTTCGCCAGGGCCTACACAATCGGCATGGCGATGATACTGCTGTCGATGACCGCAGCAGTAATCTACGTAAAAGCAATCGACGAAGAAGAGAACCTATACGTGTAGTGATACATTATGCTCAATGAAAACAGACGCTCACGTGCGCTGTTGTACGCCGGTATCATCGCGTTCGCACTGTTCGCTATCGTCCCGTACTACTGGGTGATTCGGACATCGATCCTTACCAATCTGGCAGCTATCAGTCAGGATACCGGGTTCATTCCCGCGTTGGGCGAACTCACACTCGACGCGTATACGCAGATATGGAATCGGTTCGCGTTCGGGACGTACTTCCGGAACAGCATCATCGTCTCGATTGCCGCCACTATCATCTCGCTGTTCTTCGCGATTCCCGGAGCCTACGCGTTCGCTCGACTGGATTTCCCGGGACGACAGGCCCTGTTCTACACAGCCGTGTTCACGATTATGTTCCCGTGGATTGTCTTGACCATCCCTGTCTACGAGGTGTTCTTCTTCCTCAGGTTGGTCAACACGCTCCCGGGTATCATCATCGCGCTATCCATCTTCGTCCTGCCACAGAACATCTGGCTGCTCCAGGGCTTCTTCCGGCAGGGGATACCCGAGAACATCGAGGAAGCGGCCCTCATTGACGGCCACAACGAACTCACGGCGTTCCTCAGGGTCGTCTTGCCTCTGAGCCTGCCGGCGGTCGCGGCGGCGGCACTGTTTGCCTTCCTCACCGCCTGGAACAACTTCCTCTGGGTGTTCGTACTGACGACGGACGAGGGAACCAGAACCGCCACCGTCGCCATCTACTACATCCTCGGGAGCGACGTGCTCCGGGAGTGGAACGTGTTGATGGCGTCACTCGTCCTACTGGTCGCACCGCCCGTCGTCTTCTATGGGATCTCACGCCGGTACGTCGGTGCTGGGCTGGGAGGGTCTCCAGGCGGATAGTCAAGACCGATATTTCCGGATGAGACTGGCTGAAACGAGAGCGAATACATAAAACGCGCGGTTACGAAATTCGATCAGGTGATAACACATGGCACGACTCGAACTCGACGAGGTAACGAAAGTGTTCGACACGAAAGCAGAGACAATTGTCGCGGTCGAAGAACTCGATCTCGACATCGAGGACGGCGAGTTTATTGTCGTCGTCGGCCCCTCGGGCTGCGGAAAATCGACAACACTCCGTATGATCGCGGGGCTGGAGACAGTCACCGACGGTGAGATACGGCTCGGTGGCGAGCGGATCAACGAGAAATCACCGAAGGACCGGGACATTGCAATGGTGTTCCAGTCCTACGCGCTGTACCCGCACAAGACGGTCCACCAGAACATGGCCTACGGCCTCCATCTCAGTACGGACCTCGACGACGAGGAGATCGACCGACGCGTCCGAGAGGCCGCCGAGATGATGGGTATCGAGGACCTGCTGGAGAAAAAGCCCTCGTCGCTGTCCGGCGGCCAACAGCAACGCGTCGCTACTGGCCGGGCCATCGTCCGCGAACCCTCGCTGTTCCTGTTCGATGAACCTCTGTCGAACCTGGACGCGAAACTTCGCAAGCATATGCGGACCGAAATCTCGCGGATTCACTCCGAAGTCGGTATTACGACAGTGTATGTCACGCACGACCAGGAGGAAGCGATGACGATGGCCGACCGCATCGTCATCCTCAACAACGGGACGCTCCAACAGATAGGGGAGCCCAAAGAGGTGTACCACGAGCCGACTAACTACTTCGTCGCGGACTTCATCGGGTCCCCGTCGATGAACTTCCTCGACGTCGAACTGGAACGGAACCCCGACGGCTCCGGCACTATCACGAGCGAGGACTTCAGCTACGACGTCAGCAGCCGACTGCTCGACCCCATCGAATCCTCGACGTCGGACCTCATATTCGGCATTCGTCCCGAGGACGTCCGAATCGACCCGCAGGCACCCCCCGAGAAGACCGTCGAACTCACGGTCGACGTGGTCGAAATCGTCGGGTCGGACAACTTCGTCTATCTCGACCTGGCCGGCAAGGAGTTCCGCGTCCGGACAGAATCTGAGGTGGAACCGGCAGAGGGCGATGTCGTCAGCGTCACGTTCGACGAGGACGACATCCATCTCTTCGACAGCCAGACTGAAGAGGCATTGATCCACGGGTACTCCGATACGAGCGTGACCGCACCAGTCGAACAATCCGATTCAACGGCGGACTGACCAGTGCGAACGCGGAGCTGAACGGTTGCGGATAACTCACAATCCGACTCATGACATACACTGTTGCACTGATACCGGGCGACGGAATCGGAACCGAAGTCGTGGCGGCGGTCAAGCCGATACTCGATGACGTGGCAGAGCGTGAGGGCTTCGATATCGACTACACGGAGTTCGACTGGGGAAGCGAACGGTATCTTCAGGAGGGGGCAATGATGCCAGACGACGGCGTCGACCAACTTCGCAGGTACGACGCTATCTTGCTGGGTGCGGTCGGTCATCCTGATATCCCCGACCACGTGACGCTCCGCGGTCTCATGTTGCCCATCCGTAAGGAGCTCAACCAGCAGATATGCAAACGACCGACCGAACTCCGCGTGGGTGTACAGAGTCCGCTTCGGGGATACGAAGGCGGCGATATCGATTTCGTGGTCTACCGGGAGAACACCGAGGGCGAGTACGCTGACGTCGGTGGACGCGAACACCGCGGGTTCGAACACGAAGTTGCAGTCCAGAGCGCGGTGTTTACCCGCAAAGGAACCGAGACGATCGTTCGTGAAGCGTTCAAGGCGGCCGCCGAGCGGGATGGGAAACTGACGAACGTAACGAAGTCCAACGCCCAGGCCTACGGGATGGTCCTCTGGGATGACGTCGTCGAAGAGATAAGCGAGGAGTACCCGGACGTGACCGTCGAGCGCTTGCTCGTCGACGCCGCCGCGATGGACTTCGTGCGTCGACCCGAGGCGTTCGACGTGGTCGTCGCGTCGAACCTCTTTGGCGACATCCTCACCGACCTCGGGGCGATTATTTCGGGCAGCATGGGACTCGCGCCGTCGGCGAACCTCTGTGTCGATGGGGACGCGCCGTCGATGTTTGAACCGGTTCACGGCAGCGCTCCGGACATCCAGGGACAGGGGATTGCCAACCCGCTCGCGACGGTACTCTCCGGAGCTATGCTGTTCGACGACCTCGGTGAGGTGGCCGCGGCCGACTGCCTTCGCGAGGTCGTCGCCGAGCAGTTGGCCGACGACTCCGCCCCCCGAACGCCGGATCTCGGCGGGGACGCTGGTACTAACGATGTCGTCACAGACCTTCGCGCCCGCCTATAACCAGTGCAAATCCCGACTCGTGAGGAGTTCGTTCAGCGAATCAGACGGTTCGACCAGCAGCAACTGACCCGGTTTGTTGCGGACCTGTACGAAGCGCGCGGCTGGACCGTCGAGACAGCCGAGTGTGGGAGGCTGTTGTTGCAGGCTCCGCACGAAATCCCCGGCCAAACGCTCGATGTTCGTATCACGAAGACACCGCCGTGGAGCCGAGACCACGCCGATAGAATCGTCGTCAGGACGGTGGCGGATGTCGAAAGCATGCCGGACGACACCTGTGTCGTCGATGCTCGAGAACTACACGGAATGGCGCTGTACGCTCTCGACCGCGACCGCCGACAGACACTTCTGGCCGACCACTTCGAACCCGGCGCTTTCGACGATAGTCCCTCTGTTCACCACCACATTACGGCCGCGATACCTTCCCTCTCATCGACACTTCTCAGAGCTGGCAAGGTGGCTCTCGTCGTCGTACTCATGGTTGCCAGCGTCGCAGTAGCCACAACAGCCAACTTCGACAGCTCGCAAACCCCGGACGAGGATGTCGAACCGGCGGTGACGCCGGTATCGGTGAGTCAGTCCCTGTTCGAGGGGCAGACGAGCAACGGTACCCTGGCACCGTCGTCTGCGGCCTGTCCACGGCCCCCGACCGACGCCCACCCGGCGTCGTTGCGGCCCGTTCCTGTCGATGCGGCACTGAGCGTGGGACTCGAGGGCTGGGAAGACGTTCGGCAACTCAACGCCAGTACGTTCCAGGGACCGAATGAACTGACGATTCCCTGGACGCCCGACGTTCGACACGAATCTACCTACCGAAGCCCTCGTGGAACGACTATAATACTCGTCATTGACCGCTGGTCCGACCAGCAGTCCGCTGCGGAGGCGGGGACTGCGCTGGCGAACAACTACCGGACGGCACTGGTCTGGGGGCGGTACACGTTCGCAGTCGTCTTTCCCGATTCTCCGTCTGAGTCGTCGAGCGATTCGATAAACGCCGACGTCGACACGAACTCGCTCCTCTCCGAGATCATCCATCCTGAGAGAGGGAAGTTGGGTTCGGAATGCGTCGACGCCCTCACCGAACCGAGGACCTAGCTCGATTCGGTACGTTCTGGAGTGACCACCTCGCCATTACCCGGTGGAAACGGGTGAACTACCAGCATCGGTTCGGTTCGCGGAGGCCCGTAACTCACCGCTCAAACGGGTTAGCGGCTCCGTGTTCTCGAGTGCCTCCCTGTCGGCTGCGTCCGTCAGAGCGGTTGCCACGTTTCGTTCAGCCTCCGCGAGCTGGCCTCGAATACGACTGGCCCGCTCGGTCTGTTCTTGCGTGAGGGACTCGTCTTCGGCCGAGGCGAGCAGCGATCGGGCGTCATTGGACGCCTCCAGTGCACTCTCACCGTGTTCCGCAATCCGTTCGGTATCGTTGCCGCGCCACCGAACCTCAGTTGCGGACTCGTTCACGACTTTAACGAGGAACGCTGCCTTCGATAGCTTTGCATCCGTTTCGGAGACGCGCGGGTCGAGGCTCCCGCTGGCGTCGAAGCCGACCATGACGGCCCGCTCGGCTGGATTGTACGTATCGGTGGGGTACGCTGTCGCGGTTACCGCGTGGGTCCCAAAGAGGAGCATAGCGAAGACGAGGGCGCCCAAGAACACGCGTGGCCCCCCGTGAACGGGTTCCATCCCGTCGAAGGGGTTGTTCCGCGTCCGCTCGAAGGACAGCGAGTACGCGTCACTTACTGTATCCGCGAGTAGCTTCGTACGCTCGGACGCTCCGGTGACGACAACGCGGCCAGCCGCCGTAATGCGGACAAATGAGTTGTGGAAGCCGCTGTGGAGAACGGTCAATCCCGGCCCCTCTTCGAACGAGTCTCGTTCCACCGAGTCGTACTCCTCGTCAGACTGAAGCACCGAATGCACCGCCTCCAAAAAGTCGATAGAGTCGTCGATGGCCGACGTGGAGACGAACACCGACCCCTGTTCGGCACTAAAGCCCTCGTCAGTGTCTGCGAGGCTCAGCCGTAGCGATTTGATGGCACTCTTCGAATACGCGAGACCGAAGGGGAGACCTGCCGCCACGATGCCAACGAGGGCCGCAGGAGCGAAGCGAAGCAGTGGGCCGTTGTAATGAATCGCTGCCCAGATTGCAAGAAGGACGAGCAGTCCGCCACCACCCCAAGAAAGAGTACGTAGCTTGTTCATCTCAGCCCAGGAACGCCGCTTTCAGCTTTCCGACGATTCCTGTCTGCCGCGCTGTGCTCTCTGCTTCGCAGATTGGGCCGAGCTTATCCTGCACGTCGCTATGACTTTCGAATCGCTGTACGTCAGCCTCGTGCAACAACTCGGAGAGCATCATGGAATTTCCGTTTTCGTCGATAGTAATATTCTCCATCGGCCGGCGTTCCTCTAGCCGACGCGACGTCACTGGATAGGACCAGCCGGCCTCAGTAATGAGTTCGTGGACTGCGTCTGGCCCATGTGTCATGTTCGGATAGTTGCGATTAACGCCAATAAATATACCGTCGGTGAGATGGACCAGTCCTCGGCGGGACTGACAGGGACGCCCCGTCTCCGTTCACGACCACCGAGAGCGACAAAAGGTATATTTCATGTTCGCCCAAGCGGACATGTGTATGCCAAGCGATAGCGAGCGTCCGTTAGCCGGACAGACCGCGTTGGTCACGGGTGCGAGTTCGGGTATCGGTGCTGCGACAGTCAAGCAACTCGCCGCAGATGGGGCTGCTGTCGTCCTCGCCGCTCGAAGCGAAGACGACCTAGAATCCATCGCCGCGGACGTTGAGGAAGCGACCGACGCCGAGACGCGTGTCGTCCGGACAGACGTCACGGACCCCGATCAAGTAGCGGCAGCCGTGGAAGTGACTGTCGAGACGTTTGGGTCACTAGACATCGTCGTCGCCAATGCGGGTCTGGGTATCGACGAACCCGTCGAGGAGATATCTGACGAGTCCTACCGGATGATGATGGATGTCAATGTCGACGGTGCCTTCTACACCGCCCGAGCAGCCTTGCCACACCTCCGTGAGGGCGAGGGCTCGCTCGTGTTCGTATCGAGTTTCTCCGGTCAGTATCCGCGGCCGAAGAACCCGGTGTATGCAGCCACCAAGTGGTGGATCCGCGGGTTCGCACTGAGCCTCCAGGGAGCGGTCGGCGAGGACGATATCGGTATCACGCAAATCAATCCCACCGAGGTCCGGACAGAGTTCGGCTCGGAGGACGACAACCCGATGAACGAACGGTTCGAGCAAGGTGAGGTAACCGAGGCGTCGGAGGTCGCTGAGGCTATCGCCTTCGCCGTCGCTCAGGACCCGCCGACACACATCAACAGCATCGACATCTACCGACGGGACAAGTTCAGTCACTTCTGAGTGCGGTGACGAGATTCGCAAGCCGAGTTCGCTTCAGATACCGTACGGGTCGGAAGCTAGCGTGCCATCATCTAGTTCTAGTTCCCGGAGTTCACCAACGGTGACGGACTCGTTGTCTTCAAGGTCGTTGGCAACCGGCTCCGAGACGAACAACTGGCCGGGCTCCATCGTGTTCGGAATCCGTACAATCCGCAATTTCCCCGGGTCGGGTGTTCCTGTTATCGACGGTGCGAGTAACAGCGCACTTTCGTCGTCCGGGACAATCAGTGGAATCTTCGCCCGCTTCGTTTCCCCGCTCGTAGCGATGTTGACGTAGGTGTCGCCGAGATTAAGCTCACGTACGAGGTCCTCGTGGACTATATCAGCGAGACCGATCCCTAGTCCGTTGCCGTGTGACGGCGGCGTCAGCGAGCGGACGTAGATGCGTGTGTAGTTCGGTCGGTCAGGTTCCGGCTCCCCCTCGAAGTACGTCCGCCCGATGACGTTCGTATCCAGACCGGTGCCGCTCACTTCCTTACCCATCTCGTCAACGATGAGCAGGTCCAAGTCGTCAACGGGGAGCATCGGCAATTCCCGATAGGCACGCTCCAGCAGCTCCGATTCCCGTTCGAGTATCTGCTCTGTCGGTATCCCCTCTATGTGTGTTGCTCGGTCGTGTGCGTTTTCGACAAGCGCAATACCGCCGAGGATCGGTAGTTCGTCGAACAGGATCGCTGCCCGCTCGCGGATCTCCTTACCCATATCGCCCGTCAAGCCCGCATTGTGCATCATTTCGGCCCCACGGTGTTTGCCCATCCCAATGACCGCCATTTTGCAGAGGCCGGACTCGATTGTGTCGGTGAAGTCCGTATGTGGCTTGACCCGGTTGGCGATGAGAATGGCATCGGCGTCGGCAGCATTGGCATCAACGTAGACTGTCCGCCCCTCATCCGGACCGACCTCCACAGTCTCCATCGACGAGCGGATCGGACATCCCAGCGAATCCGGCGTCATTCCGAGGTCGGCGAGGACCGCCCGTTGCCCGTCGGCGGTCGCACCGCCATGGCTCCCCATCGAGGGGAACACAAACGGTTTGTATCCCCTGTCCTGTAACGCTTCGACAGCGCCGGAGATAATTCGAGGAAAGTCCCGGATGCCACGGCTCCCAGCTGTCACAGCGATTTCCGAACCGGACGGGAGTGAGTCGAGTGCTGGGAGGGCATCAATGGCCGCTCGCCCCGCAGCTGGTACGTTTGCGATGCTCTCGGTCTCCCACTCGACTGACGCAGGAGCGAACCGAGGCAGAGCCTCCCGGACGACATCGTTGGCCGCCGCGAGTCGTTTCGGGTCCGGGATACTGAGAGAGATCTCCGACATGATTCTAGTGAGACCCACGAGATACTAAGTCCTGTCCGTCAGACTGGGAACGCCCGGCAGCGGTCCGTTTGGTGGTGAAATATGGGCACACAGGGCCTTGGTCACAACACACGACCCGCGAACTCGCTGTCGGCGGTGATGTTCACTAGAGTACCGTCGAATCATGCGCTGCCACTCAGTAGATAATTGATGTCCGACTCGTCGGAAGATAGTACAGCGAATCACGCAGTTCGAAGATGGCGGGGGAGTCTGTCATCGTACGAACAGAACAATACAACAGCGTTGCGAACGCCCATGGCTATTGCTCTCAACGTATCCCGCCTCAAACTAGATGGTGAATTGATTTTTCAATTTCCAAGCGGTCACCGGACGGATTTATATTTGGCATAAGAGGGGGTGTTGAAGTAATCAGGTGATGAAACGTGAGGTATGACACGGCAGGTCCGAAATTACGTTGGCGGCGGGTGGGTCGACACCAGCGGTGATGACGGCGAACCCATCGTCAACCCTGCGACGAGTGACACTCTGGCTGAACTGACCTACAGCAGCAGTGCTGATGTGGACCGCGCTGTCGACGCCGGCAACGAGGCGTTCGAGTCGTGGCAGAACAGAGCGGTCGAGGAGCGAATTCAACCGCTCTTCCGTTTTAAACAACTACTGGAAGAGCACCAGGAGGAGCTTGCGGAAACTATCGTCACTGAACACGGGAAGACGAAGCAAGAGGCGATGGGCGAACTCCGTCGGGGTATCGAGAACGTCGAAGTCGCCTGTGGCATCCCCTCAATGATGCAGGGAGGCCACTTACCGAACGCTGCTCCTGGTATCGACGAAACAGCCATTCGAAAGCCGCTGGGGACATTCGTCGCCGTCACACCGTTCAATTTCCCCGGAATGATCCCACTGTGGTTTCTCCCGTACGCAGTCGCGACGGGGAACGCGTTTGTCCTCAAGCCGTCCGAGCGGGACCCACTTGTCAGCCAGCGGATGTTCGAACTCCTTGACGAGGCTGGCTTCCCGGACGGCGTCGTCAATCTGGTCAACGGCAGCGCCGACACGGTGACCGACCTCATCACTCATGAGGGCGTCGCGGGCGTCTCCTTCGTTGGTTCGACACCGGTAGCCAAGCACATCTACGAAACGACTGCCGCAGCCGGCAAGCGCGTTCAGGCACAGGGCGGTGCGAAGAATCACGTCATCGTCTCCGACAGCGCCGATATCAAGTTCTCGGTCGAGAAGACGCTGTCGTCGGCATGTGCCTGCGCCGGTGAGCGCTGTCTGGCCAACGATGTCGTGCTCGTCCAGAAGTCAATCTACGAGGAGTTCGCCGAGGAACTGATCAAACAGGCCGACGAGATGACCGTCGGGTACGGCCTCAACGACGTAGACATGGGTGCGCTCATCACGCCAGAACACGAGTCCCGTGTTCGGGAGTACATCGACGGCGCGCTACAAGACGGTGCGACCCTGCTTCGTGATGGTCGGGATGTATCCGTCGATGGGTATCCGGACGGCAATTTCCTCGGTCCGACGGTTCTGGGCAATGTCGAGGAGGAGTTCGATATCTCGCAGGATGAGGTGTTCGGCCCAGTCGTTGCACTCGCCAGATACGACAGCTTCGAGAACGCCATCGCGCGACTGAACCGTAGCGAGTTCGGTAACGCCGCAAGTCTCTTCACCGAACGCGGCGCGGAAGCCAGTACCTTCCGCCAGAACACGGAGGCGGGGAATCTGGCGGTGAATGCTGGGACGGCCGCCCCAATGGCGTTTTTCCACTTCGGGGGGCGGAAGGCGTCGTTCTTCGGAGACCTCCACGCACAGGCCGACGATATGATCCGGTTCTACACTGACGAGACGATATACATCGAGCGCTGGCCCTCTGCCTGACTCGACGAACATCATCCAGATAATGCCGATGCACCCGACGAGCGCGTATTTGATTAGGTTGGATTTCATACAATTCTCACTCCAGCCGACTCGCTGAATATCGCGACATGCCGTTCGTTCTTTCAGTGCGACTGCCCGCTGATTCTGTTCTGGTCATCGTCTGTAACCCTCAGTTGAGTGAGGGCTGTCTATAATCCGCGACGGAGAACCAGGTCCGTCTCTTTCCCTTCACCTATCAGGTTACGTATAAATTTTTAACTGGATATGTCTCATGTGGTCTCAAACTTTTTACGTTTTTTGTCTTTTCATCTTTATTTCTATAGCTTCCACTACAACGCTGTGCTGTTGGGTGGGTTTCGGGCTCGTGTCGCTGGTCGTGGTTCCACCGTGCTGGCGTCTGGTTGGAGGTCAGGCCTCTGGTAGATATCTCGACTTTCTGATACAGGATCCAGTTTCCATTCACCGTCTGTTTCTCCCCTCGTCGCAACCCCCCTCGGGAGGACTGAAAGGGGACGGGGGCTCGAACCGTCCCGGACCCCGCAAGCACCGCAGCTCGCGAGGAGCGCAGCGGCGGTCCCGGAACGGTCGGTCGAGCACCCGTGGGCTTTCGAGGTCACCACCACCTCGGCCACGGCTGTCGCGGTCGTCGTGAGCGTGGTCTTGTCGAGAGGTGGCACCCCACCGTTTCCGCTGCTGTGACACCCCCCGTTTCGAGTGTTGTTGTGGGCCGTCCAAGCGACGATGTGGAAGTCTGATAACGCGCGAAAATGCCTATATTGTGAACCTGATAGAATTGCGTCTCTCCCTATCGAGTGTCTACTGTCCCGCCCACTGTGGCTCCCTCTGCGTTCAGGGCCCACCACCCCGTGTGCAAGATGACTTCCCACGCTGTTCCTCGAGTCAGTCTGTCCCCAGTGTCGCCATGGTGGCCGCCCACCTTGTCGTCGCGATCTCCCGTCCACTCTGGCTTCGACCTGGTCCACTGTCCCACCGTCGATGTCGTCTGTGGTCCCACCTGGTTCGCCACTGCCGGCGGCCTGTTGCTGTGTCGCCAGCCTCCCCGTCCTCACGCTCGTTCCTGTCTAGTCTTTCTGGTACTTCTCCCCTCTTGGGGGTCGCCCCCTTGGCGCTCTACTGAAGCCCCTCTCCGGTCGCCTACGGCTTCACCTCCGTATTGTCGTATTGTCCCCCTTCTCTTTGGACAAATACCCCAGAAAAACATTGACCGCAGGAGATGCAGAATAGGCTAAACACTCTCCAATCAATTCTAAGTCTGTAATCCATGGTGGAACGATTATTTTCACTCACTGAACAATGAGATATACCGTTTGAGGGGTCTGAATCAACTGTATAACGCCGTATATTCGGTTCTACTGCACCAAGAACAACCCCTGTTCGTGGTGGAACACCCGCGTGAGGGTGGCACACGCCCGATTTCGGAACTTTAGCAGGTAAAGCGTCTTGAATGAGTGAGTTTCGTGGTGGAACACCCGTGTGAAGGTGGCACACGTCCGATTTCGGCACTTTAGCCACTCCAAGTCAGCAGAAATACGGCCATATCTCAAATATTGCTTCGTGAAGGTGGCACTCGCTTGATTTCAGGCAGTACGGTCTTATTCCGGCCCCCGAATACCGGCGTATCTACTGATACCACGCGCATAGAGATGTCACTCGCCAGTTTTCACGCTCAGACTGTTGAATTAGTTTCACGGTAGAAAATACTCTAAAGTCTAACAAGTCTTGCTCAGTACCTCACCGAGATAGCGTGCTGCTCTATGCACGAATGACTGTGAGAGCATGGGAGATTGGCAGGGAAAAACAGGCGCTATCTGACCGGGGTTATGCTTGATACTGACTCGTCTCTTCAGTGTCTTCAAGCTGGTCGAACATCGCATCGGGGAGGGGCAGACTCTGGTAGATGTCGTACGGACAGAATGACTTGCCAATGCAATGACGTTGCATGTCGTGGTTGTCACAGTGCATCGGCAGCGGTGCAATGCCGTTGATTTCGCCGTGTCGAAATTCATAACGAGCCTGATAATCGGTGGTATCCTTGTCGTACCAGTCCCATTTACTTTCGAAGAGTTCGTGGATGTCATCAACCACCGCGTCCTCCCGCTGGGACTCGGATAGATCGTGGTAGCCTTCGAGCCAGAACACCATCCGAACGAAGTTATAGTAGACGGCTTCTGGGACGGCGGGCACGTCGACGAGTTCCGGTGAGACGAGTGTGTGCCGACCGTCTCTCGGGTCGTTGGCTGGCGGGGCTTTGATGAACTGCTTGATACTGCCACTGCCGGTCCACTGTGAGAAATCGCTTCTGCCGTCACCGAATGCTTGCCTCCGAACGAATTGCTTCGGTGGCACAGAGTCGCCTTGGACCGGGTACGCTTCTCGGAATGCAATCCCGATTTCTTTGGGCTGACAGTCTCGGATGAACGACGGTATCTCGTCAAAGTATCCGCAAAATTCGTTCCGGTAGTACTGTGCAATTTCGTCAGTGGTGGATTGTTTCCAAGTCATTCGTCTTGTTCAAGACTCCCGTATGTCTTTGCGCTGAGGTCAGAAACGCCGTTTTTATTGAGGTGCTTTTCAAGTACGTGGGTCCTGTGTGCCGCCCGTTTAGGAAGGGTGCCATCAAGCGCATGTTCGTTGATCATGCCCCACACTTCTGAGAAAACCCGTTCGCTCGGGTGTGCCCAGACCATGTCTCCAGGTGCATCAGAGAGTTTTTCGTAGTCTGCAGCGACAGCTTTCGGATTGTTGCTTTCTGTCTCTACTCTGAGGTGTAACGGAACCTGCAGATATCAATCACTCAGAATCGACGAGACCTGCAAGCCACTCAGGAACTGGGACAATGGGAGACGACACAACTGCTGATTCAACCGACTCGCCCAGATATGTGAGTCGTGCAGTCACTGAACTCTCTGCTGGGAGTTGCTGCTCAAGCAGCCACGCATAGAACGCTACCTGCAGCCGATGCTGTTTCCTAGTTTGCTGCTCAATTGAACTGTGTGTGAGTTTTAGCTCGTCAACAACCCACTGTCCATCGGACTGAACAGAGACCATGTCTGCTCGATTTTGGGTTTCTATCTCGATGCCATCTATCTCAAGCACGGTATGAATCGGTTCCTCGACGTACTGGGTCTGGGCTTGCTGGATCTCCCTCCACGTATCGCTGGTGGCAAACTGTGGACAAATACGATCACTGAGATACGTCTGAATCGAAGTCCGCATTGCGGGTGTAATCCGAGAATCCGAGGCCGTAACGCTCTGAGCTAGAATCTCTGGGAGCGGTCCATCAAACGACCGGAGGCTCGCGGTAGACACGTTCTGCGAGACAGCACGTGTGAGAACCTGATGCGTGATTTCTCCAAGCTGTTCTCGCTCGATCCCATCTGGAAGGTCTGCGTCTATTGACTCACTTCGAGTAGAGACGCTCTCTCGTCTCTCATCTAGGATATATTGCGCCTTTGAACCAATCGAATTGGCGGTGAGTTGGTACACCGATGTTCCATTCACATATCGACTTGTCCATCCGGTCTTGGTTTTAGCTGGGACGTGAGCACTCCGGGGCGTTGGGTGTTGGCCCTCGCTCGATTTGCGCTCTGGCAACGCGACGTCGTTCACACCGACAGTGAGTGCCTCTTCTTTCTCAGCGTTGGACACTGGTGCCTCGTATATACCTGCTGATGAGTTCTCTTCAAACGAGAGTGCGTCAGCCAGCGTTGCTATCCACGACGTTTCAACACCGTTATCTCGGCGTTCATAGGGTAGTGAGAGGACGAGATGATCGCGTGCTCTCGTGAGAGCCACGTACAGGACTCGCCACCGTTCTGCACAGTATCGCTGACTGATCCTACTGAGCGATGGAGGGCCAGCAATGCGACCGTCACTCCAGTAGTCACTCGCCCACCGAAGTGACCCATAGTCCGTCGTCGCAGGCCCTTGGTCATCTGACTGTGTGAGAGGTGTTCGAGAGACTGTCTCTGGCGGCGCAAGCGCCAGTGTATCGCCGAGTGCGAGAAACGTGTCAGTATGCGGGCCCCGAAAATTCACGGAGCCGCTCGCATCTGCGAGACAGACAACGCTGTCTTCGTCGCCTTTCATATTGTGGATCGTCCGAAACACGATGTCGTACTCGTCTTGATTTGGCACGGGGTGGACGAGGCCGTCTTTTGGCTCCGCAACATAGCTGTTCAGGATCTGAGCGAGTTCACTGAGTGAATATCTCTCATCGCCTTCCCAGTCTTCGATCGAGTAGAGAAGTGCATCGCAGGCTGCCAGGCGTCGCTCAGGATCTGGTACTTGACCAAATGGGTCTGCACGCAAGCCAAGCATCTCGATGATCTCTTCGGCAACGAGCGACCCGGGATCACTCGTGTGCCGAGCACGCCGCCGCGCAAGAGCCACGAGCCCGGCCAGGAATCCGTCTTCAGTGGCTGCTTGTCGATCAGAATCACCACGTTCTGCCACGGCATCGATCTGATACCCGGCATCCTCGAATAACGCAGTGCTCTCGGACGAAAGCGGGAGACACTCAGACTCAACGAGGCGACGGGTGCGTTCGGGGTCATATGGCTCAACCAGCCACCGGACGACTCGACAGATGAGTTTGATCAGTGGGTTCTCGAAGAGGTGAGTACTCGCATTGACGACAGAGAACCCCTGATTTGTCAGCTGCTCCGCCAGCTCATCCATATTCGAGCGAGTGGCAAACAGGACTGTCACGGTGTCATGTCCGAATGTACCATCTGTAAGTCCGCCAGCGAGATAATTCGCCACTGGCGTCTTTTCTGTCTTGAACCAGTCTGGAGTACCAGGCGCCCCTTCTGGCTGTGTGTATCCCGCAATATGGACTGCAGGGTCTGCTGTCCCACTTCGCGTCGGCTCGAGCGAGGAATAGTCGGTGTTCGCCGAGACAGCGTCGACACCGCCTCCACGGGCTGGGTCTGTGAACACGTCTCCGAAGATCGTATCCACAGCTGCTGCGATGTCCGGGCGCATCCGGTAGGTGCGAGACCCAGAGTAGGACCGATGCTCTGTCCACTCCGTCTCGAAGTATTCACCATGCTTGAAGCCCGTCACAAACTGCTCTGGCCGTGCATTCCGCCAGACGTAGATGCACTGATCGACATCGCCAGCCATCAGCACCCGTGTCTCGTCGGTAACAAACGGCGCTAGCGCATCGTGCTGTGCAATCGAGATATCTTGTGCTTCGTCGATGAGCAGCGACTGGAACTTGGCAGTATATCGCGCTTTCACGCGGGCTCGGTATTCTTCCGACGCACTCTCGTCGGCGCCGGCTATGTCCTCCAGCGGGTTGTCGAAGTATTCGGCGATCCAGTAAGCGATGTCAGCGTGCGAAACAACACCCTGTTCACGACACGCAGCATCGTACACACGTTCGTACCCTTCGAGAACAGTACAGAACTCTTCGATACAGGTGAGCCACTCTTCATAGCACTCATGGTCGTCCTTGACAGCCTCGTTCGTTCCCCCATCTGTTTCAGGCGGTTGTTGGGCTGCAAAGTCGGTGGCGACGTCGTCGTCGTAGAATGTACGTATATCTCCAAGGAGGTCTGCAAGCGTCTCTGGTGGCCCACTTGGATACACATCGGTGACGGTGTCTCGAAGCCGGGCCTCGAAGTCGTCGATCGAGAGCCGCCGATCGCGCTTTTTCGCTCTCGCATCCTCGAGAAGGGTATGAAGGCGGTCGTCTGAATCGCCAGCAGTCGGATACGCAGTATCGAGCCGTGTACACTGGTCAGAATAGGCATCATCTTGGCGGACCGACGCTATGCAGTTCTGTCGAAGGACCGAGAGCTGCGACGCGTTCCCGACGCTCGGCATGCCATCGAAGCCAAGTTCAGACGCAATATCCTCGAAAATCCCACGGAGTACGCTGTCTATCGTCCCGATATGGTCTGTCATCTGAAGGCGACGTTTGAGCCGGTCTGCCGTCTCGGGAGATATCTGGACAGGATACTCTCCATCCGTATCCTCAGCAAACGCATCAAGCGCGTCTCTGATGCCTGGTTCGATGCTCGCTGCATCCTCACGTGAAAACGAGATCACACAGAGTTGTTGTTCGGGACACCGGTCGCCGGCAGCATCGGCCCGAACAAGGGCCTCTGCGGCAATCTGGTTGAGCGTCGTGGATTTCCCAAACCCTGGATTGCAATCCAGAGCGAAGAAGCCAGCGTCGTGCTGAAAGTAGTCCTCACGGACAGCAGCCTGTTTCCCCTTCATCGGGGGAACAGTCTTACTCATTCATTTCCCCGTCTGTGCTGACGTTCTCTGGAATCGACTTCCGAATCCGGTCAGGTAAGATGACATTTTCTCCCAACAGCTCGCGATACGCGTCTTCACTGAGTGTCGTTGTCGAGAGGTTCTCCAGCAGTGGTGACCGCTGATAGCTGACCCCTTTCACATCTTCGGTAAACCGAGTCACGATCATGTGATTCGCCGCCGTCCGAACCGCGTCGACTGCGTGGTCGTACTCTCGTTCTTCAGTCCACGCACCTCTGACACCAAGGGTGCGTGCCTCGGGTGACTCGCCGTCTGTGACGGCCGTCTGGACTTCCACCGGGAATTCGCCGTGGGGTTGCTGCGGCCATTCACCGTCGACGAACCCGAGTGCGATGACGAATGGATACGACCGTAACCACGTGTCAGTCGCATCGAGTACATCGAGTCGCTCAGCGTTCTCGTGTTCCCGGCGGCCTGGGCGAGCTGTTGCGATCGTCTCGATCACCTCAAGAACTGACGACCATGACGACTCGATCTGGTGTCGGTCACGCCAGTCGGCGTATTTTGCACGAGCCTCGCGTAGCAAGTGATCAGAATCAGTATCCCCGGCGACGCGCTGTATGGCCCGGGCAGCACGTGATGTCTCAGTATATGCCACTGTATCGTTTTCCTCGATGTGCGGAAGAACAACAGTCTCAAACCCATCCAGAACTGGGCCAAGCGTAGCAAGAATATCATCTGGTTCCGGCGCAGATCGATGGCGCTGGCACCACTCAAGATAGCTCTCGAAGCGACGCTGGACGTTCGGACTAACCGACGTCGTCATGGCAACAGTATCACGCCACTGATCCAGCGTTCCGGAATAGTCCGTGCCGACGCTCTTCCGGATTTCACTAAGCTCAGCAGGTGTAAACGGTATAACGCTCTCATCTCCTTCCGCGTCATCCTCCGTGACGAGCCACTGACATTCCAGTGGCCGGAACATGGTCTCGGCATCGATAGTGCCGGCAGACGCAGCGGCAAGCACTGAACAGGTCTCAGCTACGACTCGGTACGGGAGCGATCGCTTCAGCTCCAGCTGCGTCCAAAACGAGAGATGACGTCCGTATGTGTTCGACGCACGGGTCAAGTCACGTTCGTACTTGTCGATATCACGAGCAACGATCGCGATATCACTCACGGAGACGCCCTCTCGGAGAAGCCCCTCACAAACCGCGAGTGCAGCCCTCGCCTCCTCTGCCCGTGTTGGGGCCACGATCTCCGTTGCTGGCGTAGTCCGGAACTCATCGATCTGCAAGCGCTCAATCGAATCTGACGGACTCGGAGTACTACTATCGTCCAGTCGCGACTGAAGTCGGCTGGCAATCCGAGGGCCAGTGCGTGCACGGAGATAGAGATGAACGGTACTCGAAGTCTCGCGACCGATCGCTGTCAGAAACGCGAGCAGCGGCGCCCCCAACGTACTAATTCCGACGACGTTGACCCGCTCAATCCCAGCGTACTCTTCCTGCCAAGCATCTCCTCCTGTGTTTGTTACTACTTCGGTGCCCGCCTCTAACACCGCCTCTGTGGAGATGTATTCCTCGACGCGGTCGCGAAGTTGCTCCTCGAGACTGCTGATGCCCGTCAGAAGGTCAAGTGCATCTAGACGAGCAACACCGTCAAGCTCAGCACAGACCGTCTCAAGTGCGGAACGGCGTGTTGAATGATGCCCTGTGAGTAGCGACAGTTCTTCTCGCGCCGCTTCGATCCGATCCAACTGGGTTGTAAGCGACGTTCCAAAGACACGAGATAATCGAGACACATCTCCAGACGGAGACTCCAACAGGTCTTTGAGCATCTGGAGGCGATCCATTCGATCAAGAACCGCTGGATCTGATTCCTCCGGTGATGAAAGAAGCTCGGTCGCCACGGCTGCTGGCGTGAGCAATGCAAGTGAACTTCGCGGCTGATTTCTATCGGCAATCGCTCGTTTCAGGTTTCGCCGATGAAACTGTTCAGGGGCAAGAACAATATCTGTCGGCTGCTGAGCACGGCGAGCGCGGTTTATCAACTCCTCTTCTGCACAAATATGGATATTTTCTACGTCAACGGGCGACTTTGAATGGAGGTGGCTACTCATACTCTCTAGTTTTGTGAACGTAACTCAGTACGAGCGTGCATGGTATAGAAACTGGTGTGAGTACACACCTTTTTATCAGCAAGCCGGCTACTATTGTGTGCACACAACACTGGCGCTCCACGCCATCTCTTTTGGAACGCACTCTTACTCATCCAGTAGTCACCTCGCTACGCAAAGCCGCTGGTACGATTACAATCTGGAGATAGGCCGCGTCAACGCCAACAGCGCACCACGTCCGTAAGTCGATGTCACACTGTGTGCATGCAGTATCGAAGTACGGGACGTCACCTGGGAGGCCTCGTTCATACAGCGTGACTGCCTCACTACAATTTGGACAACAGATTGCGACAGGAACATCCAGCAACGCGGATTGGCTGTCGGCTTGTGACAGGACCTGGGCACGGTTGCCATAGGGTTGCTCAGTCGAACGCACCTGTGTAGTCGTGTCGACGAGGCCGTCCAGATCAGCTGTCGGTGCGGGCTGGGTCATACGCCTACGTTCGTCTGTCGCTCTGCGTTCGTGGCCTGATCGGGGAGGTTCAATTGGAGTCCTTCGAGGCGTTCAGTGTCGACGGTCTGCCAGTCAGCACCGCAGCGACGCTCTTCGATCCGCCACATCGTTTCCTCGCCACGACAGGCAAGGTATCGGACACGCCGTGGCTGGTCGTCAGTATCTCTCTCAAAGGAAAGAGCGAGCACGGTTTCTAATTTCTTCTCGGTACGACTCAACGGTGATGCGATGTCTCGTGTCATGGTTCTCCTCGAGAAGAGCCGATCCCAGCAAGCGCAGTATCAAGCATGCACGCTGGAGCAACTGCTACTGACTCTCCTCACTCTGCCTGGAACACAAAAATACAATTCCACGCGACTCGGGAAGGAGAGTCTCTCAGAAGTCAAGATTGGTCTTCATCCTATATCGCCAAGCTGTAGTCCTCTGATTCAACCGCTCTGCCCTATGGTTTTCACCGTACCGGGTCTTGAATTGTTTGACTTCCATCAACGGCAGTGCTACAGTACTGTGGTGACCCCCTACTCCGGGGCGACGACATCCGCACATGTTGGACACTCCGCCCAGACGCCTGCTGACCCGTCGCCCTTCTCGTATTCGACCAGCGTCCATGCGGCTGTGATGGAGTCACCACAGTTCGGGCACTGACCAATGGTCTCTGTGTTGTCAGGCATAACTGTATACCAGGGAACTCAGCGATACTGTGTGTGAAGAGACATCAAGCCGCTTTGGACATAACCGTTTGCGTCGTCGAAAACTCAAGTCCAGATTACCCGATATCAGCCAGTATGACTGCCGGTACTCCAGTCAGTGACCAGGGAAAGTCCGTCAGTTTCAGTTTCACTCCGGTGGCGATACATTCTAGGTTCTACCCGGCAAAAGAAACGATATGGGAGAAGCGATCCCTCTCGGACGGGCATGTCGGCGGTGTGGCGAACAGGTTGTGTTGACTGTTGAGACCGAGCGGGGCGTATATACGGATGATTTGGAAGCACTCCTACAGACCGACCCTGGATATAGAGCACTCATCAGAACGGAGTGTGACTGTCCAACGCCCCGAACAGTTGCAGTGAAGGGGACGACATCATCCACGACCGGCGAGCAGTGACACAAAGTCGGTTGTGGCAAGGTTCTGCGGGCAACGTATCTACCTGATCTAACCGAAGCAGAATACGGACTGATTATGTGCCGAAACTACACATAGGGTAGTTTGTTTCAGGACTTTTGTGGAAGAACTATCTGCTCAAGACGTCTGGATATTGCGCCTGCAATCTCGATCAAATTCGTCACTCAGCGCTGTGTGGAGGAACGAAACCGCAGTTCGAACAACCGTTGTGCTTCGTCGTCTGATAGCTCAATCCCGCGCCGCAGTTTGGACAGTTGTACTGGTCGAAACTCATCAGTGTGACAAAACACTTGACAGCATCTAAAATTTCACATGATATATGTCTAACCTTTTTAATGGATAGCTCGTTTCTACTGACCAACTCGAAGATGCGAAGACCGGGTATGAGACCGTTGTCTGACTCTCTCCCAATTACGAAAACAATGAACTCTGAAGGCTCTTACCGAACTGAGTGAAACAAGGCCCCGAGAATTACAGCATCCCGCCGTACGCTAGTTGCTATGCACAATCATACAGCCTTCGGCGGGATGCTACAAGAACTTGTGGAGCTTACGTCAATAGTGTTGCGCCCAGAGCCGCTCGATGCGGAGATCGAGCGGCGCTGTAAGCAGGCCTGGGAAAAGGCCCCTGCCCAGAGTATGGCGAAACCACCATCCAAACCGGGGACGGCAGTCCCCGCGTCTGGTGTACCAACTGCCGGTACGTGTTCACGTACACGCGCAACACTCCCTTCCAAGGCCGCACGCTCACTCCCGGCGAGATCGTCATTGCGTTCGTCCTCTACGCTGACACGCTCCTCAGCATCCACCAAGTCACACAGCTGTTCGATGCCGTCTACGATACCGTCCACACCACGATTCGAGAGGTAGAAGCCGCCTTCGAGCGCGGCTTCTATCTCGTCTGGAAACGCATCCAACACACCATCGACGGCCCAACCCAGATTGACGAAACCGGCCACAAGTGCTCTGGTTACAAGGGACAGACGCCGCCGCGGGACGGTCTCTCCCGCGGCGGCTCTGGGGAAGGCGGACGATCACGGTGGGAAGGAGCACCCGGTGACACGATGACGATCATCGGCGCGTGTCGTGACACGCTTCGCGTGCTCCGAGCTGAACCTGGTGCTCAACCGGAGGAACTCAAGCCAGCACTCGACGAAGTCGAGATTCCCTCGGGGAAACTTAACGAGGTTTGGCACGACGGATGGCGCGGGTACGCGCCATTCGTCTACGACAACGAGCAGACCGTCGTTCACTCCGAAGAATTCGTTACTGGTGACGGCGTTTACATCAACCAAGTCGAATGCCTCTGGTCGCTGGTGAACCCGTGGCTCCAGAAGTTCCGCGGCCTCTCCAAGCCCGGATTGGAGCAGTCCGTCCGAACCTACGGGTTCGTACGGACATTGAACCTTGCTGGAGCACCGCTACACGGCCTTCTTGACTGCTTCGTCGTCAACGTGTTTCGCTGAGTTATGTAATGTCCTCTATAGTTTCGGATGACTGAATTCAGGTTGTATTTTAGTTCTGCGATCCCTTACCCGACTCTCTTCTGAATACTGGGTAGATCGGCTTCATCCGTAGATTTTTCAGTTAAGTGATCAACAGGATTTCTTATGGATTGGTCCTCTGTCATGCGATACCGCGGTGAGGCCGCCATTATCGTCGGCTTCATCTTGCTTCTGAACCCGCTAGTCGTGGGCGCGTTTGACATCGGTGACCCAGACAGGTATCGATACGAGGCTAGTGAAGTCTCGTTCGCCGCGAACGGCACCTACACGTTCTCAACCCATCCCGTTCCCCTCGATTCCGATGTGGCGTGTTTTGGTGATGAACCGAGTCGATCCTGTGTTCTAGAGCGAGCTATCCACACCAACGGGGGTATCACGTACGATGGACCCACGAAACATCTCATTAACAACGAATACAGTTATGTCCATATCTGGGATGAAGGGTTCTTCCGGCCCGTTAGCGAGGAGCGTCCAAATGGGACTGTCTGGTATGGACTTGAGGCCGTCTCACAAGAGGAAGCACTCAGATATATCGCTACCCCTCTGGAAAGAACTAACAAAGGCGTCCGAACCGCTATCGAAACAGGCTCCTACGAAACACCCGACGAACTTTCAGGTGCTCACGAACTCGTTCAGGCCGACGACAGCTACTACGTCGTCTCTCCAACCGTGGTTAAGGAACATCGGGGGATAGAGCGGAGCCAGACAGTCGTCGTACTCCAGTGGCTGCTGGGAATTACTGGTGCAATACTGATTCTCCGCGGACAACGTCACCGCATCGAATGACAAAGAGTCGGATAACCCACCATCCACCGACCGGAATGCCGATAGACTACTACATACCTGAGCTACATAAACCGATCTCGACCACCTCGATCAAACTAGCCCGTCGTACAAGACTCGCACCCTGTATGCAGCAGCCCCTCGCGACCTTCTCAGAGTCCGTCAGTAACGTACGAGATACAGAGGGTATCTGTAGCAGAGACGTGCCGATTGACCTCGAGCGAAAACATAGTAATTTGCTGTACCGGATCGTGTTCAGAGACACCCATTGTCCAAAGCACGGATTTCTATAGGGTTTCTCCATGCAACTATTTAGCTGATTCCGCCCTTTCAGTATAGAATGATACTGAAAGAGACCACATCGATTGCGGTGCCATCAGAAAGCGTCTACCAATTTTTCGAGGAGATGGAGGAGAACTACGAGCGATGGCACCCTGATCACATCACATTCCGCTGGACGGAGGGAGGTGGCCTAGAACAAGGCGCCGAGGCCTATTTCGAGGAACGCATTGCAGGAAAATCGCAAAAAAAGACGGTGAAGTTCGTCGAGGTGACTCCGGATCACTATCTGGAATTTAAACCGACATCACTGCTAATCGGGCTGCTCATACCTCATATCAGCTTCACGATCGACGCTCGTGCGGAGGGTTGCGAACTCACCCAGCGAATCAAAGTACGAACCGGACCGATCGGTGCTCGGCTCAACAAGAGCGAATTCGATGCCGTCCGAACGCACATGCGCGAGGAGGGCGAAAATTTGAAACACATACTCGAAAGCGAAGATTGAGTCCACTCGGGAAAGAAATCGTAGGTGCTGAAGGAGGGAGGCCCCTCATATTTCTGAACTCTGGTATTCTGCACAAGCGCTGTGCATGCAGCAGCCCTTCGCGACCTTCTCAGAGTCCGTCAATAACGGTCTGACCGATATAGAGACTGTCTCGGTCAGATTATCAGTGGAATATCTTGACACCCACTAGGGCAAACAGGGTTCAGGAACAGATAGCGGCTCACACCCAGGTTGCGAGACAGTCGGTTGAGCAGAACGAGATATCGATATCTGAGTCGGACTCCTCAGGGTGTACCCGAAGCGTGTACGCCTTGGTATCGGTGTCGCAATTAGCGCAACTCATATCCACTGTCAGGAGCCGATACCATTTTGTTATAGAGTATTTACTAGGCGGTTACGCGATGCAGAGACAAGGAGACTACATGTTTCATTGATGCTACCGGAGTCTACGTCGACAGCGCCGGTCCTCTCTGCCTCGTTTAATTATCAATATTGTGATGGGACATGCTAAATGTGCGCTCAGCAGGCAGCAGAGTCTTTCTCACCAAGTCAGTTTTTCTCAGTAACGGTGTGACCGATACAGAGGATGAGTTCAGCACCGTGGTCTGTTTGATTCGCGCGTTTGCTAATGAGCCAGCCGGTAGGTCTGCCTGCGTATTGTTGAAGGACTTTCACGATCTGTCGGAAGGGCTTAACTATCCGGCTAATATGGTATCGGCATGGAGTTTAATCCACAGGTGTTGAAAGCGTATATCGACCATTTTCTCCCGCGTGATGTCGTCGGCCCAGTTCTTATCGTCTTCTCGTTGGAAGGCGTAATCGACGGGATTTTCGGCCTATACGTTCCAGACGAGTACGCGACTATCGGATGGGGAGTTGTGTTTGTCCTCGCTATCATCGTCGTCGCCTATTGGGGGACGGTCGATGAACAGGCCATCGAAGAGTTACAAGAACGTATCGAAGAGATAGAAGAACAAGATTCAACGGACATCGAATCTTCCTAGCCTTTCCAGAATCTAACACAGCTCGGTTTGATAGGTATTACAACTGTACTGACCGACCGAATCCGATTGAAGCGAGAAGATGATTCCGTGCGAGCTACGCGCTGTGAATTCAGCACGAGCGGGAGAAACTACCAGGGTTCTGTAAGAAGCGGCGTGCTGCATAGAGAGCGTGAATTCAGCAGGACTCTATCGTCAGTAAGATAGGTGGCTCCCACCTATTTCCCACCCAGCACATTGGTTGTGTTATCTTCGATAGAAATTTGATACACTAGCTTTCTTTCTCCTTCATTTGCAAACTCGTCACCCATAGCTTCTGGCGGATTATTAAGAGTTTTAATCCGTTCGATGTCTACTATATGATATTCATGGCCGTGGTGAATCGCCAGACAGAGTTTGATTTCACTGTTTCACCGCCTGCTTGATGTTGTGAACGGTACACATCAGGACGAGTTCACGGAATTCACCGTACCAAGTTCGCGCACGCACGGCGTCGCCGAGCGTGCGCTTATTCGTCGAGAAGACGGTCTCACACATTGCTCGTTGGCGGTAGCGAGGTCCATCGATCCGCGCGTTGTGCGCGTGATCGATGGGCCGGAACTCACGATGTTTGATTAGCGGTCTCACGCCTTCTTCGCGGAGCTTTTCGCGTAATTCCATCCGTCGTAGCCTTTGTCCGCAGCGAGGCTGGCGAGGTCGCCCGCGTTGCGGCGGGCGACCTGCCAGCCGAGCTGTGTGTCGTGGCGTTTCTCGGTCGTACAGTGAACATCCAGAATAGCCCGGCTTTCTGTGTCGACGAGAGCAGTTGTTTTGAGCGTTTGAACACGGTAATTCGTCCGGCGACAGTAGTGCTTGCTAGCGTTTTCTCGGTCGAAAAACGTCGCGTCGATAGCAGCATGGCCGCTTGGGTCGTGCAGCTGCGCCGATAGGCGCAGCAGCACTTCAGTAATATCGATAGCAACAATCCCTGCTCGAAAGAATTCCTCAGTCTCTGCCACTTCACCCAGTAATCGATTTATGGCTCGTCGGAATTCTGAACACACCAAATATTGGTTCAGGGGGGACCTATGGACCGATCAAAGACATATCGGACGATTCAGCTAACCTATTCTCAACATACTCGGACTGCGACTCCAGGGCTGCTGCGGCTGGTGTCAATGCGTACTCCGGGGTTGGTGGTGAAACGGTCTATCCGTTTGGGGATGATAAATTTGAGGTCACTGTCATCCACAATGCCCTCCACTCGCTCACAGTGGATAGTATTGATACACCGTCAGACGGTTGTTCCCAAGATCATTCCAAGGACCACTCTCTTGGTGAAACCACGTCATACAATAACGTACCACCAGCACAAATCTGGTATACAACCGCTATCGCATCGGGGAACCCACCTCCCTGCGACAACTGCTCGGGTAATCCCGAGCAGGAGGCCAACGGTGCCATAACGGATATAAGTTCTTGCACGGAAGATGCGCTTGCTACCTCAGCTGACGTATTAGGAATCTAGAAAACACACTTTATTCATTCCAGACAGGCTACAAAATGGGTACACCAGCAGGATTTCGATTCAGTGGCCGGGCTCTCATTATAATTGGAGTAGCAGCACTCGTCATATCTGGCCTACTCCTTTTCGTTGCCCCCGATACGGGAACCCAAGTTCTCGTCACGGAGGTGGATGAATCGGATGTATCTCCCGATGACGAGGTGCTCAGGTACAGTAACCTTTCAGAGGGGGGCCAAGAGTTGTTCGACCAACTCTGAAGTACTGAGCAGACAGGAGCTTGAGTCGTATGCATTTAGATGACCGGTCTCAACTTCTCAGAGCATCAAGAGGGTCTCCCGCCTGGCTTTTGATGCGTGACTAAGGACGACCCTGAAACAGATGCATATTACGCTTCTTGGAACACTACGTTAGCTATATATCAGGAATTCATAGCTAGAATTCGCATCCTGTAGTGAGATCTTCATTGTGACACTTCAAGCGAATCATACACTTACAGGTAGCACTGCATCCGAGATACATCACACTCATACAAAGTTAGGACGTCAGCTTTGGTATCTGTTGGATTCCAGTCCCGACTATGGAGTCACGCCTTCAGCGCTGGATTGATCAGATATCCTCATAATCGCATAAATTATGTCTTCGAGGGCGTTCAAGTCGTTGTATGGGGACGATAATCGTCGTATTAGACAGTGCTAATCCGAACGAACAATTACTCAATGCGGCAAAAACATATGCTACAGGTACTGAAACAGAGGTCCTGTTGTGTCGAGTAATTGACCGAGACCAGTACGAGGATGAGGTGCTGACCAAAGCAGAAGCTAGGAAACGTGGTGAAAGTATCGAAAAAATAGAGTCCAAAGCTGAGGCTGGGGCTGCCGTAATCGGTAAAGAGTACTTTGGTGATGACGTTCAGTACACACCAATTGGGGTTATTGGCACGATACCTGAGGATATTCTAGATATTGCCGAGAAGTGGGATAGTAACCACATCTTTGCTACTGGCAAGAAACGGTCTCCAACCGGAAAAATGCTCTTTGGTGATCAAGCACAAAAGCTGGTACTTGATTTCGATGGGCCGGTCACGATTGTTACACAACCTGCTGGATAAGAGGGCTTACTTACACACTGTGACGCTCAGCTAATAGCAAGCCAATCACTAGATGGTCTTGAGGTGTGCTCGTTTTCCAGAACAGTTCTCCAACGAATCCTCTGTCCTGCTGAATATGTATCACTGCAGTACCACTCTTTTTCAGTCATGTTCAACAGATCGTATCTAACCACATAAAATAATTAATTTATAGAGAATTGCTTTGCCCAGCGCGGTCCAGTGCATGTTGGTGAACTCACCGATGAGGGCATTGTCGTACACGGCTTCGCTACCTTCTGATTGATAGACGATAACGCGCTGTCCGTCCTCCTCAGCACCGAGATTGGCGACCTCACCCGTGGTTTCGGCTAAGTTTTGAATTTCTAATTTCGCCGTCGGGTACGCTCTCAGTTCATTTCTAACCACGGCCTCATCCTGAAGAATTTAGATGGACGTGTGCAGTGCTCGTTGGAATATCAAGCGAGTCCGCAACATCTTGTATTCGTACCGTTCCCTCTTCTCTCAGGACAGCGACGACTTCGAACGCCCGTTGCACGGCCTTGATTCGCTTTCCCCCGCCATCTGAATTGTTGGTATTCATAAGACCATCTATACCCACGACACAAATAAATTCTACTATGATTGGAATGCAGAGAGATTGCGCGTATATCGGGCAGGACGCCGGAATTTCGGTAGGTACTATGATTGGATGCCACGATAATAGTGTACTGGTTACACGATATCTGAATAGGGTTTCCGAAGACAGACCAATAAGTAGTACCCGGTGATCTCCTGTGCAGAACTGTATCGATGACGGACTGGAGAGGACCAGTTTGATCATCCTGATTCTCAAATACGGCCAGGATATGGACTACAATATCTATGGACCGCGGATAGTAATTGAGGCATTCAGCAATGGCCCGGGCGAATGCGTGTCCCACCTTTCGCCGGATAACAGACGCACGTATGTTACACACCCGAGCTATCGCTCTTGTATCGTATCGGATGTGAATGTACCGTCCGAGTGGTACCAATAGCAGTAAGTTGGCCGTGGTGAATCGTCAGACGTAGCTTGATTTCACGGTTTCATCGATTGCTTGATGTTGTGAACGGCACACATCAGAACGAGTTCACGAAATTCACCGTACCAAGTTCGCGCACGCACGGCGTCGCCGAGCGTGCGCTTAATCGTCGAGAAGACGGTTTCACACATCGCTTGTTGGCGGTATCGAGGCCCATCGATCCGCGCGTTATGCGCGTGATCGATGGGCCGGTACTCACGATGTTTGATCAGCGGTCTCACGTCTTCTTCGCGGAGTTTCTCGCGTAATTCCATCCAATCGTAGCCTTTGTCGGCAGCGAGGCTGGCGAGGTCGCCCGCGTTGCGGAGGGCGACCTGCCAGCCGAGCTGCGTGTCGTGGCGCTTCTCGGTCGTACAGTGAACATCCAGAATGGCTTGGCTTTCTGTATCGACGAGAGCAGTTGTTTTGAGCGTTTGAACCCGGTAATTCGTCCGTCGACAGTAGTGTTTGCTAGCGTTTTCTCGGTCGAAGAACGTTGCGTCGATAGCGGCGTGACCGCTCGGCTCGTGCAGCTGCGCCGAGAGGCGCAGCAGCACTCGCCAGAGCGCTGTCTTGATTCTGTCAAACCATTTGACTAGCGTCGAGTGATCGGGGAGATCGGACGCGTTGAGGCCGATCTCCCCAAGTATTTGTGGCATCTCGCTCAGCAAATCAAGTGCTTCTCGGTAGGATTTTTCCCGGTAAACCCGCAGACAGTGCAGCGACACCACTGCATACTCGGCGAAGCCGCCACCCCCTTCGGGGGCGGCGACTTCGCCTCGTTCACCAACAGCATTTTTAGCTAACTGAACGACTTTGCTCGTGAAGCGGGAGATCTTCGACATAGAGCATCGGCGATTTCCCGCTTCATCTTCCTAGTTCTAACGGTCGAAGCCGACGCTGTCCAGCGATTCACCAGAGCTAGTAAGTTCGGAAGTCCCCTGATTATCTGTTTCACATCGAGATGTCATTGGTCTGATCGCGTTTTTCAGATTCCATCGCTTGATGCTTCTTACAACTCGGCTGACAGTGCTAGACTCACAGTCCAACCGAATCGCTGTTTCAGCGGAAAGGAAGCGAGGTAATAGGATTTCTACAGAACCGAGATTCTCATTGTTCGCCTAACACCTGTACAAGCGTTATTGTATGGAACAGTTAGCAGTTAACTCGATATATTCTCAGTCGTTGTACCCCGCAAACAGCTCCGTGGTACGATGTTGTTGCGAGATTGGGGCGGACAAAAGGGTCGATGGGCTACGTACCGTCCATCCGGTTATTTCCAGGCTATAACTGACACCCGCGTCAGCTGGTCGTATGGATATTAGTGGATGACAACGCAGTCGTGTAGAAACAGATCGTCACCGACTGCACAGGTCCGTTTTCCTTAGCAGATCTCAACTGCTACCGACACTCGTTAGCGCAGCCTAAGCCACAGGTCGGTTTAGCTGCCGCTTCACAATGAGAAGTGTATTCTGAAATACAGAATTAGTATTCGGGAAGCGGCTCGGTTCTTGAACATATCCTTTAATATAACATCTAAAGATGGCAAAAATCAGTACCGTGGACATCATGGCTGATATTGCATATTCTGTGAAACGATTAACACCACTTTCGTCTAAATAATCAGAGATATTCTGTAATGTAGAATATCGAGATAGCCCCTCTCAAATGAAGAGTAACAACTGATGTCACGGTAGTTTTTTATATCTTCGTGGAAGTGGTTGGCATGATGAATGCGAACGAGTATGCCGGGGATCCAGCAACCGCTCACAGGGCAGCAATAGAAGAGGTTACAGAATCGATACAATTTGACGCTTGGGTAGGTGGCGAACCAACCAGCGGAGAGGGCTGCGAACGGATTGAAACTACTGACCCGGTAACCGATCAGCCAATCACTGCTGTCCCGGCATTTCGACACGGCGATGTCGACACCGCAGTGTCTGTAGCCTGGAACGCGTTCGACACGACCTGGTCTGGAACGACACCAGCCGAGCGGTCACGAGTGCTCTCCGACTGGATAGATGAACTACAGGCTCACACCGACGAATTGAGTCTGCTTGAATGTCTTGATACAGGGAAACCACTGGCTCACGCGCGTGCTGAAGTACAGGGCGCAATCGAAACGCTAGAGTACTACGCCGCAGCAGCGCGGATCAACGAAGGAAAGCAGATTGATGCAAAAAACGATCTCCACCTCTACACTCGTCAGGAACCATATGGGGTTGTGGGACAGATCGTCCCGTGGAACTTCCCCATCTGGGCCGCTGCATGGAAACTGGGGCCGGCACTCGCGGCCGGGAACTGTACCGTACTGAAACCGTCGGCGAATACCCCTCTAACAACAATCCGAATGGCCCAGCTCACGGCTGATATCCTCCCCGATGGTGTTGTCAATGTAGTGACTGGGTCTGGCTCGGGTGTCGGTGGGCATCTTACTGAACACGACGATGTTCACAAGATCTCATTCACCGGGAGCGAATCAGTTGGAAAGCAAGTGATGGAGTCAGCGGCCAGCCACTTCGCTGCCGTCACCTTGGAGCTGGGGGGGAAGTCCCCGTTCGTGGTATTTCCCGATGCCGACATAGACAAAGTGGTAGACGCTGTCGCTGAGGGCGTCTTTTATAGCACGGGAGAGATCTGTGACGCGCTTTCCCGCGCAATCGTTCATGAAGACATCATCAACGAGTTCACCGACCGGTTCGTCGAAAAGGCAGAGTCCCACGTACTCGGAGACCCACTAGAAGAAGAGACCACGATGGGGCCGCTGACCACCGCCGCGCAGTTGGAGACCGTGCAAGAATACATACAGAGTGGAATTGAGGAAGGTGCAACACTGCTCTCCGGTGGAGATATACCGACAGATCCTGAGCTACAGGATGGCTGGTACGTTGAACCGACCGTGTTCGGCGACGTGACCAACGACATGCGGATCGCACAAGAAGAGATATTCGGCCCAGTACAGACGATCCAGTCATTCTCAACCTACGAAGAGGCGATCAAGCTTGCGAACGATACGAAGTTCGGCTTGGCCGCAGGGATCGGAACGGAAAAGACATCGCTCGCCCACAATGCAGCGGCTGATATCGATGCCGGCCTTGTTTATATAAACGACTACGGTCCGATTCTCCCCGATGCGCCATACGGCGGGTTCAAGAACTCTGGCATCGGAAAGGATCTCGGTGAGGAGGCGCTGGACCACTATCAGCAGACAAAGAGCGTATATGTGAACCTCGACGAACCAAGCCTGTAAGACCCCACAACAATGTAAGCGGACTCGTCGAGTGAGGACAGTATTATGATTCTATCACCGAGACGATCTGATCGCGTAATTCACTGGCGCTGATCTGGTAGACGTTGTTTCCCTTCTCGTCCCGATGCCGTTCGACCCCCACACAGTCCGTCCCATCAAGACGGAACACCCAGACGCTAGGGTGGCCTGGATCTTCGCTGATAAGTTTGACCTGGACACCGTACTCGGCTTCGATTTTATCGATAATCTCGTGAACGTAAGTCCCGTCGGTGAGTCGTGACGGTTCGTACTCCGGCAGACCCATACGTTCTCGAAGCGCGGCGTTCTTTTGCCACCACTGAGGTCGCTCCTGTGACATCACATGACAGGGTCAAATAGCACGTAAGTTAGTTTTTGCGACTACTTTCGTCGAGATTATCACGAAACACAGTGAGTTCGACTCAACCGAGAGACACGAACCGACAGAGCCCGTCGTAGTTACCCCATTCCGAACAGTGGGTCGCCTCTGTGATCTCTTTGTCACGACCCCGCACTGGGAACGGAGAACGAGACCAGTCTGAAATCGTTATTATGGAATCATCACTAACTGAGAAAAAATATTATATGGCCACTGTGAATATGACTACTGGATGTCACAAGCAAAGTCCCACGCGTTAGCGGATACTACTGTCGTTGACACGGACGTGCATATCACGGTCGAGGAAGAAACCGTCGCAAAATACCTTGAGGAGCCGTATCGTTCCAGTATCACTGATTCGCCCCATGCGATGTTTCCCTCTAGCAGTTGGGATCAACGAATGGGTGGCAAGATTGACGACCACTTCTCCACCTTCACCGGTCCCGAGGACGTCCAGCAATTCCAGTCTGACTTTGATATCGACTACCCGATAATCAATACGTTTGAGCCGCTGGGGAAGTTCCCACAGCCAGACTTGGCTATGAGCCTGATGCGGGCGTACAACGATCTACTACTGGATCAATTTTTAGATGACTATGACTTCTTAGGTCTCGCGGCAGTCGCAACGCAAAAACCAGAGGAGGCCGCGGCTGAGATTGACCGTCTGAGTAACGAGGACGGGATTGTTGGGATCTATATCGGGACGAGCGGCGAGTATCCGCCCCTTGGTGATCCCGCAAATGATCCGATCTACAGAGCCGCCGAGGATAACGACCTCCCGGTGGTCTTCCACGGCAATGGAGACGAATTTATGTTCGACTTTCCACACCACAACAAAGGGTTCAATAATTACTTTGAGGTACAGACTCTCGGCCACCCGTGGCAACAGATGGCTACGATGTCGAGTTTATTGGGCGAGGGTGTGCCTGCGAAATTCCCTGATCTCAATTTTGTTTTCTTGGAAGCCGGAATCGGGTGGGTGCCGTATATGATGCACCGGATGAACAAAATCTATAGAATGCGGCGCAGCGAGGTGCCACTCCTTGAAAAATCACCAGAAGAGTACCTCCGAGACCAGTTCTATATTGGGTCACAGCCGCTGGGCGAGCCAAATACATCCGACGACATGAAGCGGATGATCGAGACGCTTGGAGCTGACATGCTGATGTTCGCGACTGACTATCCACACTGGGACTTCGATCATCTCGAAGAACTCGATAAATACCTACAGCACTACTTCACCGATGCGGAGCGACAGAAGATCCTGTACGAGACGCCAGTTGAAGCGTTCGGCCTCTCAGTGTAACAATGAATGACCATACAGTAGCCACGGTAGAAGAACTCGACGACGGGGATCGAAAGCTGATCGAACTTGAAGGACGTGAAGTCGCGCTGTTCCGGATTGATGGTGAATTTCGCGCGTACACGAACTGGTGTCTCCACCAGGGCGGACCGGCCTGCGAAGGCAGCGTTACGGGTACCAGTACCGCGGAGTTCGATAGAGATGACCTCCAAACAGACCTCCAGTGGTGCAAAGAGGGTGAGGTCCTCAATTGTCCGTGGCATGGCTGGGAATACGACATTCCAACGGGAGAGTGTCTCTCAAAAGAGGGGACGAAACTGCCGTCACACCCGGTAGAAGTCAACGATGGCGAAGTAATCGTCTCTCTGTGAAGATGGCGACTCCTCACAGGTCAGAGGCGCTTTAGATTCAGCGGACATTCGGTTCGTTGACATTCAATTCAATCACATTAATCGATTGCCGTAATTCCGCAGCCAACTCGCCTTCCAACCGATCCACAGCCATCCTGTTAGCGGGACCAGCAATGCTGAGTGCACCGAGCACCTCCCCGTTTTGACCCGTAATCGGTGCACCAACAGATTTGAGCCCGGTGCGGAACTCCTCCCTATCAAACGCTAAGTCTTGGTCTCGAATTATTTCGAGTTCGTCATCCAGCGAATCACGATCCGTGATCGTCTGTGGAGTCTGTTCCGGTAACCCATGCGTTTGTAGAATCGTTTCGCGCTCCTCCTCGGAGAGGTGTGCAAGAATCACCTTGCCGACGGCAGAACAGTGGAGATGCGTTCGAACTCCCGGAATCGCGGGGTACTGGATATCTTTACTCCCCTGTCCAATATCCAGATAAATCCCCTGACCGTGCTCTTCCACTAGAAGCGTAATCAACTCTCCAGTCTGTTGAGCTAGCTTCTGTACCTCTGGATGAGCGGCCTCATACAACGGAATACGATGACGCACACGTTCGCCTAGGCCCAGAAACCGGAGCGTCAACTGATATTCTTTACCAGACTTTACAACGTATTCGAGTTCTCTGAGCGTGCTTAGGTGGTTATGAACAACGCTCTGTGATCGATCTACCCGCTCTGCAATCTCGACTACACGCGCGCCCTCCAGCTCATCCAGCGTTTCTATTATTTTGTTCGTTGTCAGAACCGCTTTCACAGGTTTGTGTGCTTCGTGAGGCATACGCGTGAGGAGACATCGATATTACAAAAACATTGTTCTCGATAACAGAATACACTGCTTCTGAAAATGCCCTTCGCTGTTATCCACCAATCTGCTGGCAGCTTGTGTCGAAAATACTGTAAATTCACCAAACATTAAGTAAAAGCCCCTAAATCTTAGGGTGAGTATGACACTCACACGCAGAAGCCTGCTTAAAGCGAGTGGAGTCACCGGTGGGTCAGCCATCATCGGGTCCATCGCTGGGTGTAGTTCGCTCAGTGGCAGCAACTCGACCAGCATCACCGCTGCATCAATGCAGTGGACCGAGGCGAAGTTGATGGGATACCTCGGATACGAATCGCTGAGGGCAAACACCGATTATACAATCGAAGACGAGATTGGCTTAGGAGGCTCCCAGCAGTGCTTCCAAGCCGTCAAGAACCAAGAGGTCGATTTATATCACCTCTACACTGGGGGAGCATACGCGACGATTCCACCAAAACACACCGAAAAACCGGAGTCTCCCCAAGAAGCGTATGAAGTTGCCAAACAAGATCTGGCAGAAGAGCATAATCTCTCGTATCTCGAACGGGCACAGTTCAACAACACCTATTCCATCGCCCTGCGGCCCGGGTTCCAAGAGGAGACTGGGCTCGATACGATTAGTGGCTTTGCTGAATATCTCAGCAGCGGGAATACAGATATCACGGTCGTCCTTGGTCCCGAATTTGCTGAACGGTCCGATGGATGGCCCGGTCTCGTGGACGCGTACGGGTTCTCTGACGCCGTCTCTGATGTCAATATCAGGAAGATCGGAGCAAACTTGACCTACCAGGTTCTCGGCGAAGGGGAGGCCGAGGCAGGGATGGTGTTCACCACGAACCCAAAGATTCGGCAGTACGACCTTGTCACACTCGAAGACGATGAGAACTTCTTTTTGCCGTACAATCCTGCGCCACTGGTCAACTCCGAGTCGCTATCGGAAGCGCCAGAGATCGAAGAAGCATTGAACGAACCAATGCGCTCACTTGACAGTGAATCGAAAGTCATCGAACTCAACGCTCGTATCTCCAACGACGGTGAAGAAGTCCAAGCCGTGGCCAGAGACTTTCTCGAGACTGAGGGGATCATCTGAAACAATGACCGCCGGTAACGTCGTTCCGATGGTCTCGGTGGGAGCGTACCTCACGTTTATTCAGGAGAACTTCGGCGAGCTGTTGACGCTTCTCATCGAACACGTACTCATAACCGCACAAACAGTTGCCATTGCTGTGCCGATTGCGGTCGCGTTGGGGATTGGGATCACCTATAACGAGCGCGCAGCGACTGCTGTTTTGTGGTTAGCTGGCATCGCCATGACGATTCCAAGTTTAGCTGCGTTCGGTCTCCTAATCCCGTTTCTGGGTATTGGGAGCCCACCCGTCGTCTTCACTCTGGTGTTGTACTCACAGTTACCGGTGATCAGGAACACATACGTTGGTCTTACCGGTATTGAAGAGTCAACCATCCAGGCGGGGAGAGGGCTCGGGATGACACGCGGCCAGCGGCTCCTCCGGATTCAGATACCCAAGGCACTCCCCATTATCCTTGCCGGGGTCAGAAACGCCGTTGTTATCGTCGTGGGCGTCGCTGCCGTCGGTGCATTCGTTGGCGCAGGTGGTCTTGGGGCGCTCATCTTTCAGGGAATCCGCGAGGCGAACCCGGTGATGACGGTCGTCGCCACAATCGTCGTCTCAGCGCTGGCACTCGCATCAGACTATGGAATCGCCACTATCGAACAACTCCTTCGACTCCGCAACGGCGAAGAAATCAACGCACGGCTCAGCACCCAACTATGCAGGAGGGCACTCCCATGATTGAATTCGAGAACGTCATGAAACAGTATCGCGACGGCACAGTTGCAATCGAAGATATCAGTTTCAGCGTTGAGGAGGGGACCACAACTGTACTCGTCGGTCCGTCAGGGTGTGGGAAGACCACGACGATGAAACTGGTCAACCGCCTGGAAGACCCCACCGAGGGAACGGTGTATGTCAACGGCGTCAACAATCAAGAGTTGGATAAGATCGAACTCCGTCGGGACGTTGGGTACGTTATTCAGGAGATCGGGTTATTTGATCATCTGACGGTGGCCGAGAACGTTGCGACGGTACCCGATCTGGAAGACTGGGAGCAAGAACGCATCGACAACCGTGTAGATGAACTCTTAGAACTGATGGGTCTGTCGCCTGAGGACTATCGCGAGAGTTTCCCCGATGAACTATCGGGTGGCCAGCGCCAACGGATTGGCGTTGCTCGGGCGCTCGCGGCCGATCCCGATGTCCTACTGATGGACGAACCTTTCGGTGCGCTTGACCCTATCACTCGAGAGCGTCTGCAGAATGAGTTCCTCGACATCCAATCACGAATCAATACCACCATCTTGTTCGTGACACACAGTATCGACGAAGCGCTCAAAATGGGTGACAAAATTGCGATCTACAATGTCGGGGAGGTTGTACAGTACGACACGCCACAGAACATCCTAGCGAACCCGGCTACGGAGTTTGTTGAGGACTTTATCGGCGATAATCAGACATTCAAGCAGTTGGATATCACTCTGGTCTCAGAAGTGATGGAACCCGTAGACGCAGGAAAGAGTGATGTCGCCGATACCGAATCTCTCCACGTTGCCGCCGACGGCGGTGACGGACCACCTGCCGTCGCCGCAGATGCGACCCTCAAGACTGCACTTTCACGACTACTAGCTACTGATACTGTCGAACTTCCAGTTGTCGGCGACAACGATGTCATTGGAACCATCTCTGAGCGGCATATTCGGGACTACTTCCACCCAGATAAGACTGGAGGGAGCTAAATGGCTGGTATCGCTAGCACATTTATCGATGGAATGCAATACTTGAGCAGTAACGCTTCAACTTTCCGGGGGCTACTCCAGCGACACCTGTTACTAGTATTGATTTCAGAAGTGGTTGCAATTGCCGTTGCCGTGCCGCTGGGTGTTATCGCCACCCGGTACGAGCGTGCGAAGGGAACAATCCTGTCGCTGGGGAACGTCGCCCAGACAATACCACCACTGGCGATCATCGCATTGGCATTCCCAATCCTCGGATTAGGCTACCTTCCGTCTGTGGTGGCACTCTTTATTTATGCCCTGTTGCCAGTGTTGACGAACACAATCGCTGGCATCGAAAGCGTCGAAGATGGTGTTATCGATGCTGCCCGGGGCATGGGTATGACGCGAAACGAGCGTCTGACACAGATCGAACTCCCGTTAGCACTCCCGGTCATTTTCGCGGGGATTCGGACCAGCACCATCATCAATGTCGGAACCGCGTATCTCGCTTTCTTTATTGGCGGTGGAGGACTCGGAGTCTGGGTCATCAGTGGAATCAATCTATTCAATATGCCACAAGTTGTCGCTGGAGCAGTACCCGGGGCGTTGCTGGCAATCTCTCTTGATTTCATTCTAGGCCGCATCGAAGGGCGTCTCGGAGATTCCAGCCCAGAAGGGACGAGTGCGGTTGCCTGACCAAGACTATTGAGTCCGCAGTCTTCGCCCTGAACATATCTGTCGAATACCGTATCACAGCGCCGCCAAATCTACTGTAGTCTCAAACTCCATTCGTAGATTAGAGTCGGATACTGTATCTGGAGACAAGAGACACCACCTTGTCAAACAAATGCACAACGAGAATCTCTCCGTTCCTGAACTCCGACCACTGGAGAACATCAAGCAGTCATCAGAGGTGACTACTGACTCAGGTGAGAGATCGAGCGACTTCTCTGATCAGCGATCTACCGAACGACCCGACTCGCTCGTAAGCGTGACATCCTCCCCGCCGCAAACGGCGGGGCTTCCCGTACCGCAGTTGGGATATTTGCCGGTCTACGACACGACTTGCTCTCTCGTGTTGAACGTCCCGCTCTCGCGGTCGAACAAGTGTGTCGAGGGCTGTGCCACACAGCCGGTACTCCTATCCCTAGACGTGGACTCGGAGTTACTTGCGCTGTCGTTGATGTCGAGACGGATGCTCTCCGCTCCATTTAGGTCCGCGTTGAACGCTGCGTCACACTCCTCACAAACGTACAAGCCACGCTCAACACGCTGCCCATCGTCTTCTTTCCCGCACACAGCACACGTCTTCGATGTGTCACCTTCGTCCACTTCCACGACCTCGATCCCCTCGGCCTTCGCCTTATATTCGAGAATCGAGGTGAAGCGGTCGAACGCCCACCCGTGTAGGTCAAGGTTGCCGTGCTGTCCCCAGTTCTTCGCCTGACCGTTCTCATCCTGACGCACGCTACTCAAATCTCCGACGTTGACCCGGCCAACGCTCTTCTCCACACACCGCTGGACGATGTGCTTGGCGAGGGAGTGGAAGAAATGCCGGCGGCGCTCAGACCACTTCCGGTGCAGCCGTGTCGCCCTCTCGCCACCACTGTCGTCACACTTGGCAACCTCCTTCGGGAAGTAGTAGCCGTCCTGTTTCAACCGATTACCCGGGTATAGTTCGGCCTCTTCCGTACTGTAGGCGACAGCGGCGAAATTCGAGATACCGAGGTCGATGCCAGCGGTCTCCTCTCCGGGTGCGTCTGGCGTCTCAATCTCGTCTTTGCAGACGAGGTGGAGTTCCCAGCGTTCCTTCGCGTTGTCGTAGACGGCACGAACCTGTTGTAGGTTCTCGACCGAGATGCCGGGTCGCGTCTCGTATTCGACGAGGATGTAATCGCGGTCCCGTGGGTGGTTTTTGTGATTCGCGCTTTTGCTGAGGCGGACGCGATTGTGTTTCGGGTCGTGTCGGATGCCCTTCTGCTTCCACGTAACCGTGCTGCGCGGGTGTTCTTCGTGGACGCGGCAGCCTTGGTCGTCGTAGTAATTGCGTTTGCGGTATCCGGGTGGATTGTCCCGGTCGTCGTCTGAGGAGTACCACGAGTTGAAGGCTTCAGCGAGTTCCTCCAGACCGGACTCTCCCTAGACGCGTGGGGACAGTCCGGCCTGGCCCTCGTCGGGAAGGATTTCCCGTCGCGACTCTCGGCGTTCGATGGGCCGATCTGTCTGGTCAATGGTGAAGACGACCTGATCAATCGCCCGGCAGCAATCGAGCGGTGCTCAGGACTGTCGAACGCTACCCCGGTCGTCGTCCGTGATGCCGGCCATACCGTCAATCTCGAACGACCAGCGGCCTACACTAGCATCGTCCGTGAGTTTGTCACAACACTGTGTGAAGGCGGCGACGATTCGTTTCGTGAGGCGCTCTGAAGCGCCAATCCTACGGTCGATATTTGCCGCCCCCGTCCGATACCGACCATCCCAAAGTATGACCGCTGGCTCCAATCGTCTCCCATGCCTAAGCAGCCCTCACGCGGTCGGTCTGGCGGATCGAGGCTGACGACTTCCCGTCAAACAGGACTATCGAAGAACAGACAACGTTCTTGCTCCGGTACGGAATCCTGGCACCATCGAGTCACAACTCGCAATCGATGGGAATCACCTCGAACTGTCCGGCCGGGACAGCGTTTCACTCGGATGCCCGGCATGCCCCCGTCCGGGAGTAGGTGTTGCGAGGTCGAGTCCACCCTCCGGGAGCGGATGCGGTGACAGCCGCTCGGTATCGTACCGCCAGACGATGAGCGCTACGACTGTCCAGACAACAACGAGCAGCGCGATCTGTGATGCCACCTCGTCGCCGATGACGCCGCCAGCCGTCGTCACCGACACCGCGTTCGAGAGCGTGTGGAAGACGACGGCGACGAGCGTCCGACCGCCGGCCGCGTTATAGAGCCACGTCGTGATGACGCTGATCCCGAGGACAGCGGCGGCATACAGCGCGAATGGCGTCCCCGCTTGCGAACTCCCGGGCAGCAGAAACAGCGGGACGTGCCAGACTGCCCAGATGGCGCCGATGACGAGGCTCGCCTTGAACGCACCGATCCGTCGCTGCAGGACCGGCAGGGCGAGACCGCGCCACCCCGGTTCCTCCAAGCCACCTCTGATGAGTGTCGCGAACGCAACCGAGGGGATTGCTGCGGCCGGCAAGACGCCGGCGCGGTCGAAGCCGCCACCAACTCCGACGAACAACACGATCGCACCGACGTAGAGGACGAGAGGGACCAGAACCGCGGCGACCCAGACGTGCAGCGGTGCTCTCACGTCGACGAGGTTCCTGACCCACGATCGGATGTCGCCGCCGGCCGCGGCGACGATACTGGCCGAAAATAGGGGGCCGAATCCTCCGAGCAGAATGAGCGGTGTAACGAGAGCCGACCGCCCGGACTGAAGTTCCATGGCGACGGTTCCCCAAGGAACCCAGGTCAAGACAAAAGTGAGAGCGACAAACGTTGAGAATCGATGTTGGCGGACCCAGAGGCGGGGCGTTACCATATCATACTCACAGATACCGTTTCGAGAGTGAATGATATAACACTATTTCTGGCTTTCCAAAGCAACGAACGAAGCTACAGCCGGGGACAGTTCTTCAGACCAATGCAACCCGGACGAGCGAGAGCACGACGAGCGGGACGTGAAACGACGCGTGAGCAACCATCGCGACCTCGAGACTCCGTCGCCAGTAGAGCCATCCAAAGAGTATCCCCGCGACTGCGTTCAGAAGGACCGTCCGGGCGATCAGTGCCGGAGTGAGATCGACCGATTGGGCGAGCGCGGGGAGGTGACCCACGCCGAACAGCACGGCGGAGACCACAATCGAGGCCCACATGACGACTGGTCCCGGGCCATCCGTCCGATGGCCGGTGATACGCCACCCGACGAACGCGAGGACCGACATGAGCCCGAACCGGAGCATCAATTCCTCGGTGATTCCTCCGTAGAGGAATCGGACGGGAACGTACGCGAGGACATCCAGCACGGTCGGCCTCGTCGTCCCGATTACCGAATGCGGCAGGTCCTGGGCGACAAAGGGCATTAGCACCGCGTCGAGGACGACGATCAGGACACCCCCGAGGATGCCGATTCCGACGGCCAGTCCGACATCGTTTCGGAGACGTTGCCAGATTCCGTCGCCAGTCCCCATCCGGTCGATTGCGTACGAGTTGAGCCCTACCCGCGGCGCTGCGTACGCGCCGAGCAAACACGCGACTCCGAGGAGGAGCAGGGGATTGACACTCGAGAGGACGGCGAGAAGCGGGAGCGACAGCCCAGACGGGACGGCGCTCGGCGGCGTCGTGAGATAGATGTAGCCGACGAGCGCCACGATACCGGGGATACCCAACAGCAGGGATACACCGAACCGCTTACCGAAAGAAGGGACGTTCGTAGTCGGGGTCATGAGTTCGTCGACTCTCGACGTCGAGAAAGCAGTTGTGGAATTGTCGTCTTCCGTCGTCGGTAGACCTACAAACTGTGAACGAGAGTCGGTGTCGTTACTGCAATTGTCTCAGACTCGTACACCCAGTTGACCGAAGGTTGCCACGAACAGCACGGCGACAACAAAACAGATAGCGACCGTCGTGGTCCAAGATGTGGACGGCGGTCGGCTCGATCTCGACGACTTCCGTCGGATCAGTGAACTGTTTGAGGGGAGATAGACAGCTTGGGCCTCCGCTTGTTTGATGTCCGACCGAATGGGGTACCCCCGTGTTTTTATATCGGGGCCGGGAGATGATCCAGCACAGCAATCACGACGATGACGGCCACCGACCGATTGGAAACCCTGGCACAGTCGATCACTCCGTGGGGGTTTCCCATCCTCTATCTCGGGTGGGCGTACCTGTTCTGGTTCCCGATTTTCGACTCGGCAACTTCCGTTTGGGAGGGGACGAACCTCCTGCTCTTCCTCGTCGGTGGCGCGAGCCCGTTGCTCGCCGGTCTCACGATGGGCTGGCTCACGGGCGGGACAGAGCGCGTCGGTGACCTTGGTCGTCGGCTCGTAGACGTTGGACGAATTTCCGCGAAATGGTGGCTCGTCATCCTCGTGTTCTGGCCGCTCTTCAATCTCGTCACCGCAGGGGCTGCAATCACACTTGGGGTCACAGATCGTCCGATCAGCGTCGTTTGGGCAATCCTGACTGATCCTGGGACGCTCGGGTTCATGCTGGCGCTCGGGCTCCTGTTTCCTGCAATCGAGGAAATCGGTCTTCGAGGCTACTATCTCGACCGCCTCCAGGAACGGTTCAGTCCAGTCGTCGCCGGAATACTCAACGGGAGTACCTGGGCCGCCTGGCACGCGGCTTTCGTCTTCTTCCCCGGCTATTACGCGAACACCAGCTACGACCCGGCGCTGTGGTGGTGGATGCCGAGTATCGTCCTGCACACACTAATTTTCGTCTGGATTTACAACAACACGGAACGGAGTATTCTCGCTGTCCTCCTGATTCACTCGCTAATGAACCTCACCGGCGAGTTTCTCGGCCTCGCCGACGAGATGTTCCCGTTTCAGCTTCCTGCCCTCGTGCTGGTTGTCGCCGCTCTCGTCGTCAGCGGCCAACTGGCTCGTGCATCCATAGCACCCAAAACGTCACCAGTAGGGGACTAACAAGGATCCATCCGATCCAGCTTCGAACTCTGCGCCGCCGAGATACAAATTTCTAACCTCTCCTCGAGGGGTCCCTCGAGTCGGCAAGACACGCGCACTCAACCCTCCGAACTCAGAACGGTGACAACGCCGGTTGATTCTCCATAATCTCTGAGTCTCGGAATTCCCAAAGTGTTGGAATAATAATCATGCTTTTCTCGATGGACACTTGAGGTCGGCTACGGGCATGGCATTCAGAAAGCAGATTGTCAAATTCTCCAGAGAGCGGGTGAAGTCAGATGACTAATGAGGCTCAACAGTCCCGAGTCAGGTCCTGGATAGATCGCCACCGACTCGTCGCATTCCTGCTGATCACCTACTCGTTCACGTGGGTGATTCAGGGGATCGTAGCGGCGATGGGGCTCGAGGCGTCGTGGACCCAGTCGATTCTCATCGGATTCGGCGGGTTCGGGCCACCCGTCGGAGCCGCCGTCGTGATTTGGGCCAGCGGTGGCGACCTCCGCAAGTGGATCGGGCAGTTCTTCAAGTGGCGTATCGGTGCCAAGTGGTGGGTGATCGTGCTCGGGCTGCCCTTCGTATTGCTTGGCTCGGGGGTCGTCCTGTTCGTAGCGCTCGGCGGCCCCATCGACCTGAACTCGTTCCCGTTCCCGGGAATCTATCTCTTCGTGCTGGTCTGGGGTACCATCTGGGGCGGCGGTCAGGAAGACCTCGGCTGGCGCGGCTTTATGCTCCCACTCCTCCAGGGCAAGTACAGTGCACTGGTGTCCAGTCTCATCGTCGGCGTCTCCTGGGCCGCCTGGCACCTCCCACTGTTCTTCAACGCGGCCACGACCCACGGTGCGTGGCCACTCTCCCAACAGCTGATCTGGATCGTCTCGATCCTCTCCGGCGCGATCATCTGGACCTGGATGTACAATAGCACTGGCAGCGTCCTGGCTGTCGCCGTGGTTCACGCTGGTCTCAACGGAATGGGGATCTTCCACCCCGCCGACGTGGAAGCATTGGCTCCCGGCGGAGTCCCGGACACGGCGTTAAACCTCCTTGCCGAGGTGACTGGTGCCGTCCCCTTGCTCCTGTTCGCGATTCTTCTCGTAGTGATTTACGGGAGCGACCGGCTTGCAAACGGTGAGATCCCCGGGCCCGAAGTCGTCGGACTCGACTGACCACACCCGGCCGTATCACTCTCTCTTGCTAGGATCCATCTCCACAACTCTCCTCAAAGAGATGATCATCTTATCCGACCGAATTTTCAGTCGACTTCGGTGTGCTTGAGTGGCGCGACCGCTGACTCGCCAGGATGAGCCTCCTTCTCGTCGCGTGTGCCTTCACGACAGGTCGAATCCTCCCGATCAATGGTCGGATTGCGGCGGGACCATCTCTGGAGATGTTCGGACTGACTATCCGGCACCCTGTTTTGGGCGCGCTCATCGATCGTCTCCAACAACCGTACGTACTCGGAGTGTTCGGGCTCACGATCGCCGCGATCGCTATACCGCTCGTGCTCGGGAGCGAATTCACTAGCACGTTCTACCGGGCGATGACACTCATGGTCGCCGCCTCGTCCTGTGCAGTCATCAGCTCCACGCCGGCAGCAGTGCTCTCGGCAATCGCCTCCGGGGGCCGTCAGAGCGCCATGTTCAAGCGCGGCGAACACGTCGAGACTGCGGAACGTATCGATGCCGTCGCCTTTGACAAAACTGTCACACTCACGCGGGGCGACACGCAGCTGACCGACGTATTCGTCCGTGAGGGCACGGTAGACGTGACACTGACCGAGGACGGACTGCTCTCCATTGTGGCCGCAGTGCAGGACCGCTCAGAACACCACCTCGCTCGGGCCACCGTGAGGGCGGCAGAAGCCCGGTCTCTCGAGGTCCCTGACGCGGAGCGGTTCCAGTCAGTCGCCGGGAAAGGCGTCAATGCAGACGTTGAAGGCAGCACGACGCACATCGGGAATCGGAGTTGCTTCGAGACTGTCCTCGGAGACGTGGCTATCGACGGTCTCGAACCAGGCCTCGACCGTCTCCGGACTTAGAGGCGGAGGGAAAAACGAGCGTCCTCGTCGCCCGAGAGCGTCACGGCGACGTCAACGTGTTGGGGTGGCTCGCGTTCACCGACACCGTTCGCCCCGACGCGGCCGAGATGATCGCCGACCTTCGCTCACTCGGCGTGGAGCACATCGTCAGGCTGACAGGCGACAACGAGCGCGTCGCCCGGTGAATCGCTGACGAGGTTGATATCGACGAAGTGCAGGCGTAACTGCTACTGGAGGAGAAAGTGGTGACGATCGAAGACTTGGTCGACCGACACGAGAACGTGGCGATGGTCGGTGACGGCGTCAACGACGCGCCAGCCCTCGCCACAGCGACCCTTGGCATCGCGATGGGAGGCGCGGGGACCGACGTCGCGCTCGACACGGCCGACGTTGTGTTGATGGGCGACGACCTCAGCAAGATTCCCTACGTCCTCGGCCTCGGACGCAGGACCCGCCGGACGCTCACCATCAATCTCGCCATCGCTTTCGGCGCGATTGCGCTCATGGTCGGGGCCATCCTTCTCCGCGGTATCCCACTTCCACTCGCAGTGGTCGGTCACGAGGGTTCGACGGTCATCGTCTCTCTGAACGGTCTTCGGTTACTCGGCTTTCGTGGGGGAGTATGTTACAGGGAGCCGAGGGACCGTAGTCGACACAGAGGACGAGTGGTCCCGTCGATGATACTCGCCCACGACGGACAGAAATCATGGATGGGGGTCATGCGGACGAATGATGACGATTACTTGAGAGAACAGATCGAACAGCCATCCGACTGATGGCAGATGATACACTTGCTACCGCTAGGCTCGAACACGAAGAAGTTGAGGACCGCATGCATTGAGACGTCCAGTTTCAACTACTGTAGTTCTTCTCTGGAATGTATAGATAATATCTAATTAGAGGTCTCACCGCTATCGTCCTACTGTAGCACCCAAATGTTGATTCCGATAGAGTGTCAACGCTGTCAACAAGGATGTCACATCAAGTCCGTCTTGAGGATGATGTATACGAACGGATCAAAGCGAACAAGCGTGACGACGAGTCGTTCAGCGATGCCGTGGAGCGGCTTATCGGTGGGCAATCACTCAGAGACCTTCGCGGTGTGTTCGACGAGGACCAGGTGAACGAGATGCGGGACGCCATCGAACGGGCTGATCAGGACGACCGCGACGAGGTCCGGGATGTCGCGGAGCGATTCGAATGATTGTCGATACGAGCTTCATTCTGGATATCATCGACGGTGTCGAAGCGGCCCTCAAGAAGGAACGGGAGCTCGAAGCAGCGAACGTTCCATTAGTGATTCCTTCAATGACGGTCTTGGAACTCTACATTGGTGTTGGGAAGATTGCGAATACCCGTGAGGAACGCCAGACCGTAGAAGCTGTGCTTGACTCGTACCCGCTGGTCGATATGACACCGAGCATCTCCCGCCGCGCTGGTCGGCTACTCGGTGAACGGATGGCCGATGCGGACGACGGTGAGGGACCAGGGATTGGCAAAGGGGGTGCGGCAATCGCTGCAACCGCTCTGGAGCGTGATGAGCCTGTTCTCGCCGGCGACAGCTACTTCGGAACAATTCCGGGTGTGACCCACGAAAGCTATCGGTAGCGGCAGGTCTCACAGTTCGAGTTCTGCGAATGCCTCGTCGATGACGTCCTCGCTGGGGGCGAAGGTCGGCTTCGCCTACGTCGCGTGGTGGATACCGGCGTTCTACCGGACTGTTGGCTATCGGTTCACCGACGACGAGGTCGAACCGTCGGGGCGTCTTCTTCCAGCAGCAGACCACGGTGCCGTACAACCGCATCACGAACGTCGGCATCTCACAGGGCCCCATTGAGCGGCTGGTGGACACCGGGGCCGTCGGCATCCACACCGCGGGGTATGGTGGCCAGATGGGGGCCGAACTGACCATCAGCGGCGTCAGCGACTTCGAGGACATTCAGGACCAGATTCTGGAACGGGTCAGGGAGCGACCCGCGAAGGCGACCGAGACGGAGGAACTCGCCGCCGTGGTCCCTGCCGAGGAGGTCGGAGCCGACGACCCCGACGCGATGCTGGGTGAACTCCGCCGGATACGCGAACTGCTCGAACAGGGCCGGAGTATTGAGTGATAGCGTCGCTACGCCTCGGCCGACTGGTTTCTCGACCAGGCACTCAACATCGGTACCCTGCGGCGTCCCAAGACGAGGAGCCCACCATGAACCCTCCATAGGTCCGGCAGAGAGAGACCACCGACAGAGGTTTTGCAACTGCCGGCGTCCACCGTCCCGTTTGAGACGACCAGCCGGATATTGGTGGCCGGCCTGTCGGTGTGGACCACCTATCAGGGACTGACACCCTCTATCGGGCCAGATGCTGTCGGAGTGTACACCGTGACGCGAGCGTCGTGCTGGAGCATCGGCCCGCCCGTGGCGGTGCCATCCGACTGAGCGACAGTTCTCCCAACGAGAAACCTAACACTGGCAACGGCAATCAGGAGAAAGGGCTCTGTTGAAATCCAATTCTGCAGAGATATTCTCACCTTACTGACCGAAGTATTTTGATGTCTCTCCGAAGACATATGGCTGTGAACACGGTAGAATCCGGGATTCTCGGTGTACAGATGTCGCTCGTCGGGTTATTGCTCGTCGTGTTCTTCGAAGGAGTGTATCCGTATCCGCTGGTGGGTTTCCTGTTCGGACTGGCGGGTACCGTCGTCGTGCTAACAGGAATATTCTCCGAGACGCTGGAGTGATACCTTTCTCGACTGTATTGCCGTTCAGAGTGACCGGTCTACATTATGAATGAGACAGGCGAATGAGTTCACGGAATTGTTTCTATCAGTGCCATGAGCGGACGAACGCACCGTAGTTTCGTTTGAGCGTTGAGTTGACAGTCTCGGATTGTCCCGGCTGGCCGCAGATGCCACCAGCTACTCGGTTCAGGCGGACTCGGTCTGCTGTCACGCAATCACATGAACATCCGATCTTCGGCGACGTGATCTCGGTCGACGTCCTCAAGGCGCGCTGCAAGCTCGCGGTAGTATTGTTCTATCTCTGCTGCGAAACCCTCGAGCGCACTTGTGTCGATATCGATGTCGAAGACATGTTTGAGGGTGTCTATCAGTCGAAGTGCAGCTTCGACGTCCGGCACCTGGGCATGGGCCGGCGTCAGGAGGACGCCGACACGGAGTGGAGAGTCGATTCCCTGACCAATGAGACTCGCGTTCACGCCATCCAGAAATCCACTTCCCATCGGTTCTACATTCGTATCTTGTAGGTGTGCCGCTTGATAGTCTTCAGTCGCCACGTAGTACGTCCGGTGTTGTTCTGGACCATGAGGGACGGGGACGCCCGAAAGGATGGTGATCTCCTGGACACCACTGGCATCCGCCCATTCGAGTACCGCCTCCGAGAGGGAATCAGCAGCCCAGACCGGCACGAACAGTTCGTTGACCAGTACGGTCACGTCGCCCTCCGGGCGGGAGAATAGACGGGTGTGGTGGCGAGGGGTTCCGTTTTCGAACGGTGTGATTGACGGGAGTTTTCGAGTGGTGATGTGTCCCGTCTGAGAGAGTCCGAGCTGGTCAGTGAGGTAATCGACGGCGGTCAGTCCGGCGAGTCCAAAGGACGAGAATCCGGCGATGACTGATTCTGACGGCGCTTTCTCGTGGGTGATCTCGAACGATGCTTGATTCGGTTGTTCGACTGCCATACGAGAACGTCTCCAAATGTGTATTTATATTTTCACGTCCTCATTGATAAGTGACTGAGTTCTGTGTGGAAGACTATGACAACAGAACGGTGGTCGTCGGGAGTCGGATTCCTTCTGGCGACGGTCGGGGCAGCAGTCGGCTTGGGCAACCTCTGGCGGTTCTCGTCAGTTCTTGGTACGAACGGTGGCGGGGCATACCTCGTGCCCTATCTACTGGCTGCCTTCACACTCGCTGTCCCGCTGCTCGTCCTTGAACTCGCTGTGGGTCGGACGCTGAGGACGGACGTCGTCTCGGCCTTTCAGAGTATCGATCGTTCCTATACTGCATTCGGCTGGCTCGTCGTCGGTGGAGTGTTGCTCATCTTGAGTTACTACCTGGTTCTCACCGGCTGGGTGCTCGGCTTTCTCGTTTCGTGGCTCGTCGGCTCGCAGACGCCGTTTTCGACCTTCACCAGCGGCTGGCTTCCGGTCGGATACTTCGTCATCGCCACCATCCTCACCGGTGGAATCGTGTCGCTGGGTGTTCGCGGCGGCATCGAGCGGATGTCGAAGGTCGTGATGCCGACAGTCTTTGCGCTCCTCGTCCTCCTCGCCCTCTACGCCGTCACCTTCTCTGGGTGGGGCGAGGCGGTCGCCTTCCTTTTCACCCCCGACCTCTCCGTACTCACGGAACCTGGGGTTTGGAGTGCAGCAGTCGGGCAAGTGTTCTTTTCACTGTCGGTCGGACAGGGAATCATGCTGACGTACGGGAGTTACACCGACGAAGAGATGGACCTCTTCCGATCGTCGCTTCTGATCACAGTCGCCGACATTGCGGCAGCACTATTTGCCGGTCTGGTCATCTTCCCGATCGTGTTCAGCTTCGGACTGGAACCGACACTCGGGACGGAGCTCGCTTTCACGACGCTCCCGACAGCGTTCGCGTCGATGGCAGTCGGTCGGATCGTCGCGGTGGCGTTCTTCGGGCTGCTCTTTTTCGCCGCGCTGAGTTCGGCCGTCTCGCTGTTGGAGGTCGGGGTCGCCGCCGCCACGACCACGACACGGTTCGACCGCACACGGTCGACAGCGCTCCTCACTGCCGGTGTCTTCGCTGCCGGCATCCCCTCGGCGTTGAGTTACAGCTCGGTACGACTCCTCATCGCCGAACGACCGGTCCTCGACATCGTCGACGAATCCGTCGGGACTTACGCTCTCCCCATCTCTGGATTCCTCATCACGGTGGTATTCGTCTGGGCGGCCGATTTCGAGGTTGTCCACAAGGAACTTGGACGGCTCTATCCGCTGGTAAAGTACGTTATCCCGCCAGTCCTCGCGCTCGTGACGCTCGCGAGGGCGCTGGGTGTGGCGCGGCCGGCGTGGCGAATCCTGATCGGCCAGCCACGCGATGGGGTGCTCGGTGTCGTCGTCGCAGGTTTCATGCTTTCGCTCCTCGTCGCGTTGGGCTGGCTCCTCAGGGCGAGGCTATCTTAAATCGAGGAGAGAATCCCGCCGTTTACGGTGGGAGTGAATCCGACACTTCCCACACAACCCACCGTCGATAGCGCGGTTGGATATTCCACGCTCATCAACACTATTAGTAATTTTACCGACATGAGGTATGTATGGTGATTGAGGTCACACGCACCGACGTTGGTTTCATCCAGAACCACCAACAGGTACGTGATGGTCTCGCTCGGGGACTCCGCCTCGAAGATTTGGAACGTCGCACGATGGACAGCAGACCGCATCTGGAACGCAACCGGCGAAATCCCAGACGAGGGCGTGCTGAAATCGTATATGAAGAACCAAACGTGCTGGAAAGACTTGAACGCGCAAACCAGTCAGAAAGTCATCGAAGAACTTTCCGACGCTTTCCAGTCATGGTTCGACCTTCGACAGAAGGACGACACGGCGCATCACCAGTGCCCTTGTTGATATTTCGCATGTGTCTGTCACCGCCATCGTCGGTTGATGGCTACACTCTTGCCGTTCGGTGGACTCCAGCGTAAAAACATAGCCATTTTGACAGCACTACACTGATAGGTGTCACAATGGGGCACTGTCTATAGTAACAATTGAAACGATTTACACACTGAACGCACTGCTCTCGTGCGATCAGGTGTGCATTGATTTTCAATGGCTACTATAGTTGAGCGAGTTTGAGAAGCGAGGAGGTCTTAGTGAGTTCTGTCCATGAAGCTCGCAAACCTCCTCAGAGAAACGTTAGACGAGGACAGTCAAGACGTTTGATCGAACGTATCGCCCGCGGACTTTATCAACGTATTTGACGGTAGGAGTCAGAAATGTCTACACACTCGATGCAGGTGCTTCACGTGACACACCGGTATCCGCCGCGAGTCGGCGGCGTCGAACGCCATGTCAAAGCGCTCGCGACCCGACAACGAGCGGCGGGCCATGACGTCTGCGTCGTCACTGCCGATCCGAACGAAGCCGACGGCGACCGTCCCAATAGCGTGCCCGTCATGCGCTGTCGGTCGCTCGCTCCCGGTGGCGCGTTCTACCTGTCTCCTAGTGTGTACCCAGCGGTCCGGCGCCACGACGCATCGGCAGATGTGATTCACATCCACAACTATCACGCATTTCCGTTCGTACTGGGAGCGTTTGCGACGCGCGACGCGGCGCTGGTCGCCACGCCCCATTATCACGGGCAAAGCGCGTCGGAGTTCCGGGACCGATTGCTCCGACTCTACCGGCCCCTCGGTCGTCGTGCTCTCGAACGGGCCGACGCGATCGTGGCTGTGAGTGAGTGGGAGCGTAAAATACTCAGCCGTGACCTAGTCGACAGGGTGACAGTTGTCCGGAACGGAATCGATGTGGACCGCTTTGCAGGCGCGCCAGCGGAGCGACGTGATGGCCCGTACCTCCTCATGGTCGGCCGCCTCGAGCAATACAAACGAGTTGATCTCGCCGTGGCGGCGCTGACCGAACTGCCGAGCTACCACTTGGTCGTCGCCGGCCGCGGGCCGGACCGCGACCGACTGGTGTCTCGGGCAACGGACGCAGGAGTCGCCGACCGCCTCGACCTGCTGGGATACGTCGACGACGAACGCCTGCCCGGACTCTATGCCGGCGCCGCGGCCCACCTCGCGCTCTCTGAACACGAAGCCTACGGCCTCACTGTCGGTGAAGCACTCGCCGCTGGGACACCGTCTGTCGTCCGCGAAGTTGGAGGCCTCTCGGAATGGGCCGACCGTCGAGACTGTATCGCTACCGCGGCATCACCGGCCGCCATCGCCGAGGCAGTCGACGCTGCGGTCGGACTTGATGCACCTTCGGCCCCGATTCAGAGCTGGGATGACTGCGCTGAGGGAGTAGCAGCGGTCTACGAGCGCGCGACGACGTCGTAGAACGCGCGACGGAACGCGGCAGTTCGGGTCGCCCGGTCGAACTGTCGCCCACGTTCGCGTGCAGCCGCACCGAGACGTTCGCGCTCGGTCACAAGTCGTTCGAAGTACGCACGAACGCCCGCTGCGATCGACCGCGGCGTCGGCTTGACTACTAACTCTGCATCAAGCGCCCGTGCTTCCGAACGGGTCCCAGTGCAGTCGGTGACGAGCGGTGGGAGGCCAGCGCACATCGCCTCCAGCGTCGCGACCGGGAATGTATCCATCCGGGACGGCTGGATGAACAGTGACGCCTGGCCCAACAGCGAGATGAGATGGTCGTCGTCAACGTACCCGTGGACGGTCACGCCCGCTTGCTCGCCGTACACAGTTGGGTGGTCCGTGCCGACCACGTCGAGTTTCGCGTCGGGATGGCTTTCGCGTATCATAGGCCAGGCCTCAACGAGCAAGTCGATCCCCTTGTACCGGGCGCCGCGACCGATCGTCACCGCCCGGCATTCGTCGAACGCTGGATCTATGGTCAGGAGCGAGTCGTATCGGTCCGGCTGGACGTACGGATGTGCGATACGGACTGGCGTCGACGCGGATACGAATGGGCTGACGAACTCGGCGGCGAACTCCGAAACGGCGACGACGCCATCGATCCCCCACCGTCCGACCCGCTTGACTACGGGACGACCGAACCGACCGACAACTGTTTTCAGTGGAGACTGTCCTTCGAACGACCCGTGGCCGAGGTTGTAGAACCCGTGGTCGGCACAGAGGTACACAACGCTCGCGCCGGTCCGAACGCTTGCAAGGAGCGACGCCCAGAGCGGTTGGGACCCCTCGACGAGGTACACGTCTGCATCGGGGTAGCGGAGGCTGTTTCGGAGGTCCTCCGCGAGTGAACCAGTATCGCCGTCCCGGCGGAACTGGACCAGTTCCGCGTCCACCGCCTGAGCGAAACCAAAGTGGGCGGGATGGGGGTCCGTGCAGATCATGACCGTGCGCATGACGTTATTCACCTGTTGGCAGTGCTGCGTTTTAGAATCAGGGTACCTACTGCGGCTGTATGCTCCTTATAACAATTACCGCTATTCTCTTTCGTGCCGTCGAATGGTTCGGATCCGGTCGGCAGAGAACAGCCACATTATTGCCGTCATCGTCCTCGCATCCGCTCTTCGATTGTTCGCACTGGGCGAGGAGAGCCTCTGGACGGACGAACTGCTGACGCTGATGTTCGTCCAGCGGTGGGACGGGATCGAACTCGCGATACAACTCCCGCAGGCCCAGCCCCACCTCCCGGTGTACTACCTGCTCCTTGACGCCTGGATCCGCTTCGTCGGCACCTCCGAGTTCGCGCTCCGGCTTCCATCGGCGGTCTTCGGCATCGCTGCGGTCGGCGTGATCTATCTCGTCGGCCGGGAAGCCGCGAACCACTGGGTCGGACTTTTAGCGTCAGTGATACTCGCAGTCTCCCGGTTTCACGTCCGGTACTCGCAGGAGGTGCGAATGTACAGCCTTCTGGTGTTGCTGGTCCTGCTCTCGTTGTACCTACTGCTCCGGATCCGAGCGGACCGGACCCGTCGTGCAGTCGCCGCGTACGGTGCCGTCACGGTCGTGCTACTGTACACCCATGTCTTCGCCGTCTTCGTGGTCGCCGCCGAAGTGCTATGGATTCTGGCTGTCGTTATCAGTAAGGACGACCGGGCCAGTGCGGCCCAGCGCTGGGTCGCACCGTTCGCCCCCGTCGCCGTCGCCGCGATTCCGATGGCAGTGGCCGTGTTCTTGCGGGTTCGCGGCGGCGTCTCCTACTCGTTTATTCCGCTTCCGACACTGCTGAACATCGGCGAGGTCATCGTCCTGTACATGGGGTACAGGGGCGGTCCGGCCCTCCCGCTGTACGTCGCACCGCTCGCGGTGGTCTGCGGGCTGGCAGCATTCGGGGCGCTCGGCAACGATCCGCGACGACCGCGACATCACGGACTGCGCAACTGGTCGGGGTGGGTTCCGCGTCCGGGGGAAGAACGCGTGCTCTTCACCCTCGTCCTCGCCGCCGCGATCGGGCTTCCGTTCGTTGTGTCGTACACTATCACGCCAGTGTTTTGGGACCGCTATACAATCGCCGCCTCTGTCGGGCTGTTCCTCCTGGTTGCGCTCGGTATCGATCGAATCGGGGCACCGACATTACGCTACGTGCTCGCCGGCATAGTCCTCCTGAGTATGCTCCCGCAACTCGGTGTCTATTATACCGAAACACAAAAAGAAGAGTGGGACGCGACGGGTGCTTACGTTGAGCGCAACGCTGAGTCCGGTGACCTCGTTATTGTCGCAGACCAGATCTCCCAGTATGGTGCCGAACACTACGTCGACCGGTCTGATGTGCGTGTTCTGGGGCTGGTCGCCGCGAAGTCGGGGACCGGGTATGCGCCGGCGTCCAATGAGACTATCACGGAGATGGCTGCCGGTGAGGACCGGGTGTGGCTCATGCTCTCGCATATTAGCGAGAGCGAGTCCGAGCGTGTCAGAACCGTCCTCGGCCAGAACATGACCGTCGCGGTCGACCGTCCGTACGAAGGTGTTCGACTGCTATTGTTCGTCCGAAGCGAGAACGGAACGTCTCGAACCGTCTCCGAGCGGACGACTACGACTCGAATGGACGTCGATGCCGCCTCGCCGGCAGATACCACATGGAGGGCGACATAGTGACTCGCAACGTCGTCGTCCTCTGTTTAGACACCGTTCGGGCCGACTTCTTCAGGCTGTTCGCACCACGCCTGCGTGAGCGGGCTGGAATCGTCTACGAAGGGTGTCGAGCTGCCAGCGGGTGGAGCACCCCCAGCCATGCGAGCATGCTGACTGGACAACTGCCGCACGAACACGGGGTCCACAGCCGTGCGCCTTCGTTCGACGCGCTCGACAGCGAAAAGACAATTATTGGAGACCTCTCGACACATCGGGCAGTCGGTGTGAGCGCGAACGTCTACGCTGGATCGACATACGGCTTCGACAGTCTGTTCGACGAGTTCGTCGATGTCTCGCGGTACCGGCGCTTTCCCGACGCGCTCGACCCGGCTGCGTTCGTCCGCGAACACGCCGAGGCGGGCCCTGAAAAGTACCTTGCGCTCGCCCGCGCCGTCGCAACCGACGACCGTCCGCTCGCCAGCCTCGCGAACGTCGCGCTCTACCGTGCGAACGACGCGGTCCGACACGGCCCGCTGTCGGGGCGTGCGGAGCTGTTCGACGACGGTGCGGTTGTCTGTTCGCGCGCGGCGACCGAGCGCGTCGGTACGGAGCCGTTCTTTCTGTTCGTCAACGCAATGGATGCCCACGAGCCACAGCGGACCGCGCGCGGCTACCGGAAGACGAACGTCCCAGCGGGCTGGGACTCCGAACACGTCTCGAACGCCGACGTGATTGAGAGCCCGGACGACCACGCGGCGGACCTCCGTCGTTACCGCACCCAGTACGCTGCGGCTATCGATTACCTCGACCGATGGGCAATGCGGTTCGTTGACAATCTTTTGGCAGCGACCGACCGGGAAACAACCGTCGTCGTCACTGCAGATCACGGGGAGAACCTCGCCTACCCTGCAGACGATCGACTGTTCGGTCACGTCGGGAGTCTCTCGGAGGGCGTCCTCCACGTTCCACTCGTCGTGATCAATCCGCCCAGTGAACTCGGGACGGTCTCTGGGTACGTCTCGCACCTCGACCTCCGGCGGCTGATCCGCGGACTGGCCAATGGACGGGTCCCCGATGTGACGCGCGAGCGGGCCGCAGCTGAACTCTTGGGCGTGACGCCGAGCAACGAATCGCTGTCTGGCGAACGATGGGACCGTCTCCGCCGATGCGTCTACGAGGGGAACAGCAAGTGGGTCTGGGACGAGTCGGGGTCGGTTCAACGCTTCGGACTCGACACCGACCGCCCGTGCTGGCAGCGTGACCGGTCTGACGACCCGACAGTCCCCGACTGGGCGCGACCAAACGCCGAGGACGGACCGTTTGCGGTCAGTGCAGCCACCGCGGCGCGCGATGCAGACGCCGCGGTGTCCGGGTCGGACGCGGACGACGCCGTTGACCATGGCGTCGCCGATCGGCTCCGCGAATTGGGGTACCGCTGAGCCATGGATCTCGACCGGTCGAGTGTGGTCCTGTACGGCAGTCGGGTAGGCATCAGCCTGGTTGGCTTCCTCAGCACAGTATATTTTGCCCGCGAACTTGGGGCAGCCGGCCTTGGTCTGTATTTCACGTTCGAGACGGTTGTCAACGTTCTCGGCGTGTTCGCGCGGTTCGGGGCGGACAACGCCGTCATCAAGCGGATGAGCGAGTCAGATAGCGACCGAGAGCGAGGGCGGTTCCTGACCGCGGCGTTACTGGCGGTTGTCCTCCCGTTCGTGCTCGTCTCACTCGGACTCGTCGGTTTCCGCGATACTGTTGGCGCACTGTTCAACAGTGGCATCGGTGTCGGGCTCGTCCCGCTGTTGGTGGTCGTGATCGGGATCGAGTCTGCAGGATGGGTACTCGCATCCGCGCTGCGCGGCGAACGCCGAATCGCCACCAGCGCCGGCGTGGAAGTGTGCGGCGAAGTCGCGCGGGTTGGACTCAGCGTCGCACTCGTGCTCGGGGGCGGTGGCGCGGTCGCACTCGTGTACGGACTCTTGGTCGGCCAGTTCGTCCGGGCTGTCGCGGCTGCCGGTCTGGTACGCACACCATTGCTTCGGCCGACGCGAGAGACGTTCGGTCGACTGGTCTCGTTTTCGAAGTACACAGCCGGCATGAACGTCTCACACCTCGCGTACAGCTGGTTCGACACGCTCGCACTCGCCGTGTTCGTCTCGTCGGCGGCTGTTGGTGTTTATGAGGCCGCTTGGCGGGTAAGCGTCGTCGTGATGCTGGCGAGTTCGTCGATTGGGGCCGCGTTAGCCCCCTCAGTCAGCAACTGGCACGCAAACGGTGAGATTGAACGCATTGAAGCGGCCGTCTCGGAGAGCCTAACGTACGCGCTCTTGCTGGTCGTTCCCGCCGTTGTCGGTGTCGCCATCCTGGGCGGGGCGTTCATGCGGAACCTCTATCGGTTCGATACCGGCGGATTCGTCTTGCTGCTCCTCGTCGCGGAGAAACTGTTCCAGGCAGTCAAGGACATCGTCCAGAGCACGCTTCTCGGGACAGAACGCCAGCGGCTCGTCTTCTGGACGAATACCGTCGCCGTCGGTGCGAACATCGTGCTGAACGTCCTGCTGGTCCCGCGGTACGGGCTCGTCGGGGCTGCGGTCGCCACTACCAGTACCGCCGGCACCGCAGCCCTTGCCCAGACCGCCGCACTTGACCGCGCTATTGCGGTGCGGTTCGATGTCAGAGCAATTACCTGGCAGGCTGTCGCCGCGGCAGCGATGGGTGTGGCCGTCTACGTAACGAGTCGCGCGATCCCCCCAACAACGACGCCACGGCTGCTGGTCCTCGTCGCGCTGGGCGTCGTCGTCTATGGGGGAGCGGTGCTCGGCCACGAGGACACCCGGACACGGCTGGTCGGACTCGTTCCGTCGGTCGGTTAGGCGGTCATTTCTAATGACCGTCTCTCGGTTACGAACCGGTAATGACAGCGCTGTACGAACGACGATCGGGCGACGGAGTTTCGGGAGTGGACGCTGATGCGTGACGAAGTGCTCACCCGGTGGGTGAGCCAGCCGTCGGCTGACCCGGTGTATCAGTACCTCCGCGACGCCGAAAAGGAATCGGCGTGGGAGGTGCTCGGGCCGCGCGAGCACGTACTCGACATCGCGAGCGAGGCAAACGTCACCGCAGGTCTCGATGCCGATTCGGTGACCCGCGTCGACTTCTCCGCGGCCGCGATCGACCACGCCAGAAACGTGCTAGGCGACGAAGTCGACCGATACGAACAGACAACGCCCGAGGAGCCGCTGCTCCCCTTCGAAGCCGATAGCTTCGACGGCGCAGTCTCGATCGGGCCCTACGACTGGCGGTTTCTCGATATCGACACGCTCACCGCGGAGGTACGGCGCGTCACCGCACCCGAGGGGCGGTTTGTCTTCTCCGTACCGACTCCCCGTTCTCCGTACGAAACTGGCGGAAAGTACCGGCTCAGGTACTACGAACCTGAAGAGGCACTGTCCCTGCTCGACCCGGGAATGGGCCTGGATGACTGTGATCTCGTCTACCAGCATCCTTACTGGCTCCACTCGAAACTGGCGATGGCGCCTCCCGCGGTCCAGCGACCGTTCGTCGATTGGGCTGAGTCCCGGAGCGATGCGCTCGGCGACGACGACTGGGACGACGCTTCCTATCTCGTACTGGGTGCCCGGCCGCTGGACTACGAGGGGGCGCTGACGGACGCGCTCGACTGTCTCTTCAGGCCCGTTGACGAGCACGGCTTCTGGAACCCCGACACCGAGCGACTGATTCGTGCTCTGGCATACGACGCTGTTGATGGCCGCCCGGAGAACTGGACGCCAGTCGACGACAACGAGTGGCGATACGCACCGTTCGCACTGATGGGCGCCATGCAGTGGCGGGCGTCTCCACTCGGGACTGCGGACTGGGACGACAGACTCGAGGGACAACTCTCCTACTTTACCGACCGGGTTGACGACTCCCTGTCAGAGATGCCGAGCTACGGGGTCGGAGCGCTGACGGTGGCCTTCGCCTTAGCTGATGATGTGTTCGGAGACACCCCCAGCAGCCCAGACTATCTAGCCGTCGCGCGACGTCTGTTCGAGCACGCCGACGAACGGTTCACGTTTGACCACGCCGAGGACGCCCTCCTGCTGTACGGCTGGACGTATCTTTACGACCGGTGGGTAGATACCGACCTTCACGACGCTATCGACAGTGCCATGTACGAGATCATCGAGCGACAGAACGCTTGGAAGACGCTGTTCTATTTCGATAATCCGACGACTCGACGCCACCAGAACCAGATGTACACTCTCTGGGGGCTCTGTCGTGCCATCGAAGTGACCGACCGCGAGGGCTACCTTGAGAACGTCGAAGCAGTCCTTGACTACACGATCGAAGAGCGGATGCGTCGGGATGGCGCCTTTGTCTGGGAGGACCCATCTCGCCGTGTCTACGCAGGAACGGAACTCCGCCGCTGTCTCGGTCGCGGAAAAAGTCGACCGCCCCACTGGGAGTTCCTCTACCCATGCCACCAAACGTTCTTTGTTAACGCTGTGGCACACTACGAGGCCGCAGGCGGCGAGCGCGACTACGCCAGTGCCCTCGGAGACGCCATGCGTTGGGTGTTCGGCGATAACGACCGCGAACAGGACTTGCGGTCGCTGAGCGGGCTCGGCGTCCCCGTTCGATTCCTGACGACTGACGGTCGTCTTGATGTGCCCGACCAGCAATTTAAAGGAGCCTACGAGGTCGGTTCGCTGGTGATGGCGCTGACGAACCTTGTCGAGCGCTGTTCGGCCCGACGCAACCCGATCTCGAATCGAGCACGAACCGAAACGAACCCCGCATACTCCTCAACCCATGACTAAAATCGCCTTCTTCGGGAGCCATCCACTCGGCGTCGCCTGTCTCGACAAACTCAACGACCACCCGGAAGTCGACGTGGCGCTCGTCGTCACGTACCCCGAAGGCCACGACGGCTGGTGGGACGGGTCGGTCCGTACACGTGCCGAGACGTACGGCTATCCGGTGTATCCCCTCGCTGAAGAGCGTCGGATTCTCGACTACCAGGTCGACTATCTCCTGAGCGTGTACTACCCGAACATCCTCGACGCGGAGCTGCTCGACCACCCAGACCAAGAGGCAATAAACCTCCACCAAGCAGAACTCCCTCGATATCGTGGCTCGAACGTGTTCACACACGCTATCTTGAACGCCCGAGACGACGACTACTGGCAGTACGGGACGACCATGCACGTGATGGCAGAGGAGGTCGACGCCGGTGATGTCATCGACCGTCGGTTCGTCGAAATCCGAGAGGACGACACAGCGCGCTCGCTGTACGAACGAACCCGCGAGGCCTCAATCGATTTGTTCGAGGCGACGCTCCCCGATCTAGTGGCACACGAGATTCAAGACCGACGCACGCCCCAGTCAGTGTTCGACGGCCCGCGGTATTTTTATACCAAAGATAGCCTTGAGGGTCGCAAAGAGATCGATCCCGAACGGCTCGCTGACCCCGAAGCGGCGACGGCTGTGTACGACCTGATTCGCGCACTCGATTTTCCGCCTCATAAACCGGCGTACACCGTTCTCAAGGGACGGACGGTATTTCTCACGAAGACAGGCTACGAAGACCGTTGATTCAGTCTTGCAACAGCCCATCTGGTGTGACGACCTGTCCGCGCTCTGCAGAGCGTTCCGCGTCTTCCAGTAGTTCGACTGTTCGGGCACCAACGCGGCCCGATGCCTCAGGACATCGCCTCTCGCGACAGGCTGCGACGAACTCTTCGACTTCTGCGCGCAGCGGTTCAGTTTGGGGGGCCTCGTGGACGGTCTTGCCCTCTGACCGTGCGCGGAAGTCTCCGTTTTCGTGGACCATCGTGGCGTCGTAGAGTTCCACGGTAGTATCTTCCAAATAATCGACGTATGCCGATCGCTCGCTCCCGACGACGGTAAGGTCGCGACGCTTCCCGAATACTGGGACGTTCCATGACTCGTTAATAACGCCTGTCGTTTCACCGTACGAGAGCGTCAGTGTCGCCGTCTCGGCGACGCCATCCCGCACTGTCGAATCCAGCTGACAGTGGATGTCAGTCGGTCGGTCGTCAAGCAGATACCCGTAGATGTCCACGTCGTGGACGGCCAGCGAGTACAACACACCTGTCTCCGGCCGGGGCGCGCGGAACGCGTACCGGTTAGTCGAGAGGTAGATTATTTCCCCCAGTTCGCCGCGGTCGATGCGGCGCTTGAGATCCCGGAGTGCCGGGTGATACCGGAAGATGTGCCCGACTCCGAGCGTTCGGTCGCACTCGTCGGCCGCCTCAACGATGTCCCAGGCTGCTTCGCTGGTCAGTGCGAGCGGCTTTTCGACGAGTACGTCCACGCCAGCCCTCAGGAGGTCCGTCGCAACGGTCCGGTGAGTCGGAGAGGGTGACGCGACGACCGCGGCGTCGACGCCTAGGTCGGAGAGCCGCGTGTACTCGGTCGCATACTCAACGCCGTAGTTGTCGGCCATCTCCGCCACCCGTGGTTCGTCGATGTCGCAGAGCACCAGAGAATCGATTTCCCCCTCTGCGAGCAACTCTGCGGCCACGCGGACGTGGTTTGTCCCCCAGTACCCAGTTCCGATGACGGCGTAGTTCACGCGACCACCTCGAAGTAGGCCTCAACCGCCTCACAGACCCGGTCAATCGACTCGTCGTCGATCCGGGGATGCATCGGTAGCGAGACGATCCGATCACAGAGGGCCTCCGTCGTCGGGAGTGTCGGTGGATCGACCCGTTCCGTGACTGCGGGGTGTCGATGAGCCGGCGTCGGATAGTGGACACCGGTGTCGATCCCATTATCGTCGAGATACTCGCGAAGCGCGTCACGGTGGTCTTCGGGGACCTGTACCACGTAGAGGTGGTAGACGTGGTTGGCCCCCTCGGCGACAGTCGGCGTCGTCACCGACGGATGTGAGCCGAGGTGGTCGTCGTACCGGCTCGCGGCGACCGCGCGGCGTTGGTTCCACGCCGTCACGCGGTCGAGTTGTTCGATTCCGACCGTCGCGGCCACATCGCTCAGTCGATAGTTCAGCCCCAGTTCGCGGTGGACGCCCGCGTCGTCGCGTCCGTGGTTCCGATAGCGCCGTGCCTGCTCGGCGATCGCTTCGTCGTCGGTTACGATCATCCCGCCGTCGCCGGCGACAGTCATGTTCTTTGAGGGGTAGAAACTGAACGCACCGGCGGTCCCGGCGGTCCCGGCGGTAATCCCGTCGCGAGTGGCGAAGTGAGCCTGACACGCGTCTTCGACGACCGTCAGGTCGTATTTGTCGGCCAGTTCCTGGATCTCGACGACATCCGCTAGCTGGCCATAGAGGTGGACGGGGACGACCGCAGTCGGGGACTCGGAGCGCTCTACCGCCGCTTCTAGCGCCGCCGTGTCGATCGTGTATGTCTCGGGATTCACGTCGACGAACACGGGATTCGCCCTGAGTTCGAGCACCGGACTCACGGTCGCAAAGAACGTGTGCCCGGGGACGAATACGTCGTCTCCCTCACCGACCCCAGCCGCCCTGAGCGACAAGAGAATCGCCGCTGTACCGCTGTTAACCGCGACTGCGTGGTCCGTGCCGCAGTTCGATGCGAACCGGTCTTCGAACGCCTCGACACGGTCGCCCTTCACATATCGAGTGCTTCGCAGTGTCTCGGCGACGCGTTCGACGATCTCGTCGTCGACGTAGATGTCGGTAAAATCGACCCTGTCGGGCATTTACCGAGGCCTCGGGTTAGTGTCGCTTTGTTAGATGTAGTATATCCTGCACAAGTGTCTGGTACAAACCGGCTAACAATAACCTGCTCTGCGTACGTCCCCGTAATGGAGCCGCTTGTCAGTGCTGTCATACCCACGTACAACCGTGCTGAATACGTTGGCGGCGCGGTTGAGAGCGCCCTCCACCAGACGTACGACCGGGTAGAAGTCGTCGTGGTCAACGATGGGTCCACTGACGCGACGCCCGAAGTGCTCGCCGAATACGCCGATTACGACCGAGTTCGGGTGCTGCACAACGACCGCAACCGTGGTATCCCCTACACGATGAACCGCGGCATTGAGGCTGCTCGAGGGGAGTATATCGGTGTCTTCGGAGACGACGACCGGTGGCGGCCCCGGAAAGTCGAGCGCCAGATCGCAGTAATGGCAGAATGCGACAGTTCGTACTGCGGTGTCTACACGGGAGGCGTAATCGTTGACGACGACGGCACGGTCGTCGAGCAGGTGCAGACGGGTGCGAGTGGTGACGTGTATCCCGACGTACTTGTCCGGATGTCAATTCTACCTCATTCCAGCCAGCTCGTTCGGGCCGACTGCCTGCACGAGATCGGCGGATTCGACACCGAGTTTAGCGTCGCCTGTGACTGGGACCTGACTGTTCGCCTAGCCAAGCGCTGGAAGTTCGCCTACGTCCCAGAGACGCTGGTCGAGCGCATTCACCACGGCGATAACGTGACCGGCGACCCCGCGTACGATATCCGCGCACGGTGTCGCATGGCAGAAAAACACCGGGACGCGCTCGACGCAGTCAACGCAGAGAGCGCCCGCGCGTTCGAGGCGGCCCGTCGCCGCGAACTCGGGCTGTATGAACTCCACGAGGGCGACCGCACGGCAGCGCTTGGCCACTTCGTGTCGGCGCTTCGCTTGCAACCGACCGGGGGCCACGCGAGCCTCGCGCTCACGTCGGTTCTCGGCCTCGATGGGCTCCGTGCGGCCCGCCGACTGCGTGACGCAGTCCTCACCCGATCTCCCGTCGGTGAACCTTGAAACGGTCGGCAGTGGTGCCGCGGGTGTGTCCTGCTCTCGGTTCGCTGGTCCGCTCAGACGCGTCCTTCGACTGACTTGGACCGTTCGTCGGTGAGCCCTTGGTATGCAGCCACTAACCGTTCGGCTTCTCTTCGCCAGTTATAGCGCCGGCGAACAGCGGCCCGACCGTTGACCCCGAGTTCGTGTCGCATCTCTTCATCGGTCGCGAGCGACGCGAGTGCGGACGCCAGCGACGACGTGTCCCCATCAAGGACGATCCGACCAGCGTCGGCCCGGTCGACGACGCGCGCGAGCGGGTCGACATCGGAGACCACGACCGGTGTCCGGAGCGCCATATACTGGAACAGTTTGTGTGGGACGGTCGTCCCAGTGTGTGGGTTGTCACGGTGGAGGACAGTCGCGACGTCGCTTGCCGCGACATATCGTGGCACGTCTTCAAAATCGACCCAGCCGGTGAACGTGACTTGGTCTTCGAGGCCACGGCGGGCGACGCGGTCGCGTAACGCCCGGTCGTACGCGTCTTCCCCTGCCGACCCAACAAGCAGGAGGTGCGCGTTCGGAACCGATTCGATGAGGGCGGGCATCGCGTCGATGGCCGTCTCCAGGCCGCGATGGGGACCGAAACTACCGACATACGATACCACGAACTCCTCTTCGAACCCCGGGACTGGTGTCGCCGTGTCGTCGAACGTCTCCAAGTCGACCGTGTTCGAGACGATGTGGACTATCAGCGGGTCGGCCCCGCAGTCTTCGACGTAGTGGCGACGCCCCTCGGGAGTGGTTGCGAGTACGCGGTCGACATGACGGACTGCCTCCTGTTCGAGCCGTTTTAGCCGGGTGATTGGCGTAAATGTATTTTGAATTATCCGTCGAGGACTCGCCATCCCTTTTCGCCACTGGCGAGCGGCCTCCGGGTAGTTCTCGTGGAGATCGGCGACAACCGGGAGCCGGCGATCGGCCGCGACCGTCTGAGCGGTCCGGACAAGCGGGAGGTCGTGCACGTGGAGTATATCAACCCCAGCAGCGTCGACGAATCGCGAGATCTCGCGTTCCCAAATAACGTCCTGGAGTGTGAGAAGATAGCGAGCGGTCTTGATCGTCCGATAGACCGCGTTATACTGCGCTTCACGATGGATCCGATGGACGGTCAGAGGTCCGACAAGCTCCTGCTCGCGCTCGTTGGGGCGCCCAAGACAGAGGAGGTGAACGTCGTAGCCCGCGGCCGCGAGCGACCGAGCTTCTTTTTCTACACGTATATCTCTTGGAAAGAATCCGCGAAGGATCATCCCTACCCGGGGGCGGTCATCGGAGCCGTTCATACTTCGCGCTCGACTGCCCCGGTTTTGAGTATACGGTGTATACTGAGAACCGAGAGCAGTCGAGCACGTCTCGGTCCTATCGACCGAACACAGCGAATAGCTGGTTTCGGGCGTATACGCTTTCTATTGTCCGTAAGAGCTGATTTACAATCGGTCATAAATCCTTTTCCTCCCTACATGTCGAGGCATGCCCGGTTCATCCGGTCACGAACCACTAGCCGAACAGGAGTGACAGGCCCGTGATTGCGGTCTGGGCCGGGTTCGTGCTGTTGGCGGTTGCAGCTGTCCCGTATCTTATAATCTTCGCGCTCCATATGGCACTCGGGCCCGACGGATCCCCAGTAGATAAACGAGAGGTCGAACCCTCAGTTAGTATCGTCCTCCCGACGTTCAATGAGTCCGATATCGTTGAGACGAAACTTGAAGACATCGCGTCGCTCGATTACCCTACCGAGAAACTCGAACTGGTCGTCGTCGACGCGAGCGACGACGGAACAGGTGAACTTATCGAGTCGTTCTACACCGACCAAAACGGTCCGACGCTGTCGGTGATTCGTGAGGACTCCCGACGAGGGCTCGCAGTGGCGTTGAACGACGGCTACGCCGCTGCCTCAAACGAAATTGTTGTAAAGACCGACTGTGATTCGAAACTCGCCCCCGACGCACTCCGGGAAGCGGTCGCGAACTTCGACGACCCGTCGGTCGGGGGTGTGACCGGCCGGAACGCCGACGTTATCGGTGGAAGCGAGGTCGAGTCGAATTATCGGGGCATGCAGGCGTTCGTTCAGATGGCCGAGTCGCATCTCGATTCGACGCTTATTTTTCATGGACCGTTCTCGGCGTTTCGCCGGAACCTGATCGTCCCGATCGACGAAGACTCATTGGCGGACGACTCCGAACTCGCCCTGCGGATCCGTCGGAACGGTTCGCGCGTCGTATTCGACCCTGCTGTCCGGTACAAAGAGGCCGCTCAATCCGCGTTTCGCGATCGCCGGGCCCAGAAAGACCGACGCGGGATGGGGCTACTCCGGTTGCTGTTCAGGCAGGTTGACGCGCTCGGACAGCACGGCGCTTACGGCCGCGTCGTCCTCCCACTAAATTGGGGAATGATGGTCATTTCTCCCTGGCTCGTCACTGCTGGTATCATCGCCATCGTGGCCGGCGCGATTTCCAATTTCGGATGGCTGGGCATAGCGGTTCCGCTCACGCTCGGTGGCTTCGTGCTCCTCGGGTCGGCAGACCGGTTGGGACCGTTCGAACCGTTGTACGCGTTGTTCGACGCACAGGTATCGCTCGTCAGTGCTGGCCTGTCGCTCGTACTCTCGGACGCCGACGGAACTTGGGATCAGCAAACGGAACTCCGGAACACCTTCCAGACGGGCGAAGACTGAGGATTTTGACAAAGTTTCGTTTTGAAAATCAAAATGATTATTTCTGACACTTTGCGACCAGACGAACGACCGGAGGCTGGAGCGCACACTAGACATACGCCACCTCCGGTATGATAGCCGAGTTCGGATGCAACCTCTCGTCTGCGTCGGGGTGGTAATGCATCTTGTGTGGGACGGACATGGTGGTTCCGTGGAATGTGAGGTGATGGGTGTCGAGTCGGTGTGTGAGCGATTGGTGGGTCGAGTGCGTGGTCATTGGACGATCACCTCGGGGTGACGTCGATGGTGGTGACGAGACCGAAGAACGCGGTCGATACGTTCTCGACCGAGAGCCCGGCCTGCTTGACGGTCTCCAGCGGTTCGTGATTCAACCGGCAGCCGTTCTTCTTGTAGTGAGATTCGGCGCGCCAGGCTTGGAGCCAGGTGAGTGGCGCGGCGTCGCTGTGCCTGTGTTCGAGCAGCAGGATCTCGCCGTCGGGGGTGCAGACTCGTTCCATCTCGTGGAGCGCGGCAATCGGGTCGGGGAATGTGCACGTGGAGAACGACGAGATGACGGTGTCGAAGCTGTCATCAGGGAAGTCGAGTGCCTGAGCGTCCATCTGATGGACAGTACCGCTCAGTTCGAGCCTGTCGATCTCGTTGCGGGCGTGGCCGAGCATCTCATCGCTGATGTCGATGCCAACGACCTCGCTCGACGGCGGGAGATAGCGGAAGTTCCGCCCGGTGCCGCAGGCGACGTCGAGTACTCGGCCGTTTGCGTACTCGAACTGGCGGCGACGATACCGACCGGCGAACAGCCGGTCAAGCTGTCGCCACCGTGCGAGTTTGTCAGCGACATCTGCATACGCGTCGGCAATCTCGTCGGCCGATTTCGAGCGCCTTCGTGCTGATCGCTGTTGGTCGGTATTCTCGTTGTGTGTTCGATGCTGCTGGCCTGCCGTGTCGTGGGGATTGTTCGATTGCACGTGGTTGGCCTCCGTTGACCGCAATTATGGGCCGGGCCAGCAACACCAATAAAATCATTGGATATTTGATGATTTTATCGGATCTACTTCAAAACGCGAGTTGAGCAGAAAACCACAACAACAAGCGCTTAACGCAGATAATCATCGAACCCTCCGACCAGCACCACCATCTGCTCAACGATGATACCGTAATAATTCTGTCAGGAGTGCTGAAACTCACCGCTTTCGCCTCGCACGCGCTCCGTCCGCACCACTGTCGCGGTCGAATCAAGGTAGAGTCGAACTGCATCGTCCCCGTGACGCAACACGACTTCGTACTCCTCGGGATCGGACGCCGTCTGTTCGGACGTCCAACGGCCCTCGTAGACGTGTTCGTGAAACTCCCAGAGGCCCCGCGTCGTCACATCGATGCCACGATCCCAGTGGAACGCAATCGATGCCGGATGGTAGATGACACTGTAGGTCAACGGGCTGTTGTACTCCCGGAGACACTCCTCACACGCGCTCGTCACCACGAACGAATCAGCGTCAGGTAACGGACTTTCGGGTACTGCAACCACATCGGCAGACAGCTGCGCCCCGCACTCTGGACACATCTCCCGCCGGATCTGCCTGGCATCCTCCGCACTGCGTAGCTTGCCACTCTGGACGAGCGACTTGCCGTCCCGTGTCCTGACCTGTGCGGGCGTGACCGGCTGTCCCGTAACCTGTTGTTCACATGCCGTACAGTCGATTCGGAAAAACTGATGCGAGAGCTTCGCCTCCAGCGCCTCTTCGCCGCAAAAGACGCACACCCCATCGATCGGCTTCGGCCCAAACGACTCTGGTTGCTCGTAATTTCTCGACAAGATGAATCGAACGATGCGCTCACCAGCGTGTGACAGCGAGTAGCCATCGTCGCTTTTCCGCAGATAGGTCCCAGTGAGTTCTCCGAGGTGGTACGACAGCTTCGACGTGTTCTCCACATCGACGTGGTCGTAGATCTCGGAAAACGCGAGCTCAGCAGCTCCCGACCCGACCTGCTCGAGTTCGTACTGCGCAACAGCAACAGCACGGAGAATAGCAATCCGTGTATCGTCAGCAAGAAGGCGAAAAATACCCGTCGCCGAACGGTTTTCCGTCATTGTCTTTCCTTTCTACTCCCAGTTCAACGGCGATATAGAAACATCTTCTTCCCGAGGGCCTCGACACAACGTCCGAGGAACTGGTGGGTGGCTTGCGCCGGTCGAAGCGTCTCCATCAGTCGCCATCCGTGGGCTCGATGAGGTCGTTGCTCTCTTCGGCGAGTTCCCAGATTACCCGTTCTACGTCACCATCCTCGGGAACCGTCCGTTGTGCGAGCGGGGCAGGATATGCACGGTCGCCTTGGCTGCAGAGAACGACCAGCCACTCGTCGCTTCCATCTCCGAGTACGATGTAGTGGTCGCGATCAGCGCGCTGGAAGACCCGCCGGTCCGGGCGGTGAGACGACGCGCTACCAGCCGGACTACACGCGACTGCTCTTCGAGGAGATCCGTACGCTCATCGAGGAAAACGCGCGCGAGGAGCTACGCAACGAATTGGCCGCGATCACCGAGGAGATAGAGGAGTGGCAGGCAACCTACGACGTCGAGACGTGGGAGGCGCTCGAACAGTCGCTTGCTGAAGGGGCTCTCGCAAGTGGCGAGCTTCGCGACCGCCGCGACGTGATTACGCGTTGGGAAGAGAATCTGGGAGATCGCCGCCTCATCAAGCACGCGTTGGCACTCTACTCGGATGTCGAAGCCGCTCGCGAACAGCGGATCAACGTGGCTGACCGTGTGAGAAACTAATTCTCGGGATCTTCGAACTTGGGGGCGCTATCAAGGTCGAAACAGCTACTCGAAGGACTGACCGTCCGCCTTTTCCTGGAGTTCGACCACAGCCTTCTCGAAGTGTTCCGCGAGGAACGGCGTTCCCGACATTGACCGCTCGTTGAGGAAGGCGACGGCGTCAGTGACGGCATCAGCGTCGCGGCCACTGAACGCGACACAGTCGACGTACCCGTCGAGTGCCCGACTGAACGCCCTCGAGAAGTGATCGTACGCGCCGTCGACGCGCTCCATATTGTCGTCGAGCGACTCGACAAGTGCCCGGTAGACGGTCGCCGCCGACGCGTACCTCCCCTGCTCGCGGTACTCGTTCGCGAGATCGAACCACTGCGTGAAGTCGATCGGCTCGAAGACGACGTGGTACTCAGGGTTCGTCTCCTCGAACCGCCGGTTGATCGTGGTGCGAAGCTCGTCGACTGACCGTCTCGTCGGCTCGCCGACGTGGGCGAGAAACCGATCACGGAGATCCCCATCGCTTGGGAGTTCGTCACGCAGGAACGCGCGGAGTTCGTCGGCGTCGGCGCCGTCAAGTGCAGCATCAAGTTGGCTACTTTCGTCTTGAGGAGGGTCGTTGACACACCGAAGCAACACGGCGACGACGTGCTTGCACGTCCCCGGCCCGTCATACGGGCAGTCACACCACGGGGCAAACCTGTCGGCGGCGAAGTCGACACGGACATCGTACTGACGGCTACCGCTCACGACGGCGGTTACGGTGGTGTCGACACGGTGAATCTCGCGGATACGACCGTCAGCGAGATATCGCTCGCCACGTTCGAAGACCGCGTCCGTGCAGACACCCCGAACTGTGGCCTTGGTCACATCCATTCTTACGGTGGATTTGATGCGCTATTCAGCTGCTCAACGTCGTCGTCCTCGTACGCTGCGCGCCACATCGCGTGGACTGCACGAGTCACGAGTGAGACCTCGGTCACATCGATACAGGACGGCTCAGCGGCCGTCGTGGCGGCCTCGGGCAATGGGTGGAAATGGAGTTCGGGGGAGTGTGTATTCGGGTGGCGATCGAAGCGCCAGTTGACGCTGTCGCTGTCGACGTAGTGAAACGAATACATCCCCAGTTCGCTCCACTGGATATCGAGCCGGGCGCTCTCGGCGTCGCCGAGCCCATCAGTGAGACTGATTTGTAGTTCCGTGGGGGCGACGACGTCGTTGTACGCTGTTTCGTCGACTAACGGCTCGAGTTCGAGCCAGAGGTCACGAATCCGCTGGAGCGCCGGGAGATAGATCGGCCCGAATTCACCGGCTCGATCGTTATCGCTCATACAGCGAGCTGGTGACTGGCCTCGTCGTAGGCGAGTGCGGCTTGCGCGACGGCGAGATTCTTCCGCGTCGTTCGCCACGCAGTGAGATCGTCCCAGCCATCCGTCTCGTCGGCATCAAGTTGCTGGCTGAGCTCTTCGGGTGACACCACATCGTAGCGATCCTCGTAGCGACGGATCTCGGCTTTCATGTCCTTGATGCCGTCGAGCAACTCCGTTCGGTTGGCTTCCTCACGAAGCTCGCGGATCCGGGACATCAGAACCCGGTCGCTGTTTCGCTTGTATATCGTTGTTTGGCCGTCTTGCTCCGTCTCGGCGAACCCGGTGTTCACGAGCGCCTTGCAGTGTCGACGCGCGGTCGGCTCGCTCACGAGGGCGCGGTCGGCGATCTCGGCTGCCGACTGTCCCTTGTGGGTTTGTTCGACGATTTCGTACACCCGCTCGAACGGCGTGGTGTCGGCTTTCCAGTCTGCTTTGACCTGCTCGTTGACGTCGTCCCACGTCTCGGTCATACTGGGTGCTATATGCGCTATGAACAAATAATTTCCTGAGAAAACTATAACACCGTCAGTGCTTGTGCAGCAGCGTTGTCAGGCTATCTGCTCCGCTAACGTCTCGTGGTGCGTCCGGACAGTCGTTGGCGTGACGTTCCCTGCCTCCGCGACGTCGCTTTGCGTCATCCACAAAGCTGGGCAAGAACAGGAGCAGTAGAAGCCCGTTCTATCAGGGAAGCCGGGCGGTGTAACGGTAGTGTCTAGCATGCGAACACATATACTATCGGCCAGTGTTGTCAAAAGGCAAGAAATTTCGATATGACTGCCGCCGCTCCGGAGGAGGATACGTCATGGCACACGGTAGCTATGAAGACGGTGTACTCTCGATTGGCGAGTGCTGAGTCTGGGCTCTCCGCCGAGGAAGCCACGGCCAGGCGGGCGGACTACGGGCCGAATCGGCTCCCACAGAAGGAGCCCACCCCAGCGTGGCTCATCTTTCTCCGGCAGTTTCGGAGCCCGCTCATCTACATCCTCGCTGTGGCGGCAATTATTTCCATCGCTGTCGGGGAGACTACGGATGCAGGGTTCATCGCGCTCGTCCTGGTCGTCAACGCGATTATCGGGGGCACACAGGAGTTCCAGGCCGAACGGAGTAGTCGTGCATTGCAGCAGTTGCTTCGAACCAGGGGGACAGTCATCCGCGACGGGGAGACGGTCGACATCGATGGCGAGGATATCGTCCCCGGCGATGTTGTTCTGCTGGAGTCGGGCGACCGAGTCCCCGCAGATATCCGATTGACGGCGGGGACGAACCTCGAAGTCGACGAATCGGCGTTGACCGGCGAATCCGTGCCGGTCCTGAAAGACCCCGACTGGCGGGGTGAGGAAACGGCCCCGCTCGGGGATCGCCGGAACATGGCCTTCGCTGGCACCACCGTCACTCGGGGGCGAGGGCGCGGTCTCGTTGTCGAGACCGGGTCCGAAACGGTTATCGGACGACTCGCTGGCGACGTGTCGGCTGTCGAGGGCGGCAATCCACCGCTGGTGGTCCGGATGGAACGATTCACTCGACTCGTCGCCGTCGTAGTTCTGTTCGCGGCGGTTCTCGCTGCGCTGCTGGGGATTTTCGTCCGTGGCTTCGGTACCATCGAGATGTTCCTGTTCGCTGTGGCCCTCGCTGTGTCTGCGATTCCCGAGGGGCTCCCCGTCGCCATGACGGTGGCGCTCGGCGTCGCGACCAGTCGGATGGTTCGAGTCGGCGTCATCGTTCGGCAGCTCGTCGCTGTCGAGGGGCTGGGAAGTTGTACGATGATTGCGACGGACAAGACGGGCACGCTGACCGAGAACGAACTGACCGTTCGGCAGCTCAGACTGCCGGACGGGACGACGCTGGAAGTGACCGGCGCTGGCTACACCCCCGACGGGACGGTCCTGCAGGACGGGCACCAGCCCGATGCGGACGTGGCGAACGACCTCGCTCGCCTTGCCCGAGCGGCCACACTGTGTAACGAGGGGAGCATTCACCGCCGTGACGGGGAATGGACATGGAGCGGCGATCCGACCGATGTCGCGCTCCTGTCGTTCGCTCGAAAAGCGGGCCGGTATCGCGACTCCGAACTCACTGCCGCCCCGCAGACCAATCAGATTCCGTTCGAACCCGAACGCCGGTTCGCGGCGACGTTTCATACAACCGACGTCGGGACACGCGTCGTCGTCAAGGGTGCACCCGAGCGGGTTCTAGAGATGTGTACGTGGTCTGACGATGGAACTCGCCAAGAGATGCTTAACAGAGCCACGGGGATGGCGAAACAGGGGTACCGCGTGCTCGCGCTTGCCGAGAGCACGTTTGAGACAGAGATTACCGCCGAGGAGGAGCCACCCGACCCAACAGGGCTGACGTTTCTCGGGTTCGTAGGGATGGTTGACCCGCTCCGACCCGGTGTCAAAGACGCGATTGCGTCGGCACAGGAGGCGGGAATCGCTGTCTCGATGGTGACCGGCGACCATCCGGAGACTGCGCTTTCAATCGCTCAGGAACTCGGGTTAGCATCCGGACGTGAGGAAGTCCTGACGGGTGCCGACCTCGCTGACTTCACGCCAGCGGAACTCGTTGCTGCGGTCGAACAGACCCGCGTCTTCGCCCGTGTCTCTCCGGCTCAGAAACTCGATATCGTGAGCGCTGCCCAACAAGCGGGGCACTTCGTCGCCGTCACGGGCGACGGTGTCAACGACGCCCCCGCTCTTCGCGTAGCCAACATCGGGATTGCGATGGGGCAGGAGGGAACCGACGTAGCCCGAGATGCAGCCGAGCTCATCATCTCCGATGATAACTTCGCGACAATCGTCGCCGGGATCGAACAGGGCCGTGTCGCATACGACAACATCCGGAAAGTCATTTATCTGCTCATCTCGACCGGTGCCGCGGAGGTCGTCCTCGTGCTTTTGAGTCTCGCTGCGGGGTTACCGCTACCACTACTACCCGTCCAGCTGCTCTGGCTGAACCTCGTCACGAATGGCATTCAGGACGTCGCGCTCGCATTCGAACCGAAGGAAGACGACGTCCTAGAACGGAACCCGCGCTCCCCGACCGAACGCATCTTCAATCAGCTGATGATCGAGCGTACGGTCGTAGCTGCCACCGTGATGGGGGTTACCGGCCTCCTTACCTTCCAGTGGTTGCTCGACACTGGGTGGGGTGAGCCGGCGGCACGGAACGCCCTCCTCCTCCTGATGGTGCTGTTCGAGAACGTCCATTTGGGGAACACACGGTCGGAGACGCGCTCGATTTTCCGGATGCCGCCGTGGAAGAGCCCGATTCTCCTTGTCGGTGCTGTGGGGGCCTTCCTTATCCATCTCGGCGCTCTCTACTTCCCCCCAGCACAGCTCGTACTCGGGACGGCCCCGGTTGATCTCGGGGTGTGGGTTACACTTGCCGGTATCGCCCTCATCCTCGTAGCGGCGATGGAACTGCACAAGCTGAGCTGGCGACTGCGGTATCCGAAGCAGTCTGAGGAGGGATGATTCCGAAATCAGCTCCCCGGCCATAGTGAAATCAGCTCTGGTGAACACAGGTAATATCGGACCTGGTTGGTGGGTTCTTCATGCTCGGCGGTACTGTGTTTCTACAGATGAACAAGGCGAGTGCCTCGGGGCTTGACCCCGAGGCGGTTCACTGACTCGTGGGATTTCACACGCATGAAGTACTACAGCCCGTCTAATCGGTGGCTAGTAGCTGTGTGGTTCTGCCGCAGAAATCTATTTGAGTATTAGTAACGAATTACATGTCTGTACCACAATACAACACCATTCTTGTCCCGACCGATGGGAGCGACCATGCCGACGAGGCGACCGAGGTGGCATTCCAACTATAGTAGCCATTGAAAATCAATGCACACCTGATCGCACGAGAGCACGTAGGACGGGTATGTCACGATTCGGGTCGGTTCTCATCTACGACGGCGAGTGTCCGTACTGCTCGGTGGCCGCGAAGGCCCTGGAACGGGTCGACGACATCGGCGCGATATCGTGGTACGACGAGTCGGCCCAGTCGTTCCTGGCGGCACAGTTCGACGAGCCCCCGTTCGCGATGGTCCTCGTCGACCGGTCGGAAGGGCGGGTGTACGCCGGCCGCGCCGCCGCCGAGGAACTGGCCGGGCGTGCCGGACTGCCCGACCTCGTCGGCTCGCTGGTCAGGGAGAACTACGAGACAATCGCCCGCGTCGTCGGCTTGGCCAGCGGGCGCGGCAGGGAACCGGACGACGTTCACGAGCGGTACCCGCTGACCGACACCGCGCGGGACCGGTTCGACGCGCTAGCGGCGGACGCCGTCGACCGGGACATTCGCGCCGACGCGTAGCCGCGACGGCCGACGGTGTTCGAGGACAGGGTGCTCGCGCCGGTTCGCCGGCCCCCTCAATCGGGCGTTCGATTCCGAGTTCGTGAGAACGATACCCGGTTTTAATTCAGCCACGCCCACATGTTCGGCCTATGAGTTCGGATTACAGCCCGTTATTGGGCGCAGAACTGGACGATTCGGCTATCGACGCCGTGTTGACCGAGCAGGGAATCGGTGTCCTGTCGATGGCTGCCGACGGAGTGCCCTACGGCGTGCCGCTGTCGTTCGGGTACGACGGCGACGGGACGCTGTACTTCGTGTTTCTGGGCGCGACCGCGGAACTGCGGAAGGAGACGTACGCGGAACAGGCCGACGTGGCGAGCTTTACGACGTTCGACGTCGGGCCGGACGGAGCCTGGCGGAGCGTCATCGTCGCCGGACCGCTCAATCGCATCAAGATAGACGAGTGGGACGCCGCACGCGAGGCGCTCGCCGACAACGCCTACGAATCAGACCTCCTCTCCGAGTACGAACTGCAGGAAAACCCCAACGTGTGGGCGCTCGAAATACGGGAGCAGTCGGGCCGGGCCGTCGGCCAGCAGTGACCGCGGCGAGTGGCCGGTACTGACGACACCCGCTGGTGTCGACACCTCCGGGAGCCACGTGACCGTCGCCACAACGTGTGTCCGGACGCTTGTGAGCCGTGCCGAGCCACATGATTTTTGTGTGACTGGTTGATTATTCAGGTATGGACGTGACGACCAGACTAGAGGAATCCATCAAGCAAGTCCGACTCGCCAAACAGGATGTCACGGACCCCGAGGTTGTGCGGGAACTCGAAGAGACCCTCGAATCGCTCCGGTCGACACTGGAGTCGCTGGAAGAGAACAACGAGACGTAGTCGCCACGGGCTCGGCAAGTTCGGGTGCCCTGCTGTCCGGAACGTGGTGCGAACGAGTGTAGTGTGCCAAAGACTGGTAATTCGTTTACCGAATCCGTCTTGTATGCATGGTACAGCAGTTATCTCGTTTCGAACACAGCGATTGGCTCTTCGCCTCTAACATTTACCCAAATGTTAAAGTTCAGTGCGTGCGATACTGTGTCACATGAAGAAACGGCTACGAAACGCGTTGCACTCGCTCCCCGTCCGGCAGAAGGACAGCGGTACGAGCCTCGATGCCTGTACTGAATGTGGTGGCCCGTCGTTGCCCGGCGCTGGCCGCTGCGGCGACTGTCTGGAAGCCTAATCCCCGGTCGGGCACCCAGTAGTGCCGGTTACGTCACACCAGTCGTTGGCGGCACCGTCGATACTGGAGGGGGCGCAGACATCGACTGGTAGGGGCCCTGTGCTCTGTCGTGGGTCAGAGCGCGAGGGAACCTATCGACTGCCGCTCAGATGTCGCTCTCGCGCAGCATCCGGCGGCCGGACGCGACCAGTCGGTCGAGGTGTTCCTGGGCGGTCTGGTTGTACACCAGACCGTTACGTTTGCGGATTTCGCCGTCGACGATTACCGTGTCGACGTTCTCGATGCCGGACTGGAAGACGACGGTCTCGACGGGGTCGTGGACGGGCGCGGTGTTGAGGTCCCCGCCGTCGATGACGGTGATGTCGGCGCGTTTCCCCGGCGTAATCGAGCCGATGCGGTCTTCGAGGCCGAGTGCGCGGGCCCCGTCGATGGTCGAGGCCTCGAGCACGCGCCGTGCGGGCCGCGAGACGGTCTGAATCTGCTGGCCGGCCTCGACGGTGTCCTGGTTGTCGAGGCCGCGCTGGACCTGCAGGGCCATCCGCGCTTGCGTGAACATGTCGTCGCTGACGTTCGAGACCACGTCCACGCCGATGGTCGGGACAGCGCCGTTGTCGATGGCCTTCCCGAAGACCGGCATACCCATTCCCATCTGGAGTTCGACCTCCGGCGTCGTGGAGACGGACCCGCCGGACTCGCCGATGAGGGCGTGCTCCGCGTCGGAGAGCCGGTTCGCGTGGACGTAGTTCAGGTCGTCGCCGAGTAGGCCTAGTTCATCGAGCGTCCTGACGCCGCCGCCACCGAGCGAGCCGATGTGCATCGACGCGGGGATACCCAGCTCTCGGGCGGTCTCGATGTCCTGTGCGACGACCTCGTCGGTCGAGTAGTCGGGGCCGCGGATGCCCATGGCCAGGGTCAGGAGGCCGTCGTCGGAGGGGAACGTGGTCCGGGCCAGCCGCTGGATGTCGTCGGGGTGGGTCACGTCGCTGTTGTCCCACCACGTCGCACTGTCGTCGCCGGGCGGGCCGTGCGCGAACACCGCGCGGATGCCGGCGTCCTCCAGCCCCTCGATGGCGCGGTCGGTGTGTCCCGGCGTGTTCGCGATGTGGAACCAGTCGAGTACCGTCGTCGTGCCGGCGTTGAGCTGCTGGACTGCCCCGAAGAGGTTCCCGAGGTACGCGTCGCGCGGGCGGTAGTTCGCGCTTATCTCCCCGAGCATCTTCTCGAGGTACTCCAAGAAAGACCAGTCGCCCGCGACGCCGCGGACGCCCGCCTCCCAGGTGTGCAGGTGGGAGTTGACGAACCCGGGGACGACGACGGAGCCGCTGGCGTCGATGACGTCCGCGCCGCCCGCGTCCAGATTCGTTCCGAGCGCGGCTATCTCGCCGTCTTCGACCAGGATGTCGGCGTCGTCGAGGACGCCGTGTTGCGGGTCGACGGTCACGACCGTCCCGTCGGTTATCAGCAGGCGGTCCTCGCCGGAGCCGCCGTCCGCGGTGTGCTGGTCGGCCGCCGCGTTCCCGGACGCGAACACGATGCCCGAGAGCGTCGCGGCGCCCGCCTTCAGGTAGTTCCGCCTCGATACGGCCGTACCGTCCGATGTCTCGTCAGCCATGTACAGGTCGTACGAGGCGGTGGTGGCAGATGGGGGTTCGTTCGGAATATCCCAACTGCGGGCGAACGCGGCGGTCAGTCCGACTGCCCGGTCATCCGCGGCGCGGGGTCGGCCCTGTCACCGTCGCGGTCAGTCTGCAAGAACCGCCGGGCCAGCCGCCCCTCCGCCGCGTTCAGCCGGTACTGTAACGTCGAGGTCGGGATGCCCTCGGCTTCGGCGATGTCCTGCAGCGAATGCTGTCGCGGCTGCTCGTAGTAGCCGTACTCCACTGCCAGCCGGAGGGCGGTGCGTTGCTCCGCCGGCAGGTCCGTCGGCGCGGGCGTGCTGTGGCCCGTCCAGCCCGGCGCGCGCTCGACCCGGTCGAACGACAGCGACAGCCCGTCCCGAAGGTGCCGGTCGATTTCGTCGTACACATCGCTCATCGCCGCGCTGTCGGCCGCCAGAATCCGCCAGACGTACTCGTCGCGCTGTTGTTCGGCCCGGAACAACACGCCGTCGCTGAGGTAGTGCGCGACGAGGTACGGAATCGACCGGCAGCCGCCGTCCTCCGACTGCTTCGAGTAGATGACCCGTCGTCCCGGACGCTCCTCCAGGACCTCGTGTTGCCAGTCAATCTCACAGCCGCCCATCCCGCGGAGGTTGGAGCACCGCGACAGCCCCGCGACCGCGGTGTCGTACTCCGCAAGCGCCGCTTCCGGCCCCGAGACCTCGTCGACGCGCCACATCGTCCGCGGCGTCGCGTAACACGACAGCGTCCGGGCGTACAGGTCCGGATTGCTGATGAACACGTCCATCAGGTCGTCGGCCCCCTGTTTGTAGGTCACAGTAAATACGAATTCTCGCATCGGTGTCGAACTAGACCGCTCGGCCACATGAACGGCGTGTTGGTATGTACCAAGTCGGTTCGGTATCCGACTGCGTGCGTCGGGAGGCCGGCGTTGCCGTGGAGACGTCGAAGAAGTGTGGTCCGGTACTCACTGGCGGTTGAAACACGGTGGTGTAGACGGATAGCGCCAACAGACTCTAAATTCTCAAAATATAACTTTATATTTAGACCTTGAGCCTATATAATCGAATTTTTGTTCCTGAATATAGCTATACAAATCTATATTCTTGTTTCTGCTGTCCCATCGCTATCTTCTGTCTGTTCTCTTCGTGTTCTGTATTCGGGAGAAAGTGTTTTGGCGGGGACTGAAAATACGACAGCGACAGCCGGTCCGGTGCCGGTAGCGGCCGGCCGACACGCCCGGCGACGCGGCACCGGCGCTGTGCCGATAGCGGCGGCGTTAAGTTATTGGTTCACACAGGTAGTGGCACATGCACCCTGACGACAGCGACGCCGCCACAGACGGCGGTGTCCGACTCGCTCCGGAAGCGAGCGACGGCCGCGCGGACTACGACTACGTCGGCGGGCAGGTCGAACGCCCTGGACTGGTCTCCGACCTAGAGAGCCGTATCGACGGCGAGGTGCGGTTCGACGCCTACACCCGGCAGTTGTACGCCACCGACGCCAGCGCCTACGAGGTGACGCCCATCGGCGTCGTGTTTCCCACGTCGACCGCGGACGTCTCGGCGGTCGTCTCCTACTGCGCCGACCGCAAAATCCCGGTGCTGCCGCGGGGCGGCGGGACGAGCCTCGCCGGGCAGACCGTCAACGAAGCCGTCGTGCTCGATTTCACGCGCCACATGGACGCCGTCCGCGAGGTCGACCCCGACGCAAGGGAGGCGACGGTGCAGTCGGGGGCCGTCCTCGCCGACCTGAACGACCGCGCCGCGGCGTTCGGGCTGACGTTCGGCCCCGACCCGGCCGCCGGGAACCGGAGCGCCATCGGCGGCGCTATCGGGAACAACTCGACCGGAGCCCACTCGCTGGTCTACGAGAAGACGGACCACTACGTCGAGTCGTGCGAGGTGGTCCTGGCCGACGGGACCGTCACCACGTTCGGCGAGGAGTCGGTGGAGGACCTCCGGTCGCGGGCCGACCCCGAGAGCGACGACATCGAGGCCCGTATCGCCGCGGGCGTCGTCGAGTTGCTCGACGACCACGCCGACGCAATCGACGAGCGTTACCCCGAGATGAAGCGGAACGTCTCCGGGTACAACCTGGACCGCCTCGTCGCGGAGTACAGGGGCGAGTATGGCGACGCCGGGGTGGTCAACCTCGCCAGCCTGTTGGCCGGCAGCGAGGGAACGCTGGCGGTCGTCACCGAGGCGACGGTCGCGCTCGAAACGACGCCGGAGACGAAGGCGGTGACGCTGCTGACCTACGACAGCGTGGTCGACGCGGTCAGCGACGTGGAGCACGTGCTCCAGCACGACCCCGCCGCGGTCGAACTCATCGACGACGTGCTCATCGACCTCGCGGCCGACACGACGGAGTTCGCCGCGGTGGCCGACAAACTGCCCGAAGGGACGCGGGCCGCCCTGCTGGTCGAGTTCTACGCCGACAGCGAGGACCGCGGGCGAGCGCGGGTCGGCGACCTGCTGGCCGACCGGCTTCCGGAAGGCGACGACCCGGTCGGCGACCGGTACGCGTTCGACGCCTTGGAAGCGTACGACGCGGCCGACCGGAAAGAGCTCTGGAAGCTCCGGAAGTCCGGCCTGCCGATACTACTTGGCCGGACGAGCGACGCGAAGCACATCAGTTTCCTCGAAGACTGCGCCATCCCGCCGGAGCACCTCCCCGAGTTCGTCAGCGAGTTCCAGGACGTGCTCGCCGAACAGGACACGTTCGCGTCGTTCTACGCCCACGCCGGCCCCGGCGTCCTCCACGTCCGCCCGCTGGTCAACACGAAGTCACAGACCGACCTCGACGCCATGGAGGCCATCGGCGACGCCGTGACCGACCTCGTCGTCGAGTTCGGCGGGTCCGTCTCCGGCGAACACGGCGACGGCCGCGCCCGGACACAGTGGAACCGCAAACTGTACGGCGAACGGCTCTGGGAGGCGTTCCGCGACCTCAAGACCGCGTTCGACCCCGACTGGCTGCTCAACCCCGGACAGGTGTGTGGCGACGTCTCGCTGACGGAGCACCTCCGGTTTTCCCCCGAGTACGAGTTCGACGCCGGCTTCGACTCGGCGCTGGAGTGGGACAACGAGAACGGGATGCAGGGGATGGTGGAGCTCTGTCACGGCTGTGGCGGCTGCCGGACACAGCAGTCCGAGGGCGGGGTGATGTGCCCGACGTTCCGGGCGGCCGACGAGGAGGTCACGTCGACCCGCGGCCGGGCGAACATGCTCCGGCAGGCGATGAGCGGCGACCTGCCCGACGACCCCACCGACGACGAGTTCGTCACCGAGGTGATGGACCTCTGTATCGGCTGCAAGGGGTGTGCCCACGACTGCCCGAGCGAAGTGGACATGGCGAAGCTGAAGGTCGAAGTGGAGCACGCCCACCACGAGGAACACGGCGCGAGCCTCCGGGAGCGGGTGTTCGCAAACGTCGACACGCTGGCCCGGGTCGGCAGCGCGCTCGCGCCGCTGTCGAACTGGGGGCCGAAGCTCCCCGGCGCGCGGACGGTGCTGGAGAAGACGGTCGGTATCGCCTCCGAGCGCTCGCTCCCGACCTTCGAGCGCGAGAGCCTGCAGGACTGGTTCGAGGCCAGGGGGCCGCAGGTCCCCGAGCGACAGGCCGAGCGCAAAGCGGTCCTGTTCCCCGACACCTACACGAACTACAGCCACCCCGACGTGGGGAAGGCGGCGGTCCGGGTGCTCGAAGCCGCCGGCGTCCACGTCGACGTGGCGGCTGTGACAGACAGCGGCCGCCCGGCCTACTCGAAGGGGTTCGTCGACGCCACCCGCGAGACGGCACGAACCAACGTCGACGCGCTCGCGCCCCGCGTCGCCGATGGCTGGGACGTGGTCGTCGTCGAGCCCAGCGACGCGGTGATGCTCCAGTCGGACTACTTGGACCTGCTCTCCGGAGCGGAAGTCGAACGGCTGGCGGCCAACAGCTACGGCGTCTGTGAGTACCTCGACACCTTCCGGCTCGACGACGGCGCAGCGTTCGACAGCGCCGACCGCTCGCTGGCGTACCACGGCCACTGCCACCAGAAGGCGACGAAGAAGGACCACCACGCCGTCGGCGTCCTCCGGCGGGCCGGCTACGACGTCGACCCACTCGACTCGGGCTGTTGTGGCATGGCCGGCTCCTTCGGCTACGAGGCCGAACACCACGCGATGAGCATGGCTATCGGCGACGAACTCGCGGGACAGGTGTCCGGCAGCGACGCCGACAGCGTCGTCGCGCCCGGCGCGTCCTGCCGGACGCAGTTGAGCGACCTCGACGTGGCGGTCGACGGCGCGTTCGCGGGCTGTAGCGAGGAGCCGCCGACCCCCGTGGAGGCGCTCGACGCGGCGCTCCCGGACTCGGGCTGACGCCCGTCGGGACCGGCCCGCGGCGCGTGACAAAACCTTCATAATTGTTTCGCCATATGTAGGGGTATGGCACAGGAAGGCGTATCACGATACAGTATCGAGTCCGACTGGAACCAGCTCTACATCGGCGGCGAGTGGACCGAGAGCGCGAGCGGAGACACCATCGCCGTCGAAGACCCCTCGACGCGCGAGACGGTGACAGAGGTGCCACGAGGCACCGAGGCGGACGTCGACGCCGCGTACGAAGCGGCCGCCGAGGCACAGGAGACGTGGGCACAGACCCCGCCCGCCCGGCGCGAGGAACTCGTCCAGACCCTCCTGCAAACGGTGGACGAACACAGTGAGGAGATAGTCGAGCTTCTGGCGGCAGAGGCGGGACAGGCCGCGGGGATAGGGGAGACGTCGGTCCACCTCGCGGAAGACCAGATAGCGGAGGCGGCGACGCTCCCCCGGCGGATGAAGGGTGAACACGCCGCCTCGAACATCCCCGGCAAGGAGAACGTCGTCCAGCGCGAGCCACAGGGTGTGGTGACGGTCATCTCCCCGTGGAACTTCCCGCTGAACCTCTCGGCGCGGGCCGTCGTCCCGGCCGTCGCCGCCGGCAACACGGTCGTCCTGAAGCCGGCGACGAACACGCCCATCGTGGGCGGGCTCCTGTTCGCCCGCCTGTTCGAGGAGGTCGGGTTCCCCGAGGGCGTCCTGAACGTCGTGACCGGGCGCGGCTCGGACATCGGCGACCGCGTCGCCGGCCATCCCGAGAGCGACGTGGTCGCCTTCACCGGCTCGACCGACGTGGGCCGGCGCGTCGCCGCCACGGCCGGCGAGAACCTCGCGGAGGCCGCGATGGAACTCGGCGGGAACAACGCCCACGTCGTCACCGCCGACGCGGACCTCGAACAGGCGGTCGACGCCGGCGTCTTCGGCTCGTTCGCCCACCAGGGACAGGTCTGTATCTCTATCAACCGCCACCTCGTCCACGAGGACGTCTACGACGAGTACGTCGAGCGGTTGGCCGAGCGCGCCGGGAACCTGCCAGCCGGCAGCGCCCACGAGCACGTCGTTCTCGGTCCCATCATCGACGAAACCCAGCGCGACGAGATGCTCGACTACGTCGAGGCGACCGTCGCGGACGGCGCGACCCTGGAGACCGGCGGCGGCACGGTCGAGCTAGACGGCGTCGAGGACTCGCTCGTGGTGGAGCCGACGGTCCTCTCGGACGTGACTAACGACATGGCGGCGGCCTGCAACGAGCACTTCGGCCCCATCGCGCCGGTCATCCCGTTCTCGGACGTCGACGAGGCCGTCGAACTCGCTAACGACACCGAGTACGGCCTCTCGGGCTCCGTCCATGCGGGTGACGTGGGCGCGGGCAAGCGCATCGCCCAGCGGATGGAGACCGGGATGGTCCACGTCAACGACCAGCCCATCAACGACGAGGCCCACGTGCCCTTCAGCGGAACCGCCGCCTCCGGCGTCGGCGGCTACAACACCGACGACTTCCTCGACGAGGTGACCGAGAAGAAGTGGATATCCCTCCAGCACGAGGCCCGTGAGTTCCCGTTCTGAGCGACTGGCGGGAACCGTCTGTCTCGTCGCGGGCGGCGGCAACGGCCTCGGCGAAGCGGCGGCCCACGAACTCGCGGCCCACGGCGCGACCGTCGTAGTGACCGACCTGGGCACGTCCGTCTCCGGCGACGGCAGCGACCCAGCCGTCCCCGAGCAGGTCGCCGCCGACATCCGGGACGCCGGCGGAGCGGCGACGGCACACCACGGCGACGTGAGCGACTTCGACTACGCACAGCGGCTCGTCGAAGATGTCGTCGCGGCCCAGGGCCGCCTGGACTTCGTCGCCAACTTCGCCGGCATCCTCCGGGACGGGATGAGCCACAAGCTCGACCCCGAGGACTGGACCGCGGTCATCGAGAACAATCTCACCGGGCAGTTCGCCCCGCTCCGTGCGGCCTGTGCACACTGGCGCGAAGCGGGCGAGGGCGGCTTCGACCGCCAGCGCTCCTATCTCGCGGTCAGCGCCGGGGCGGCCCGTGGGAACCTCGGGCAGGCGAACTACGCGGCGGCGAAAGCCGGCGTTCTCGGGATGGTCCGCTCGGTGTCGACGGAACTGCACCGCTCGGACGTGCGCGTCAACGCGCTCGTCCCGAACGGCTACACCCGGATGACCGAGACGGTGCCCGAAGAGCACCGCCCGTACACGCGCGAGGAGATGCCGCCGGAGAAGGTCACACCGATGGTCGCGTATCTCGCCAGCGAGGCGGCCGAGGACGTAACCGGCTGTACGCTCTACGCGGGCGGCGACCGCGTGGGCGTGCTCTCGGACCCGGCGATGGACGCCGTCGGCGTCGAACCGGACGGCTGGACGCTGGACTCGCTGGCCGAGCACTTCCGGGCGGACGTGGCCGCGGACGCGGAACTGACGCGGACGGACGCGCACTTCTGAGTCCGCCGCGTCGGGCCACACAGAAAGGCATCTTTTATCATGCTATCCGACGATGGTACCGCTATGCGATTCGTCCGCTACGACGCCGACCAGCTCGGGTTGCTCACAGACGACGGCGACGGCATCGTCGCCCTGAACGACCGCCTCGGAATCGACGCCGAGGACCCCCTCGTCGAGTACATCGACGGCGACTACGACGCAAGCGAGTACGCCGACGCCGAGCCTGACCACGCGGTCGAGGACGTGGAAATCGGCTCGCCCGTCGGTCGGCCCGGCAAGGTCATCGCCGCGCCGCTGAACTACGAGAACCACATCGAGGAGGCGCTGTCGGACCGCGACATCACGACCGACGAGTGGTTCTCCATCAAGGACAAGGGCTACTTCCTGAAAGCCCCCTCCAGCGTCGTCGGCCCGGACCACGGCATCGAACTGCCGTTCACGGACCGCCGCACCGACCACGAAATCGAGCTCGCGTTCGTCATGGAGGGCGACGTGAAGGACGTGCCCGCTGAGGACGCCTGGGACCACATCTTCGGCTACACGATTCTGCTCGACATCTCGCTGCGGGGCGACCAGGACCGCTCGAACCGGAAGTCCTACGACACGTTCACCGTCATCGGCCCGTGCGTGACGACGGCCGACGACATCGACGACCCCCAGGACCTCCAGATGGAACTGCAGCTCAACGGCGAGCGCCGCCAGTACGAGAACACCGGGGACATGGTGTACACCTGCGCCGACGTCGTCCAGTACGCCTCGCTCGGGGCGACTCTGGAAACCGGCGACGTCATCACCACCGGGACGCCGGAAGGCGTCAGCGAACTCTCCGACGGCGACACCATCGACGCCGAAATCGAGTCCGTCGGCGAGATGACCGTCGACGTCACCGAACGGGACGTCAGCTACGCCGAGGCCGACGTCCAGAAGGGCGGCCAGGAGTAGCGACCGCCGCGGGATTCGCTCGGGACTTTTTTCGGCCGGTTGCAGAGGGGTAAGCTTAAGAAAACCGGCGATAAATCATGTGGCAATCGATGGCACTCCTCGAAGTCGACTCGATAGACGTGTCGTACGGGAACGTGCAGGTCCTCTGGGACGTCAGCCTCTCCGTCGAGAAAGGCGAGACCGTCGCCCTGCTCGGCGCGAACGGTGCCGGCAAGACGACCACCCTCAAGACAATCTGTGGCGACCTCCGGCCGACGGCCGGCGAGGTGCGCTTCAAGGGGGAGAACATCGGGGAGATGCCCCACGAACAGGTCGTCGAGATGGGCGTCGCCCACGTCCCGGAGGGCCGGGAGATATTCACCGAGAGCAGCATCCGCGAGAACCTCGAACTCGGGTCCTACATCGACCGCAGCGGGATGGACGAGCGCCTCGAAACCGTCTACGAGATATTCCCCCGGCTCGAAGAGCGGGCGGGCCAGGAGGCCGGCACGCTCTCGGGCGGCGAACAGCAGATGCTCGCCATCGGCCGCGGCCTGATGAGCGACCCGGATCTGCTCCTGCTCGACGAGGCCAGTCTGGGCCTCGCGCCGGTGCTGGTCGACGACGTGTTCGAGGCCATCGAGCGCATCAACGAGACCGGAACGACGGTGTTGCTGGTCGAGCAGGACATCTACAACGCGCTCCGCGTGGCCGACCGCGGGTACGTCATCAAGACGGGGCAGGTGACCCTGTCCGGCACGTCCGCCGAACTGGCCGAGGACGAACGCGTCGCGGAGTCGTACCTCGGGGCCTGAATCGGCCCCCGTTCGAGAGGGCACAGAAACGCTAAAGAACGGTTACTCTTCGTCGGGCGTCACGCCCGGCTCCGTGTCGACCGCTTCGTCGCCGGAGACGGTGTCCGACGGTGGGTCCTCGGAGTCCGCCACGTCCGTGATGAGGTAGTCCTCGGCCAGCCCGTACAGCCCCTGTGGCAGGAAGATGATGAAGAGGATGATGAGCGTCCCCTCGATAGTCGTCGCGACGCTGCCGACGATAGCCGCCAGGCCGGTGTCGAGCAGGAGGAACAGCCCGGCACCGAGGACCGGCCCGGCGAAGGTGCCCATCCCGCCGAGGATGACGACGACCAGCGCGTCGATGGTCCAGGTCACCGCCAGCGTGGACGCGGGGTTGATGTACAGCGTGTAGTGGCCGTACAGCGCCCCCGCGACCCCCGCGAAGAACGACGAGACGACGAAAGCGTACATCTTGTACTTCAGTGGATTGACGCCGAGACTGCTGGCGGCGGCCTCGTCGTCGTGGATGGCCTGCATGGCGAGGCCGCCGGACCCCTCGATGATGCGGTACGTGACCGCAATCGTGGCCACCGTCGCCACGAGCGTCAGGAAGAACATCACGTCGCCGTGAGAGAGGATGCCGCCGACGCTGAGGTCGCCCTGGACGTAGTACCCCGTCGACCCGCCGGTCAGCGAGCGCTGGTCGAGCATCACGAGTTCGATGACCGCCGCCAGCGCGAGCGTCCCGATGGCGAAGTAGTGGCCGCTCAGCCGGAAGATGACCGGCCCGATGACGAGCGCGATGAGCGCCGCGGCCAGGCCGCCGACGACGACGGCGACCAGAATCGGGAGCTGGATGGCGGCCGGGAAGCCCGCCGCGCCGGGGGTCGTCAGCCACGCGGCGACGTACGCGCCCATGCCGAAGAACGCGGCGTGCCCGAGGGAAATCTGGCCGGCGTAGCCGGCGAGCAGGTTCCACGAGACGCCGAGCATCACGAACACCAGCCCGGTCAGGATGAGGCCGGTCAGCGAGTCGGTCGTCGTCAGCGGCACGAGCGCGAGCACGACGACGGCGGCCGCCACGATACCCTGCAGGCGGCGGTTCCTGAGCAGCGACTGCTCGGGGTGGCGCTGGAGCAGGCTCACTCGCCGTCACCTCCCGACCCGAACAGCCCCTCGGGCTTGAGCAACAACACTCCGAGGAAGATGAGCAGGCTCACGACGTTCCGGTAGCCGCCGCCGAGGTACAGCGCGCCGAGGTTCTCCGAGACGCCCAGCACGACGCCGCCGACGAGGGTCCCGAGGATGCTGCCGACGCCGCCCAGCACGACGACAGCGAACGCCTTCAGGAGGTACGACCACCCGATGTACGGGTCAATCGGGAACAGCATCGACAGCAGCGCGCCGGCCGCGCCGGCCAGCGCCGTCCCGATGCCCAGCGTGATGACGTAGATGCGGTCCGTGTCGATGCCCATGTGCTTGGCCGCGGTCCGGTTCTGTGCGGTCGCCCGGATGGCCTGTCCCGTCCGCGTGTACTGGAGGAACGCCCACGTGCTGACGATGAGCAACACCGCGACGACGAACGTCACTGTCCGCGGCAGGGAGAGGAACACGAACCCGAGGTCGATACCGCTGCCGGGGATGCCGAGGTCGGCGGTCCGCGCGTCCCCGCCCAGCACCAGCTGGCCGATGTTCTGCAGTATCAGCGCCAGGCCGAACAGGACGATGATGGGCTGTTCGATGCCCTCGCCGACGACGTGTTTCAACAGCACCTTCTGCAGGACGATGCCGAGGGCGAACAGCAGCCCGATTGCGAGGAACATGCCCAGAAGTGGGGTGATGCCGGTCGCCGCGAACAGCAGGATGGCGACGTACGCGCCGACCATCAGCATGTGGCCGTGTGCGAGGTTCACGATGTCCATAATGCCGAACACGAGCGACAGGCCCAGGGCTGCGACGGCGTAGATACCGCCCAGCAACAGGCCGTTGACGATAGACTGTGAGACGAGTTCTCCCGTAACCATGGTCGGAGTTACCGCTCACTCCACGGCGGGATGGGGTACCTGAATTCCAGTGCGCGCTCGGAGCCGGTGTTCGGGTAGGCGAGCCGCTGGGCTCCGTCCCACCACTGACCGGTCGGGGCCGTGAGTTCGCCCTCCGCGGGGAGCCCGTTGTCCTCGAAGCCGAACTCGCCGATGACCGTCTGGAACGTCTCGCTGCGGAGCGCGTCCCGGATGGCCTCGGCCTCGATGGAGCCGGCGGCCTGGACCGCCTGGAGCGCGACCTGCGTGAGGTTGTAGGACCCGCCGACGTTGACCGGCATGTACTGGCCCTCGGTCTCGTACTCGCTCGTGTAGGTCTCCCGGAGCTGCTGGTTCCCGTTGCCGGTCAGGCCCGGGACCCAGCCCGGACACATCAGCGCGTACGCGCCCGCGTCGCCGAGGGCCGACCACCACGCGGACGGGTCGGCCCCGCGGACGAACTTGAGCATGTCCGGCGACCAGTTGTTCGACTGCATCTGGTTGACCGCCGTGATGCCGCCGCCCGGCGTCGGGTTCGACAGCAGCACCTCGACGTCGGCGCTCTGGGACTGGCTGATGAGCGTCGAGAAGTCCTGCGAGCCGATTTCGAACGTCTCCCGCAGGACGATGTCGTAGCCGGCCTCGCCCAGCCGGGTCTCCCAGTACTCGGCCTGTTCTCTGCCCCACCCGGAGTTTGGCTCCCAGATGCCGACGCGGCTGGGCCGTTCGCTCTCCGGGATGAGTTCCAGGGTCCCGAGCGTCGAGCGGGCGACGTCACGGGACTTCGGGAACGGTGCGTACGTCCACTCGTAGTTGTCGTTGCGGTGAGGTTCCTCGTAGGCGAAGGCGATGCCCAGGAACGGGAGGTTCTGGTTTTCCGCGTAGGCGCTCCCGGCGGTGACCAGCAGACTGGAGAAGCTTCCCCATATCATGTTGACGTCGTTGTTACTGGTCATCTGCTGGAGGTTCTGCCGGAGCGTCTGGGCGTCGCTCTCGTCGTCCTGGAGGAGAAGCTCGACGTCGCGGTCGAGTTGCTCGTTCATCCGGGCCTGTCCGAGTTCGTACCCGCGCCGCAGGTCCTGTCCGAGCGAGGAGAAGGCCCCCGTCTCGGGAACCGTCCCGGCGATTGTGAGCGTATCGTCACTGCCGCCACCGCCGCCGAAGGCACACCCGGCGAGGCTGGCCGTCACAGCGGCACCGGCGGTTCCCTTGAGATACGAGCGACGTGTGACTGGGCTATCGTCGTTAACCATACCGTATAGGCAGATATCGATGATAGATTATAAAGATACCCGTTGTTGTGTGGGTCGGTGGCGGTCCGGGGACCGGCCCCACTGGGACGGGCTTACGAGGAGGGGCTGGCTTCCGCGTAGAAGTTCATCGCCTCGAACACCGGGCGGTCGGTCATCCCGAGGAGGATGGCCTCGTCGCCGTCCAGTTCGTGGTGGTGGGTCGCGTCCGGGGGGACGACGAAGATGTCCCGCTCGCTCCAGGAGAGCGCCTCGCCGTCGACGTGGGTCGCGCCCTCGCCCTCGACGACGAAGAACACCTCCGTGGCGTTGTGGAAGTGGGCGTCGGTCGCCTCCTGCAGAAGCTGGGCGCGGAACGACATCGTCGGGAACAGCGGCGGCGAGCCGGTGGCGGGGTTGACATACGAGAGGCTGTAGCCGTCGTAGGGGTCCGGCTCGTCGTTGTCGGCGCGCTGGTGCAGCGACTCGACCATCTCCGACCACTTGAATCGGTAGGGCGGCGTCGCCTCGCGGATGCCCTGGAACGGGCCCGGGATGGACCCGTCGTTGGCCTCGTCGTTCGGGCGGCCGCGGCCGTACTGGGAGGCCCAGTACCCCTGTGTCTTCGTGACCGGCTGGCGTTCGAGTTCGTGGTTCTCGAAGGTGTTGCGGGCGTTCAGCGAGTCCAGCACCAGCGGCAGGTCCAGCACGTCCAGCCAGGCCGCCGTCTCGTCGGAGTCGTTGACGTGGTCGTGCCACTCCCACTGTGGCGTGGTGATGAGGTCGTTGTCCTCCATGGGGAACTCCTCGCCCGCGACGACGGTCTTCATGTCCTCGCTGCCGTCGATGGTGAACCGGAGCGCGTTCGCGCCGTGGCGGTGGGAGGGGGCCGTCTCACCGGGCGAGACGGTCTGGACGCCGACGTAGATGGTGTTGGAGATGGCGTTCCCGAACGAGGCGTTGATGGGGACGGCGACCCGCCGCTGGAAGCCCGGCGGGAGGTCCGCGATGGGGACGTCGGCCTCGACGCCGTCGATGGCGGCCTGGATGTCCTCCCACTTCCAGATGTCGGCTTCGAGGTCGTCGATGGTGTTGCCGAAGTCGTCCTCGACCTCCCACAGCGGGCGGAGGTTGTGCCGCTCCAGAATCTCCCGCGTGTCTGTGCTCAGTTCGAGCTGGTCCTCGAGCTCCTGCTCCTGCTCCTGCTCCTCTTGCTGGGACATAGTCTACCAATATGTTACCACAGCACCAACATAAGTGTATTGGACTTGTGGAGAAATCGAGTCGGAGAGGGGGCTCTATCGAGCGTTTTCGAGGTGTACGGCTACAGCTGTGGACCTCGGATGGAGCGCCGTCGCCGGCCGGGTCAGACCTGTGCGTCGAATATTTCGGCCGACTTGTACATCGACCGACAGTCCTCACAGACCATCGACCCCTGGATGGCGTACTCCCACAGTTTGCCGCCGCAGTTCAGGCAGTCGAAGTGGGCTTCGACGAACGGGTCTTCCTCGGCGTACGGGTTCTCGAATTCCGCCATACCAATAAGACGTTGTGGAATCGGTAAAAACGCTTCGTTACTATCGAAGCATAGTTTCCGCCGGGGCCACTCACTGGTCGGCGTACGCCGCCATGGCGTCGCGCAGGCCCTCGGGGACCTCGATGGCCCCGCCGCCGCCGTGTTCGGCACACACCCGCTGTTCGTACCCCTCGAACGCGACCTGCCCGTCGCAGGTCGCCGTGTAGTCGAACCGGACGCTCCGGGTCCCGACGTCGGGCGTGAGAGCGATGGTCACCTCGTCGCCAGCCTCGACGGGCGACTCGAACTCGAAGTCGATTTCGACCAGCGGCAGGCCGAAGCCGTGGTCCTGGGAGATGGTCCAGAACGGGTAGCCGATTTCCTCCATGAACATGTCAGAGGTCTCGTGGAGCGCGTCGACGATGCGCGGGTAGTGGGCGATGCCGAACGGGTCGCTGTCCGAGAACCGAACGGTCCAGACGCGTTCGTAGCTCATCGCTGTCCCTCCGGTTCGGCACCGGCTGGCGTGGCAGCCTCGCCGTCGAGAACCACGAGCGCGTCGAGCGCGACGGCCCCGTCGGCGGACGCCAGAACGGGGTTGACGTCGAGTTCGGCGATTGGGTGGTCGGTCACGAGGTCACCCACGGTGGCGACCACCTCTGCGAGCGCGGCCACGTCAGCGGGGTCGCTCCCGCGATACCCCTCCAGCAGGCGCGCGGCCTGCAGGTCCTCGATGGCGGCGCGCGCCTCGGCCGCGTCGATTGGCGCGATTCGGTGGCTGGTGTCCTCGAACACCTCGGTGAATACCCCGCCAAGCCCCGTCAGCACGACCGGGCCGAAGGAGGGGTCCCGGAGCCCGCCGACGATGACCTCCGTCCCGGCGTCGACGTCCATCGCGGCCTCGACGAGTACCTCGGCCTCCACGGCCCGGTCGGCCGCGGCGTCGAAGATACGGGTGGCGGCCTCGCGGACCGCCGCGGCCGAGTCGAGTCCGACGGCCACGCCCGCGCCGTCGGCCCACTCGCTCTTGTGAGTGACCGACGGCGCGGACACCTTCACGACGACCGGATAGCCGATGTCGTCGGCCGCCTCGACGGCCGCCTCGGCGGTGTCACAGAGCGCGAACGGCGGCGTCTCGATGCCCGCGTCCGCGAGCAGGCGCTTGCCCTCCGCCTCGGTGAGTCGCTGCCGGCCGTCCGCGCGGGCGGCCGCGATGGGGCTGTTAGTCATGGGCAACCACCTCCGAGTCGGTCCCGGCGGCCCGCATCTCGCCGTAGCGGGCCAGGACGGCCGCGGCGTCGGCGGCCCGCTCGGGGGTGTCGAACACCGGCACGTCCGCGGCCGCGAGCGCCGCCACGTCGTCGGCCATGTCCTCCTCGATGCCGTCGGTGGCGAACAGGACCGGCTTCCCGACGCGCTCGGCGAGGCCGTCCAGGGCGTCGACGGGGAAGCCGACGGACTGTTCGAACAGTTCGTACACCAGGACGACGTCGACGCCGGCGTCCTCGGCGACGGCCGTCACGACGTCGCCGAACGCCGCCATCGGCCGGCCGGTGTCGACCGGGTTGCCCGTGTAGGTGACGCCCGGGAGTATCTCGTCGACCCGCTCGCGGGTCTCGGCGGTCAGCGACGGGAGGCGCGCACCGGCGCGCTGGAGGCGGTCGGTGATGATGATGCCCGGGCCGGCCTGCGCAGTGACGACGCCGACGTTGGGGCCGTCCGGCGCGGGCGAGTTCCCGAGCGCCGCGGCGGCGTCCAGGAGTTCGTCGGTCGCCGTCACCGTCGGCACGCCGTACTGGGCGAACCCGGCGGTGTACAGTTCGTGGTCCCCGGTGAGCGCGCCCGTGTGCGATTCGGCGAACTCGCCCACGTCCGACTGGCCGACCTTGTACGCGACCACGGGCGTGTCGCTGTCGCGGCAGGCCTCCAGCAGGCCGCGGCCGTCGTCGGTGCCCTCGACGTGGAGGACGATGGCGTCGGTCCGGTCGTCGCCGTCGAAGTACTCGATGGTCTCGGTGAACCCGACGTTGGCGCGGTTGCCGAGGCCGACCATCGCGGAGACGCCCCGGCCCTGTCTGCGGGACTGGAACGCGAGGACGTGCGCGATACCGCCGCTCTGGGCGATGATGGCGGTGTTTCCGGCCGGGAGCTTCTCCGCGCCGCTGGCGAAGGAACACAGCAGGTCCGTCGCGGGGACGACGAACCCGCTCGTGTTCGGCCCGAGCAGGGAGATGCCGTACTTCTCGGCCGTCTCGACGACGGAGCGTTGCAACCGCTCGCCCTCGTCGCCGGCCTCGGCGAAGCCGCCGGCGTAGATGACCGCCGCGCCGACGCCGGCCTCGCCGCAATCTTCGATGACGCCGGGGGTCGCGGGTGCGGGGACACAGCACAGCGCGAGGTCCACGTCGTCGTCGATATCTGTCACCGAATCCACGAACGGGGCACCGAACAGCCGCCCGTCGCTGGATGGGTTCACCGGGTACACCGGCCCGTCGAACGCCGTCGCGTTCGCCATCGCCTCGTAGCCGATTTTGCCGTCGGTCGCCGAGGCTCCGACGACCGCGATGGCCGACGGGTCGAACATCTCTCTGAGAGTCACGACCCATAGTTGTCGGAACTCGCTCAAAGCGTTTTCCCTCGACAGGACGTGACAGGGGTAGGTTTATCAGAGTGGATAGGATATGCTTGAGCAATGGCGCTACTCGAAGGACAGAACCTGACAAAGAAGTTCGGCGGTGTCGTCGCAATCGACGACGTCTCGTTCACCGTAGAGCGGGGCGAGGCCATCGGCCTCATCGGCCCGAACGGGGCCGGCAAATCGACGCTGTTCCGAACAGTCACCGGCGTCCACGAACCGACCGAGGGACGGGTGTTTTTCGACGGCGAGGAGATTACCGGCAAGCCGTCGCACGAAATCTGTCGCCGCGGGCTCGCAAAGACACACCAAATTGTCCGGCCGTTCGAGAGCATGACGCTGCTAGAAAACGTCGCCGTCGGCGCTGAGTTCGGCGGCAGCGAGTTCGACGACGTGCGCGGTCGTGCCCGCGAGATGCTGGAGTTCGTCGACCTCACGGAGTTCCAGTACGACAAGCCGGGGGAGCTGAGCGTCGGCCAGCTCAAACGCCTCGAAATCGCCCGCGTGCTGGCGACGGACCCCGACCTCGTCCTCTTCGACGAGGTGGCCGGCGGGCTCGACCCCGAGGAGACCGAAGACATCGTCGACCTCATCGGCGACATCAAAGACGAGGGCAAGACGGTCTTCCTCATCGACCACGTCATGCGGGCGCTGATGACCGTCAGCGAGCGGGTCATGGTGTTGAACAACGGTCGGCTCATCGCCGAGGGGACGCCCACCGAGATTCAGAACGACGACGAGGTCATCGAGGCGTACCTCGGCGAGCACGCCAACAAGGACCTCTCGAGCGCGGTCACCGGCGACTAGCTCGGTTTACCGGCGAAGTCGACGAACGCAGCCAGTTTCTCGCTCGCGCCCTCGGTGACGTTCGAGCCGTGATAGACCAGCCCGATTTCGAACTCGTAGTCGAGCAGCCGGTCGAGGTGTTCGTCGGCGGCGGCCACGTCCGCCGAGAAGAACGCCGTCGGGAGGACGAAATAGCCCGCTGGGAGCCCGCGCGCGTCGGAACCGAACACCGCGTCGCCCAGCACGGCGACACTGCGGTCCTCGTCGACGAGCGCGTGATGGGTTGGCGTGTGGCCGGGGACGTGTACGGCACGGAACGGGCCGACGCTGTCGCCGTGCCCGTAGCGGTGGTCGACGGCGGCGTCGGTCTCGACCCCCTCGGGCACCCAGACGTCGAGGTCGTACCGCTGGGCGAGGCCGTCGAGGCCGCCGATGTGGTCCGGGTCGCCGTGGGTGAGTATTACGCGCTCGGGGACGACGCCGAGGCCCGCCAGCGCGTCGGCGATGGTATCGACGGTGTCCTGGAACCCAGTGTCCACGAGCGTCGGCGTCTCGCCGTCGAACAGGTAGACCCGGTAGCGGGCGTCCGGCGTCGTCTTGACCGTGATGTCGTACACGTCCGGAGCAATCTCTGTCGGCATCTCGTCTAGAGCGTCGTGTGCTTCCGGCAAGCGTCTTTCGGCATCGGTACGCTGATAGTGATGGGTGGTATGGTGTTCGGTAACTAGAATGTCGGACGAAACTGCGACTCGGGCGGGTCTCCTCCGGGGGATTGACCCCTCGTGGCTCTCGGTTCCAGTCGGTGTGTTCGCGGCCGGAGCCGTCCTCCGGTACGCGCCGCTCGCGACCGGCGCGGCGCGGATGCTCGCCATCACGTTGTTCTGTATCGCGCTCTGGGTCGGAGCACCCGTCAAGCCGTGGTTCACCGCCCTGCTGGGCGTGGGCCTCATCGGCGTCACGTTCTCGACCAGCCTCGCGCTGACCGGGTTCCAGTCCCCGGCGACGTGGCTCGTCGTCGTTGGCATCCTCATCGGCGAGGCCGCCCGACAGAGCGGGCTCGCGGACCTCGTCGAACGGCTGGCGCTCCACCGGATGCCCGCGGCCGTCGGGACCGACGCCGTCGCGGCCTACCGGTACCTGCTCGTGGTCCTCTCGTTCGGCAGCCTCGCGCTGGCGGTGCTGGTCCCGTCGTCGCTCGTACGGGTCCTCATCCTCGCGCCGATTCTGCAGTCGCTCGGCGAGCTGTTCGAGGAGCGGCGCGCGGCGGTCGGCATCTTCCTCGGCCCGCTGTTTGCGACCTTCTACGGGTCCTCGGGCATCCTCACCGGGTCGCTGGCGAACATCATCGTCACCGGGCTGGTCGAGTCCAGCGGCGGCCCGGCGATTACCTGGACCGAGTGGGCGCTGTGGCTCGGCCCGGTCATGGGCGTCGGCCGGGTCGCGCTCATCGTCTGCGTCGCGTACCTGCTGTACCGCCCCCGCGACCGGGACGCCGTGACGACGCCGGACCGGACCGGGGGCGTCTCGACGACGGCCCGCGAGCGCCGGATGCTGGGCTTTCTCCTCCTGGGCGTCGTCATCTGGGCGACCGACTTCGTCCACGGCCTCCACCCGCTTTTCGGGGCTGTCGTCGTGACGCTGCTGGCGTTTGCCCCGCGAATCGGCGTCGTCGGTCCCGACGCCGTCGGCGACGCCGACTTCTCTATCCTGTTTTTCCTGGGCGCTATCTTCGCAATCGCCGAGGGCCTCCGGCAGACGGCCTTCACCGACCTCGCGGCGAATCGCCTGCTCTCGACGCTGCCGGCCGACCCGTCGCTCCCGCTGGTGCTCGTCGTCGTCGTCGTCGCGGCGCTGGCGCTGACGCTCGTGATGGAGGGGCTCGCGGTGGCTTCCGTCCTCACGCCGGTCCTGGTCTCGTTTGCCGCGAGCGCGGGGATTCCGCTGGTCCCGGTAGCGATGACGGAAGCCGTCGCACTCAACGCCTACTTCTTCCCGTACCAGTCGGCCGTGCTGGTCGCCATCCTCGGCCTGGACGTGGTCGACTCGGTCGAGCTGACGAAGATGGCCAGCGTCTGCTCGCTCGCCACCTTGCTCCTGCTCGTGCCCGTCCAGATTGCGGTTTTCACTCTCCTGTTCTGAGCGGCGACTACCGGCCCTCGAAGTGTTCGACGACCAGGTCCGTTCTGAGGACGGTCCCCGTGTCCGACCGCGGGAGCGGGTCGGCGGTGACGGCGTACTCCCGCGGGCGCTTGAAGTCCGCCAGCGCCTCCGTTTCGAGGCAGTACGTGTCGAGGGCCTCGGCCGTGAGGTCGGCGTCGGTGACGACGACGGCCGTGACGACCTGGCCCCACGTGTCGTCGTCGAGGCCGAAGACACAGACCTCATCCACGTCGGGGTGGGCCTCCAGCGTCTCCTCGACCTCGGCCGGGTAGACGTTCTCGCCGCCGCTGACTATCATGTTGTCCACGCGGTCGACGATGTAGAGGTAGCCGTCCTCGTCGACGGTCGCCACGTCGCGGGTGCGGAGCCAGCCGTCGAAGTACGACTTCGACTCGGCCGCGGGGTTGTCGATGTACCCCGTCGACATCCCGGGACCGCGGGCGATTATCTCGCCGCGCTCGCCGGCGTCGACGGTCGCTTCGGGGTCCGGGTCCTCGTCGAGGGGTACCGTCTCGACGACGCGGATTTCCCACGAGAACGACTCCTTGCCGATGGTGCCGGGGTGGTCGGCCTGCGTGCTCGGGTGGGCGAAGGTCAGGTCGGGGCCGGCCTCGGTCATCCCGTAGGTGTTGTACACCTGGTCGGTGAGGTGCTCGCTGGTCGCCGCGACGAGGTCCTCGGTGACGATGGACCCGCCGGTCCTGATGTACCCCAGCGAGTCCACGTCGAAGTCGGCCTCCTGCTGGACGCCGTTGATGGCTCTGAGCTGGGTCGGGACGGCGAGGAGGCCGCTCACGTCGTGGGACTCGATGAGTTCCAGGGCCTCCGTGGGGTCGAAGGTGGTGTGGAGCACGACCGTCGCGCCGGCGACGAAGTGGGGATAGAGCCAGGCGTCGGTCGTCACCATGTGGTACCACGGCGTCGTACACAGCGCGGTGTCCGTCTCGTCGATGCCGTGCTCCATGATGACCTGGATGGCCCCGTACCAGAGTTGCTCCTGGTCGAAGGGGACGGCCTTCGGCGTGTCAGTCGTCCCGCTCGTGTAGAGGACGCCACACTCGTCGCCAACCGGCAGGGCGGGGTCGAGGTCCGCAGCGGCGTCGTCGAGGACCGCCTCGTAGGACTCGACGAGTTCGTGGTCGACCGACCGCTCGCCGGCGTGAATCGCCGCCTCGAAGCCGCCGCTGTCGAGCAACTCCAGCGCCGTGTCCGCGTTGGCGTCGTCGAACACGAGCGCGCGGGCCGAGGCCGTCTCCGCCATCCGCTCCAGTTCCGCCGCCGTCGCCCGGTAGGACAACTGGACGGTCCCGACGCCGCGCTTGTTGCCGGCGAGCATCGACTCGACCGCCGGGAGGCCGTTCAGGGTGAGGACGGCACACCGCCGGTCGCCGACCCGCCGCTGGACAGCGTTGGCGAGCCGTGTACTTCGCTCGTCGAGTGTCTCGTAGGAGACCGTCCGCCCGTCGTCCGTGACGACGGCCGGCTGGTCGGGGTAACATCGGACAGTTCGGGCAAATGCCTCTCTGAGTTTCATGGTGGCTTCGGTACCGTCTACCAATTGAACTGCAATATTAATAGTTCTGGTTACGCCGGTGTGACCGCGACAGTGTGGCTTATCCGGGTCGGCCGAGAACCCCGGGTATGTCACGACGCGTCGCCGGACTGCTCGCGCACGTCCGACCGGTGTTCATGCTCCCCGTCGTCGCCACGTCGGTCTGCGGGGCGGCCCTCGCACCGAGTGTCAGCGCCGGCATCGCGGCACAGCACGCGGGGGCCGTCGGGACGGCGCTGTTCGTCGCCCACCTGCGCGACGGGTTCGTGGACGGCCACGTCCGCGGGGAGGAGACGCCGCCGCTCTCGGTGCCGGCCTATCGGTGGGCGACGGCCGCCGCCGTCGCCGTCGCGCTCGCGCTCGCCTCGTCGCTGGCGGCTACCGCCGGGGTGCTCGCCGCCGCGTCGGTCCTGGCCCTGCTGTGTCTCGCCCTGTTGCACGCGCCGTACCTCGACAGGCACCCGGTTCCGGTCACCGTCGACTACGCGCTCGGCATCGCCGTCACGCTGTGTGGCGGGTTCGCCGCGCAGGCCGGCGGGCTGACCTGGGGCGTGCTCGCAGTCGCCGCCGGCGTCGCGGCACTGCTGTCCGGCATCAAGGTCGGCCTCGACCGCCTCGACGCCGACTTCGACGCGTCGGTCGGGAAACGCACCGTCCCCGTCGTCGCCAGTGAAGGCGGAGCCACGTGGGTCGCGGTCGGCTGTTTCGCCGCCGCAGCGCTGGTGGTCGTCGGGGCCATCGCCGGACGCGTCCTCCCCCGTCTCGCGGCGCTGGCGCTTCTCCCGGTCGCCGGCTGTGCCGTCGTGACGCCCGCCGTGGCCCCGCGCTGGGCCGTCAGAGTACAGATGGCGCTCAGTTACGCGTTCGTCGGCGTCCTGTTCGTCGCGCTCTGTGGCGGAGACTGTCGCGGGTGGCGGCTGGTGGGCCGCCTGGCCTCAACGGTAGGCCAGGTTCAGCTCTATCTCGTCGGTCGCGGCCCGGAGCTGGTCGAGCACTTCCCCCTCACAGCGCTCCTGTGAGAGCCGGTGGGCGGGGCCGGCGATACTCAGCGCGCCCTGTATCTCCCCGCCGAACATCAGCGGGATGCCGATGGCGTGGACGCCCTTGAGGTCCTCGCTGCGGTTGAGGGCGTAGCCCTGCTCGCGTATCTGTTCGAGTTCCTCGAACAGTGCCTCCCGCGTGGTGATGGTGTTCTCCGTCCGGGCGGGGAGGCCGTGCTCGTCGACTACGGCGTGAATCTCCGCCTCGGGCAGATGTGCGAGGATTGCCTTCCCGCCGGAGTTGCAGTGCATGTACGCCCACGTCCCGAGGATGGTGTTGATGTCGATGTCGTTCTGCCCGCCCCGACCGTAGACGTACATGGCCTTGCCGTTCTCGTGGGTGATGAGCCACGCCATCTCGCCGGTGGCCTTCTCCAGTTCGTCGACGGCCTGCATCCCGGACCGGAAGATGCCCAGTTGCCCCCTGACGTACTGCCCGTAGTCGAAAAACGTCAGCCCGAGGTGGTACTCCGACCCGCGCTTGACGACGAAGCCGTGGTCGCGCATCGTCGTCAGGTGGCCGTGAACGGTGCTTTTGGCGATGTCCAGCCGTTCCGCCAGCTCCGTCACGCCGGCACCGTCTGACTCCCGGAGGCATTCGATGAGGGCGAACAGCGTCTCGTCCGATTTGATTCTGTTTCCGCTTTTCGAGTGCTGGCCCATACACTGTGCAAGCGATACTGCATAATTAAGCATTGTGGACGAGGTGACAACACGGCGGGACTCGAACTGTTCGACAGCATCGAATCGGCCACAATCGTTCACTACAGATTTTCGTAACACATGTACCATTGTTATTCCACGGCAGTCGCCTCAGTCGTCGTCGGTCGCGTCGGCCGGGGTGTCGCGGTACGTGGCCGCGAGTTCCACGTAGTTCTCGTGAGTGTCGCTGATTTGTTCGACCTGCGCGTCGCTGAGCGGCCGCGTCTCCGCGGGGACGCCGTAGGCCATGTGACCCTCGGGAACGCGTTGCCCCTGCCGAACGACGGCGTTGGCCGCCACGATGCAGTTCGACTCGACCGTCGCACCGCCCATCACCGCGCTGCCCATGCCGACCAGCGAGTGGCTGTGGACATCGGCGTAATCGACGACCGCGCCGTGGCCGACCGTCACCTCGTCGCCGAGGGTCGCCCCGTGGAGCATGGCGAACTCCTGGACGTTCGTCTCGCTGCCGACGGTGACCGGCCCGTGGTCGCCCCGCAGACAGACGAACGGCCAGAGGCTCGCCCGCGTGTCGACCGTGACGTCACCGACGACGTACGCCATCTCCGAGACGAATGCCTCTTCCGCGACCTGTGGGGTTCCGTGTGGGGTTGCCCGTTGCATACGAATGCAACCGCGGCCCGGGAACTAAAACGTGGGTGGCCGGACGCCGCGAAGCTGTTCGCTCTCATCGAACAGGTCCGCGCTACAAACGGCTCTCCCAGACCGGACGCGCTCAGTCGCCTCGCTCCGCCGGCGGGCGCTGGACGCGGTTCACCACTGGGTCCGACAGGGAGAGGCGCATTTCCAGTTCGCCCCGCATCTGTTCGACGACATCGAACCCGAGGTTGTCGTACACCGTCACCGCCGGGTCGTTGTCGGCGGCGACGGTCAGCGTGAGCGCGTCGTGCCCGCTGTCGGCCGCGTGAGCGACGAGGTGGCGGAGCAGTTCCGACCCGATACCCCGACCCCGGGCGTCGCCGGCGACGAACACGACCAGATGTGGCTCGGCGTCGTCCGCAGGCGTCACGCCGGCGTGGCCGACGATTGATGCGTCCAGCTCCACGACGAGGCTCCAGCCGTCGTCGATGAACCGGCCGAGCCAGTCCCTGAGCCGGGACTCGGTGGTGGGTGGCAACCCCATCGTCCTGTCCGCCGGGTCGAGAGCGAGGTACATCTCGACGAGTGCCTCGGTGTCGGCGGCGCTGTGTGGCCGCACGATGCCCTGGACGGACTCGCGGTCGCTGAACCGCGGACACCGCGGGGGACAGAGGGGGGTCCCGGCACACTCGCTGTTGTCCCACCCGTGACAGGCCCACTCGCGTTCCTGGTCCATGAGAACACACAGTATTCCCAGACAGTTAATAGGTACCGCGAACGTCACCGGGTGAGAACACACAGAGGATATAACAAGCCCTGCCGTGAATGGTGGGGTATGGTACGGTTGCTACTCGCGCTCGACGACGACCTGGCACAGGCACGCGCACAGATAACCGCCGTCGAAAACATGGTCGAGACGGCCGACGGGGCCGAGGCGTATCTGCTCCACGTGTTCGACGACAACCCCGAAGGCGCGTCGGTCAAGCAGGTCGAAGCGGTCAGGGAGACCAAAGACCGGCTGGAGGCGGCCGGCGTGACGGTCGAACTCCTCGAATCCAGCGGGGACCCCGCAGGCGAGATTCTCAGGTACGCGGAGGAGTACGACGTCGACCAGATATGCGTCGGCGGCCGCAAGCGGACCCCCGCGGGCAAGGCCCTGTTCGGCAGCGTCACACAGGACGTGATTCTCGGGACCCACTGCCCGGTACTGGTCTGTGGGAGCGAAGACGAGTGAGCCTCAGCGGGCGTCGATAGCCTCGTCCAGGTTGTGCTCCAGCGATTCGACGCTCTCCCGTATCTGAGCCAGCTGCGTCGTCTGGCGCTGGTTCGCGGCCGCCAGTTCGGCCACCTCGTCGGCCACCCGTTCGACGCCCTCGACCGTCGTATCCAGCAGAGCCGCCATCTCCTCGGCGCTTTTCGACTGGTCGTCGGTCGCGTCGGCTATCTGCGTCAGCTGGGTCGAGATGTCGGTGATGGACTCCTGGATGCGCTGTTGGTTCCCGTTTACCGCCCGAATCTCCGACTCGATGTCCGCGACCATCTCCGCCGTCGCTGCCACGCTGTCGACGGTCTCGGCCGCGATTTCCGAGACCGAGTCTATCAGCCGCTCGATTCGGTCGGCCTCCGCCTGGGACTCGCCGGCAAGGTTCTTGACCTCCTCGGCGACGACGGCGAACCCCTCGCCGGCCTCGCCGGCCCGGGCGGCTTCGATAGAGGCGTTGAGCGCCAGCATGTTTATCTGCTCGGCCAGGTCGTCGATTGTCGCGACCACGTCGTCTATCTCCTCGATACGGTCGGCCAGTTCGGTCGCGTCGCCGGCCATCCGCTCGCTCGCGTCCGTGACGGCCTCGACGGTGTCGAGGAGGTCGCGAGTCGCACCCTCCGACTCCTCGGCCAGGGCCTCCGTCTCGTCGCTCTGGGCGCTGATGGTCTCGACGCTCGATGCGACCTCCTCGGTGGCCGCGCTCAGCGTCTGTATCTCCTGGTCGACGTCGCCGACGTTGCCGGCCTCCGCCTCGGCGATGTCGGCGATTTCCTCCGCGTTGTCGGTCACCTGCTCGGCCGCCGATTCGAGGTCCGCGACGGCGGTCTCTATCTCCTCGCTGACCTTCTGCTGGACCTGCTCCATCGACCGGCGCTGTTCGACGAGGTCGGTGACGCGGCTGACGTACTCGAAGGACCCGACGACGTCCCCGTCCGGCGCGACGAGCGGGACCCCGGTCGCGCGGACGTGCCACTCCGTCCCGTCGTCGTGCGTGCCCGACCGGACATCGGCCTCCCTGACGGTCTCGCCCGTGCGTGCGACTTCCTCCGCCAGCGTCTCCGTCACTGCCTCGGTCCCGACGACCTCGTGGGCCGGCCGGCCGAGCGCCGTCTCCGGGTCGACGCCGATGAACGCCGCCTGCTCCTCGTTCCAGTGAGTCAGGCGACCGCCGTCGTCGACGACGATGACAGGTTCGGGAAACAGCGCGACGAGCTGGTCGAAGAGGTGCCGCCAGTGGTCGCGCTCCGCGCGGAGTCGTTCGGTCTCGTCGCGTGGCTCGCCCGGCTCCGGGGCCAGCGACGCCGTCTCTGAGGTGGGTCCGGACATATCTGGAGAGAAGGTTATTCAACCGTCTTAAACCGTTGCATACAGGTAACGCTGACGACTGCCGTTACTCCGCTGGAGCGCGCCGGACCATGGCCGTGGCCTCGTAGGAGATGACCAGTTCGTCGTCCTGGTTCCGCCCCTCGTGGCGGGTGGTGACGAACCCGCGGCCCGGGTCGCTCTCGGAGGGGCGCTTGTCGATGACTTCGTTGCGCAGTCGGAGCGTCTCGCCCGGCCGGAGGGGCTGGTGCCACCGGAGGTTGTCGACGCCGACGCCCACCTGGGCCGCCGTGTCCTCGCTGCTCTGGACGTGGAGGCGCATGCAGATGGCGGCGGTCTGCCACCCCGAGGCGACCAGCCCGCCGAACACGGAGTCCTCGGCGGCGTCCTCGTCGATGTGGAACGGCTGTGGGTCGTACTTCTCACCGAAGGTCGTAATCTCGGATTTCGAAACGGTGTATTCCTCGGAGTGTCGAACGTCCCCGACCGAAATATCGTCGTAGAATCGCATACAGGACCGCAAGCGGCGGATAGATAAAAACCCGACGTGGTGTGGACGGCACGAGGCCCCGCGGCTGACCCCGATATTCGAAAATTATATTCAGGGCTCACGTGAAGGACAGTCGTGAGCCTGACAGACCTGTTCGACCCTGACAGTATCGCAGTCATCGGTGCCTCGAAGACGCCGGGGAAGCTCGGCAACGACGCGATGGCGAACGCGAAGGAGTTCGACGGGCCGGTGTACCCGGTCAACCCCTCGGGGGAGGGGTCGGTCTACGGCTACGAGTTCGTCGACTCCGTGGCGACCACCGACGCCGACCTCGCGCTGTGCTGTGTCCCCGCGCCCGCGACTCCCGACGTCATCGAGGACTGCGGCGAGGCCGGCGTCGGCGGTGCCGTCGTCTTCGCCGGCGGCTTCGCCGAATCCGGGGCACAGGGCGAACAGCTCCAGGAGCGGATACGCGAGACGGCGGCGGAGTACGACATCGCCATTCTCGGGCCGAACACGGCCGGCCACATCATCCCGCACCGCTCCGTGTTCAGCTCCTTCGTGCCGGGGTTCGACGAGATAGAGACGGGCGACGTGGCGGTCGTCGCACAGAGCGGTGGCGTGGGGGTGACCGCCACGTTCCAGCTGGACAGGGAAGGGTACGGGACCGCGGGGATGTACGGGCTCGGGAACCGCGTCAACACGGACTTCGGCGACGTCATCCCGGCCGTCGACGACGACCCGGAGACCGGCGCGATGGCGCTGCACATCGAGGGCACCGAGGAGTTCGACGCGGCCGTGCAGGCCATCGACGAGGCGAGCACTCCCGTGGTCGCGCTGAAGTCCGGGAACCGGGCCGAGGAGTTCGTCCAGTCACACACCGGCGCGCCGGTGCAGTCGGGCGAACGATACGAACAGGCGCTTACCGACGCGGGGGCCGTCACGGCAGATTCGCTGACCGAACTGCTCGACGCGAGCCGGGCCCTGGCGACGTGTCCCGAGGCGAGCGGTCCCAACGTCGGGCTCGTCACAGCACAGGCCGGCCCGGGCATCATGATGGCCGACTACCTCAAAGACCGGAACGTGAACTTCCCTGAGCTGAGCGCGGAGACCCGCGAGCGGCTCGACGACCTCCTGCTCGGGTTCACGTACGACCAGAACCCGATAGACACGGGCCGTCCGATGCCGGAGTTCGGCGAGGTCGTCGACGCCGTCGGGCGCGACGAGAACGTCGACATCGTCCTCGTCTACGAGATATTCGAGCACTCGCTGGGCTACCCGGTCGAGGAACTCGAAGGGCTCACGAACGAGGTGGACAAGCCGGTCGTGTTCACCGTCGCCGGCCCCAGCGAGGCGCTGGCCGAGGACCGACAGCGGATGGAGGACAGCGGGATTGCGACGTTCGACACGCCCGAGCGCGGCGCGTACGCCGCGTCCGTCCTGGCCGAAACCTCACGCTGAGACGCCGTCTGCCCGGCCACGCGCGGGAGTGATACCGAGCGACGTTCCGAAGGACCCGGCCCTACGCCGGCTACCAGAAACGTTTACAAGGTATTAGTCATCATTGTCTGTATGGTTCAGACAAGCGACCTGGCAGAAGCGGCTGCCGAGGCAGAGGACCTCCCGCACCCGCGCGACATCGTCGGCGAGCACGAGGAGATTCCGATTACGGACATCTTCGACGAGGCGTTCATGCGGGAGTTCACCGACTTCGCGTCTTTCGACGAGATGGTCGCGGCCAGCCCGTCCGAGGCCGAGTCGGCGGCCGAACTCGAACTGGTGCCCGACGGGACGTGGGACGAGTTTGTCGCCGAGACGACGGCGTTCGGGGACGAGGAGGAGATGGTGTTCGCCGCCCGCGACCACTGGGTCGAGACGCAACTGGGCCTGTAAGGCGAATCCGCGAGCGCGCTCGGTCGGTCGTAGTTGCATCAATATCCGGTCGTAGCGGGTCCGAGACGCCGATTTTCCGGGACACAACCACAATAATTATGATGGTCGTGTCGTAACCACAGAGTAGACACCATGAGCACTACTGACGCGGAACGACCAGTGCTGATTGCGGGTGCGGGGCCGGTCGGGATGACGACTGCGCTCGCGCTGAACGCACGGGGCGTCCCCGCGACGATTCTTGAAGCCGAGTCGGCGGACCGCGACCGGTCGGGGAGTCGAGCGATTTACGTTCACGGCTCGACGCTGCACACGCTGGAGCGCGCCCATCCGGGGCTCGGCGAGGACCTCGTGGAGGACGGCCTGGTCTGGCCGACCCGGCGGACCTGCTGGCGGGGCAAGGAAGTGTTCAGCCGGACCTACGACAACCCCGGCGGCGACGGGAAGTTCCCCCACTTCACCAGTATCCCGCAGGCCCGGACGGAGGAGTACATGCACGAGGCCATCGACGAGGCCGGCATCGACATCCACTGGGACTGCGCGGTGGAGACAGTCGAGTCCGGTCCCGACGGCGTCACCGTCGAAACGTCGGACGGCCGCGAGTGGGAGACGCCGTACCTCGTCGGAGCAGACGGCGGCGGCTCGACGGTCCGGGACGAAATCGGGGCCGAGTTCGAGGGCGACCAGTCGGAGAACTCCTTTATCATCGCCGACGTCGACGAAATCGACGACGAGGACGAGCAGTGGCCCCTCGAACGGCTGTTCCACTACGACGACCCCCGAGCCGGCGGGCGCAACGTCATGCTGGTCCCGTTCACCGGCGGCTGGCGGCTCGACATCCAGTGCATCGACGACGACGACCCGGACGAACTGGTTACCGACGAGAAGATGCAGGAGTTCGTCTCGGAGATAATGGGCGAGCAGTACGCCGACAACGTCTCCTGGGTGTCCAGCTACAAGTTCCTGCAGGTCATGGCCGACACCTTCGTCGACGACCACCGGCGCGTGCTGCTGGCTGGCGAGGCCGCCCACCTGCTCGCGCCGTTCGGTGCCCGCGGGATGAACTCGGGCGTCGCCGACGCCGACGAGGCGGCGTCGGCCATCACCGTGGCGTACCACGCACAGCATGACGCCGTCGCGCGCGACGAAGTCGAACTCTACGCGGCCCGCCGGGAGCGCGCCGCCGAGTACAACCTCGAAGCCGCCGGGACGGCCCTCGAATATCTCCAGGGCGAGAACCCCGCGACGGTCCTGCGGAAGGAGGCGGCCGCGTCGCTCGCGGACTACTTCGAACCGGCGGGGGAGTACCTCGACGACGCCCCGTACGGCCCACACGACGCACCCCCAATCGTCACGACGGGCAACTACTGAGACCGTTCGCTGCCGTGGGCATCACCATCGCGCTGTTTTGCCGGAGTTCGGTCCGAGACGACAGTGCTGCGTATCGACAGGCGTACCTCTAGGTTCTGAATTCAATTCTCGGTATATGTTTTTAAATTCTTGGTTTTTAAACCATATATGGATCTTCTCGGACTATCTGTGCCCGAAATGTACATATTTTCACCATTCATCACCCGCCCACGGCTACTGAACCGCAATATCGACGTATATAGGGTGAGAAATCCAGGGTTGAGATTCGGCAAGGGGGACTAATACGAACTCAGCCGCTCGCTCACGCGTCCGTTCCTGACCGCGAGAGCCAGGGCGACGGTCCCGACGACGGCGATGAGCGCCCGGCCGCCCAGCCCCAGGGACATCCCGGCGAGCGACGCGAGCGTGTTCGTCAGCAGGAAGAGGACGACGACGGGCAGCACCCAGCCGACCGTCAGGAGCCACGGCTCGGCCAGCCACTCGAAGCGGTCGGTTCCAGCGCGGAACTCGGCGAGCGCCTCCCCGCGAAGCAGCCAGCCCACGATGACGGTGAACGCGAACAGCCCGACCGTCAGCAGGAGGTCCGCGAGCGTGCCGGAGACGAACTGGAAGACCGAACTCGTGAGTGCCAGCCCGCTCCCGGTGGCCCCGAGCAGAACCGTGACCAGCACCGTTGCCCAGCGTCGCTGGACGCCGAAGCTGTCCACGAGGGTGGCGACCGGCGTCTCGAGCAGGCTGATGCCGCTGGTGACCGCAGCCAGCAGGACGGTCAGGAAAAACGCCGTGGCGACGAGTTCACCGCCCGGCAGCGCCGCAAACGCCGTCGCGAGCGCGACGAACAGCGCGCCGGGGCCGCCCTGCCCGGGGTCGACGCCCTGCGAGAACAGCAGCGGGATGACCACCAAGCCGGCGAGGACGCCGATGACGGTGTTCGAAACCGCGATGACGAGTGTGTCCCGCGGGAGCGAGGCGTCGTCGTCGAGATAGGAGGCGTAGGTCAGCATCACCCCAGCGCCGAGCGAGAGCGTGAACAGCGCCTGACCCGCCGCCGGGCCGATGACGCGCAGGAAGTTGGCGGCGAGGTAGTCGGCGTCGAACCCGAGGTAGAACGCGTAGCCGGCGGCCGTCCCCGGCTGGGTGGCCGTCCACACCGCGAGTCCGAGCAGAATTACCACGACGCCCGGGAGCATCACCTTCGAGACGCGTTCGATGCCGCGGCTCACGCCGAAGAAGACGATGCCGGCGACGATGCCGAGAAACAGCAGGTGGAAGGCGACCGCCCCGAAGCCGAAGCTGACGGCCCCGAAGTACTGCTGTGGCTGGCCGAAGTACACACCGACCGGCGAGACCAGCGTGTACCGGAGTATCCAGCCGCCGACGACGGAGTAAAACGAGAGGATGACGAGGGTCGTGAGGACGTTGAACGCGCCCAGCCAGCCCCCCCATCGGGAGCCGGTGAGCGAGCGAAGCGCCGCGGTCGGCGTCTGCCGGCCACAGCGTCCGAGGACGAACTCGGCGAGCAGTCCCGGGACGCCGATGCCGACGACGACGAGCAGGTAGACGACGAGAAACGCGCTCCCGCCGTTCCCGGCGGTCAGCCACGGGAACCGCCAGATGTTTCCGAGGCCCGCCGCGCCGCCGACGGCGGCCAGCACGAAGCCGAGGTTCGATATCCACGTGTCACGGTTGGCCATTCGTGTACGGGTCTGTTCAGTGGCTACTCAAGACTGTGTTGGTTCGATTGCTTGCGCTCGATAATGAAGGAACCGGGCGGTCCGTCAGACCGCGAGGTACTCCGCGATGGCGTCCTCGTCGGCGATGGTCGACGGCCCGAGTTCGTCGACGACCGTGCCACGCTCCATCGCGTAACAGCGGTCGGCCATCTCGCGGATGACCCCGAGGTTCTGCTCGACGAACAGAATCGTCGTCCCGAGGTCGTCGTTTATCGCCTGCATGTCCCGGCTTATCTGGTCGACGATGGAGGGCTGGATGCCCTCGCTGGGCTCGTCGAGCAGGAGCAGGTCGGGGTTCGAGACCAGCGCCCGCCCGATTGCGAGCATCTGCTGTTGCCCGCCCGAGAGCGTGCCGGCCTCCTGGCTCGCCCGCTCCTGGAGGACCGGGAAGTAGTCGTATATCTGGTCGTACAGCGTCTCGTCGCTGTCGGCCCGGATGGTCTCGCCCATCCTGATGTTCTGCTCGACGGTCAGTTTCGGGAACACGTCCCGGCCCTGCGGGATGTAGCCGATGCCGGCCCGGGCGCGCTCGTCGGCGCTCGCGTGAGTCACGTCGGTGCCGTCGTAGGTGATAGTGCCCTCGCTGGGCGCTAACAGCCCCATCACCGTCTTCAGGAGCGTCGTCTTGCCGACGCCGTTTTTCCCCATCACGCCGACGATTTCCCCCTCCTCGACGGAGAGGTCGACCTCTCTGAGTATCGGCGTCGTGTCGTAGGCCGCAGTGACACCGTCCAGGGCGAGCATCACGACTCACCCCCCAGGTAGATGCGCTTGACATCGGGGTCCGATTCGATGTCCTCTATCGGGCCCTCGCGGAACACCTCGCCGTTGTGGAGCACGGTCACCTCGTCGGCGATGCTGGCGACGAAGTCGGTGTCGTGCTCGATGACGACGAAGGCGATACCCTGCTCCTCGTTGAGCCGCGTGATGCGCTCGGCGATGGCCTCGCGTTCGGCCACGTCGAGGCCGGCGACTGGCTCGTCCAGGAGGAGGAGGTCGGGTTCGAGCGCGGCGGCCATCCCGATTTCGAGTTGCTGTTGCTGGCCGTGCGAGAGCTGGCCGGCCTTGACATCCTCGTAGCCGGTGAGGCCCGCGTCCTCGATGGCCTTGGCGACCAGTCGCCGCCGCTCCTCCCCGTCGGCGAACTGCTGGACGGGGAGCCTGACGTTCTCCCTGACGCTCAGGTCGCCGTACACCGACGGCACCTGGAACTTCATGCTGATGCCGCGTGACACCCGCTCGTGTGGTTCGAGGTCGGTGATGTCGTGGCCGTTGTAGTAGATGCTCCCGTCGGTCACGTCGTAGGTCCCCGTAATCAGGTTCAACAGCGTCGACTTGCCGGCCCCGTTCGGGCCGATGAGACAGCGCAGTTCCCCCTCGGCGACCGAGAAGTCGACGTCGTCGGTGGCGGTGAACCCGCCGAACTGCTTGACGAGGCCGTCGGTCTGTAGCAGCGTCTCCGTTCTGTCACCCGTCGCCAGTTCCGCGGCGGTCTGTCGGACGTTCGGTCCGAGCGATTCGACGTCGGCCTCAGTTTCGGTATCACTCATTAGTCACTCACCTCAGGTGCGTCCGGGACATCCGGCCCGTTGGAGTCGCCGGGGCCGACCCGGGCCTTGACGATTCGCTGGTGGACCCACGGGACGAACCCGCCCGGGAGCACCAGAATCGTCACGAGCAGCAGGGCCCCCAGCAGGACCAGCGCCAGCTCCCCGGCCATCGAGATGCGGAGGTACTCGACGGCGAGCGTGGCGACGATGGCCCCGAGCAAGCTCTTTCGGCCGCCGATACTGACCCAGATGACCGGCAGCGTCGCGAACAGCAGCGAGAACACGGTCGGGTCGATGTAGACGTTCCGTGCGGCGTAGAGGACGCCGGACAGGCCCGCCAGCGCGCCCCCGAGCGTGAACACGACGAGTTTGACGCGGGTCACGTTGTAGCCGAACATCTCGGTGCGGTCTTCGTCCTCGCGGACGGCGACCATCACGCGGCCGTAGTCGGAGTTGACCAGGGCGCGCAGCCCGAGGTACGCGCCGACCAACAACACCAGCACGAGGTAGTAGAACGGGCTGATTTCGACCGCGCCGATGCCGATTATCCGCATCGGGAACGGGTTGTAGATGAACTGGTAGGACGCGCCGCCGACGCCGAGGGTCAGGAGCGGGATGTCCGGCATCCCGTTGAACCCGCCCAGCGCCGCCTCGCCGATGGCCCACTCGGAGCCGGCGGTCTGGGCCATGAACGTGTGGAGTACGATGGTCGAGACGAGCGTGATGATGGTCACGTAGACGTCACGCACCCCGCCGTAGAACATGAAGTAGCCCAGTATCGCCGCGCTGACGCCGCCGCCGACGATGCCGGCGACGACGGCCCCGGTGATGCCGCCCGGGGTGGCGAAGTTGATGGAGACGACCCCGAAGGTGTAGGCCCCGATGCCGAAGAAGACGACCTGGCCGAAGCTCAGCACGCCCGAGTAGCCCCAGACGACCGACAGCGAGAGGCCGAGCAGGGCAAGCACCATGAACAGGGACAGCTGGGACCCGTCGCCGAACAGCGGGTAGACGGCGAGCGCCGCGACGGCGACGAGGAAGCCGACCCAGAACCCGCGCGACTCCCCGATAGTGTTTGGCCCCTCGAACCGACTGCGGAGCCGACCCGGGAGCGACCTGTTCGCCTCGCCGTTTGCACTATCTGTGGACATTTATTCGCTCTCCTGTCTGCGCTTCTGTAGCTGTTCGATGAACCCGGTGATGCCGTCGGGGAGGAACCGGAGGGCGACGAGCGCGGCCACGAGCAGCGCGATGCGGCCGATGAACGTCCCGTAGAGGTTCGAGAACACGGCCAGAATCGCTCCGAGGACGCCTCCCGAGAGTGCAGTCCCGAGGACGACGCTCGGGCCGCCGACCACGACGGCGACGAACGACTCGACGAGGAACTGGTCGCCCAGCGTCGGCCGCATCGTGATGACCGGCGCGAACAGCGCGCCCGTCAGCCCGGCCAGTGCCGATCCGATGCCGAACGTCAGCATGTACATGCGTTCGGTGTTGACGCCCATCGCCTGTGCCGTCTCCTTGTCCTGTATCGTCGCCCGGGCGCGCATCCCGAAGTCGGTCCGGGTGAACAGATAGTAGGTGGCGAGGAGCAGCCCGATGCTGACGCCGGCGAGGACGATTCGGTACGTCGAGTACGAGAACGCGCCGTACTCGATGGGGCCAAAGGGCGTCGAGAGCCCGTCGATGGAGTTGCCGTAGGCGATGCGGGTGCCCTGGGTCAGTATCAGGCTGAGCCCGAACGTGGCGACCATCGAGTCGGCCAGCCGGTCGTACAGCGGCTCGATGATGTCCCGGCCCAGCGTCCGCTGGCTGACCCAGTTGGGCCACGCCCCGGAGATGATGACCCGCTCGGTCAGAATCCCGAACAGGCCGGTGACCAGGCCGCCGACGACCATCGCCACGACGAGCGGGAGGCCCAGTTGCGTCACCGAAAGCGTCGCGGTGTAGGCCCCGATGAGGATGAACTCCCCGTGTGCCAGATTGATGACGCCCATGATGCCGAAGATGATGGCCAACCCCGCCGCGGCGAGCACGATGAACGCAAAGCTATCGAGGAACTGTAACGCGAGGTTGATGCCGTTTACCATCCCTACTCGGCCTCCTCGTAGTAGTCGACCGGGGTGTACTGGGTCTGCTCCGGGTTCTCGGGGAGGTTACAGCCGACCGTCTCCGAGAGGAACGTCTCGGGTATCTGTCGGTTCTCGACGGCCTCGATGTTGTGCTCGTCGTCGGCGCGCATAATCCACATGTGGTGGTCGACGTGGTGGGTCGCGCCGTCGAGACGTATCGTCTCGCCTTCGGGCGCTTCGGGTGCCTCCTCGGTGCCGAGTTCGATGCCCGACTCTAGGGCGTCGATGACTTCCGGCTGTTCGGTGGTCCCGGCCTGCTCGACGGCCTGCTTGTACATGTACGTCGAGAAGTAGTTGGTCTCGGCCTCCTCGTTGAGGTAGGGCGCGTCCGGGTACATCTCGTAGTAGCGGTCGACGAAGCCGCCGTCGCGGGTGTTGCTGTCGGTCGGGACTTCCTCCATGTAGTTGACGCCCGCGTAGATGTTGGCCATCGCGGGTGGGTCAAGCCGGCGGTGCTCGTACCCCTGTGCCATCGCCGTCGAGGTGCCGATGGGGACGTCGAGGCCGGCCGAGGCCTTCTGCTCGTAGAACGACGTGTGGTTCGCGCCCACGAGCATGGACATGACGAAGTCGGGGTCCTGCTCCTGAATCCGGTTGATGGTCGACCCGAAGGAGGACTCGCTCAGCGGGATGAATTCCTCGCCGAGGACGTTCGCGTCGTTCTCGTTCGCCAGCACCTTCACCCAGTCCGCGGAGAGCTGGCCGAAGTTGTAGTCGGCCGCGATGGTGTAGATGTCCGGGCCGAACTCCTCGACCAGGTACGGGAGGACGATGCCGAGTTGCTGGCGGGCGGTCGGGCCGACAGCGAAGGTGAACTCGTCGCAGACGCCGCCCTCGTACTGGGTGGTGTAGAAGTACAGCTGTTCGTTGCGGTCGATAATCGGGCGGATGGCCTCCCGGGTCGCCGAGGAGTAGCCGGCCCACAGCGCGTCGACGTTCTCCTCGTTTATCGCTGTCCGGGTGAGCTCCTGGTAGCGCTGATTGTCAGACTGTGGGTCGCGCTGGAACGTCTCTATCTGCATCCCGTCGATACCGCCGTTGGCGTTGATTTCCTCGATAGCGAGCATCGACGCCTTGGCCTTGGGGTCGCCGACGAGGGCGAAGTTGCCGGACTGGTCCTCCAGCACGCCGATTTTGAGGGTGTCGGCGCTGCTCGCGGTGTCGGTCGAGGTCCCGCCTTCGCCGGCGGAACAGCCGGCGAGGCCGGCGACGAGCGCGGCCCCGCTCGCGCCGAGGAACTGTCGGCGGCTGACGGAGGACCGGGTCATGCTACCACCACCGGCTCTAGTTCAGCGTTGCCACCGTTTTCGCCAGCATCGTTGGCCATCTCTCGTTCTTTACTCATGATATCCGAACGTTCGTCCATGATTTCGCTCACAGTGTTGCCGTCCGGGAGGTAGTAAATAAGGTTTACCACTCTCATCTTATATTGTCCTCCATACAGTCTGGAGAGTATAAGGTCATCAAAGGATATGACGAATAGGCATCGAAACCACTAGGATTTCCGCCGGAATTTGAACTTTTCAGCAATTTCGCGGTGCCGGCGGTCAATGGGACAAAACGGCGAAACGGACGGCGTCTTTCAGATACTTTGACGTGTCCGAAAACTGTCAGAGGAAACCGGTCACTGAGCCCGCGAATCGCCCGCTATATGCTCGCCCGCGCCGGAAGCACCGTCAGTCGCCGTGACCGACGGCGGACTGGACGTAGGTCGCGTTTCCCCCGCGAAGGCAGACAATCCCGCAGCCGGGCCCCTTCATTTACCTCCGAAACTTTAGCATTTAATCCGTCGCTGGATGTAGAGGCGTCACTTGCGCAGAGAGCAACCATTTTAGTATGAGTATTCAAAGAGAGGGGCAGATGATAGACGAACAGTCAGAAATACTCGTGACGGTGGGACGATGAGCGACGGACTCGTGCCCGGCGAGGTCGTCCCGGGCGAGGGGACCGTGACGCTGAACGAGGGGCGCGAGACGACGGAGGTGACCGTCGGGAACACCGGCGACAGACCCTCGCAGGTCGGGTCGCACTTCCACTTCTTCGAGGCCAACGCGGCCCTGGAGTTCGACCGCGAGGCGGCCATGGGGATGCGGCTGAACATCCCCGCCGGGACGGCCGTCCGGTTCGAGCCCGGTGACGAGCAGACCGTCGAGCTCGTCGAAATCGGCGGGAAGCGCCGTGCACACGGGATGAACGGCCTCGTGAACGGGAGCGTCGACGGCGACACGAGCGACGCGGTCGAGCGCATGCGGTCGGCCGGCTTCCGAGACACCGGGGCCGACGGCGACGAGGAGGGAGCGGAGTGACACGCGACATCGACCGCGAGAACTACGCCGAACTGTACGGGCCGACGGCGGGCGACAAAGTCCGACTGGGCGACACGGAACTGTTCGCCGAGGTCGAGGAGGACCTGCGGACCCACGGCGACGAAGCGGTGTTCGGCGGCGGCAAGACCCTGCGTGACGGACTGGGCATGGCACCCGGCGTCACGCAGGCGGAGGGCGCGCTCGACTGGGTGCTGACGAACGCGACGGTTATCGACCCCGTGCTGGGCATCGTCGCCGCCGACATCGGCATTCGCAACGGCGAAATCGCCGGCATCGGGAAGGCCGGCAACCCCGACACGATGGACGGCGTCGACATGGTCGTCGGCCCGTCGACGGACGTGTACCCGGCCGAGGGGAAAATTGCGACCGCCGGGGGCCTGGACATCCACATCCACTTCAACTCCGCACAGCTCCACGAACACGCGCTGTCGGGCGGTATCACGACGATGCTCGGCGGCGGGTACGGGGGCGGCGCGACGACGACCACGACCGGCCCGGAGAACATCAAGCGCTTCCTGCAGGCCGCCGAGGCCTGGCCGGTCAACGTCGGTTTCTACGGGAAGGGGAACGCCTCGGAGCCGGGCCCGCTCCGCGAGCAGGTCGCGGCCGGGGCCTGCGGGCTGAAACTCCACGAGGACTGGGGGTCGACGCCCGAGACCATCGATACCTGCCTGGAGGTCGCCGAGGACGAGGACGTGCAGGTCTGCATGCACACGGACACGCTGAACGAGGCGGGGTTCCTGGAGAACACCTTCGGTGCCGTCGACGGCCGGACCATGCACCTGTTCCACATCGAGGGCGCGGGCGGCGGCCACGCCCCGGACATCATGGAGATGGTCGGCGAGCCGAACATGCTCCCGTCGTCGACGAACCCCTCGATGCCCTACACCGACAACACGTTCGACGAGCACCTGGACATGGTGATGGTGTGTCACCACCTCAACCCCGACGTGCCCGAGGACGTGGCCTTCGCCGAATCCCGCGTCCGCGCGGAGACCATCGCCGCCGAGGACGTGCTCCACGACATGGGGGCCATCTCGATGATGACCTCCGACTCGCAGGCGATGGGGCGGATGGCCGAAGTCATCCCGCGGACGTGGCAGACCGCCTCGAAGATGAAGTCCCAGCGCGGCCCGCTCCCGGAGGACGAGGGGACCGGCGCGGACAACCACCGCATCAAACGGTACATCTCGAAGTACACCATCAACCCCGCCATCTCCGCGGGCATCGACGAGTACGTCGGGACGCTCGAACCCGGGAAACTGGCCGACATCTGCCTCTGGGACCCCGCGTTCTTCGGCGTCAAGCCGGCGATGACGTTCAAGGGCGGCTTCCCGGTCCACTCCGAGATGGGCGAGGCAAACGGCTCGCTGATGACCTGCGAGCCCATCATCCAGCGCGAACGGGCCGGCGCGGTCGGCAAGGCCAAGCACGCCCTCTCGCTGTCGTTCGTCTCCCCGGCGGCCGCCGAGGCCGGCGTCGGCGAGGAGTACGGGCTCGACTCCCGCGTCGTCCCGATAGAGGGCGCTCGCACGCCCGGCAAGGACGACATGGTGTACAACGACTACTGCCCCGACGACATCGAGGTCGACCCGGAGACCTTCGAGGTCCGGGTCGACGGCGAACACGTCACCTGCGAACCGTCCTCCGAACTGCCACTCGCACAGCGGTACCTGCTATGAAACTCACAGCCAAAGAACAGGAGCGACTCACGGTCTTCACCGCAGCAGAGGTCGCGCGACGCCGCAAGGAGCGCGGCGTCCCGCTGAACCACCCCGAAGCCGTCGCCTACATCAGCGACTGGTGTATCGAACGGGGCCGGGACGGCCAGTCGGTGGCCGAAATCCGTTCGGGCGCGTCGAAACTGCTCGGCCGCGAGGACGTGATGGACGGCGTCCCCGAGATGATAGACATGATTCAGGTCGAGCCGGTCTTTCCCGACGGGACGAAGCTCGTGACGGTCCACGACCCGATTCGGTCCGACAGCGTCGGGACCGCCGACAGCGAGAGCGAGGATGCAGCGGCCGACGGTGGAGGGGCGGAGGCGGACGAGTGAGCCTCACGCACCGCGACGTGGCGACCGTCGGCATCGGCGGCCCGGTCGGCTCCGGGAAGACCTCGCTGCTGACCGCGCTCGTCCCGAAACTGCGCGAGCAGGGCCTGGACGTGGGCGTCATCGCCAACGACATTCTGACTCAGGAGGACGCCGACGTGCTCCGCGAACGGTTCGCCGGGGTCGTCCCCGAGGACCTCGTCGCCGGCGTCGAGACCGGCGCGTGCCCGCACACGGGCATCCGCGAGGACCCGTCGATGAACCTCCAGCAGATAGACGCGTTCCTCGCCGAGCACCCGGAGCTGGACCTCGTGCTGGTCGAGAGCGGCGGCGACAACCTCGCGGCGACGTTCAACCCCGAACTCGCCGACTACTCACTGTACGTCATCTCCGTCGCCGAGGGCGAGGACATCCCGCGCAAGCGCGGGCCGGGCGTCGTCGACTGTGACCTGCTCGTCGTCAACAAGACCGACCTCGCGCCCCACGTCGGCGTCGACCTCGACGTGATGGAGCGGGACGCCGACGAGGTCCGGGACGGCCCCGTCGTCTTCACCAACTGCAAGGACGAGACGGGCGTCGACGAGGTGCTGACACACGTCCGAGAGGGGGTGCTGTTCGCCTGATGGCCGCCGACGCGCCCCATCCGGCGTTCGAGGGGTACGCGACCGAGGCCGTCCCGCAGGCCGCCGTGGGGTCGCCGGGGAAAGACGGCGTCCTCGAACTGACTTTCGAGCGGACAGCCAACGGGACGACCCTGGTCCACGACTACGCGACGGTCCCGTTCCACATCTCGGGGACGCTGGGCCACGACCCGCTGCCCGAGGCCGACACCGTCTTCGTCCAGTCGCCGACCGGCGGCGTCGCACAGGGCGACCGCCACGACGTGACCATCGAGGTCGGTGCGGACGCCGTCGCCCACGTCTCGACTCAGAGTTCGACGAAGGTCCAGACGATGACGTGTAACTACGCAGCCGCCGAGACGACTCTCAGCGTCGGTGCCGACGCCCACCTGGACTACGTGCCCGAGCCGACGATACTCCACGCCGACTCGCGGTACCTGCAGGAACTGTCGGTCGAGTTGGCCCCCGGCGCGACCGCCGTGGTCGCCGACGTGGTCGTGCCGGGCCGTCTCGCCCGCGGCGAGCGCTTCGAGTTCGAGCGGTACCTCTCCCGCGTGCGGGCGACCGGGCCGGACGGCCTCCTGTTCGAGGACGCGACGCACCTGACGCCGGCCGACGGCGACCCCACGGCACCCGGCGTCCTCGGCGAGTTCACCGTCTACGGGACGGCGTTCGTCCTCGCACCCGACCGCGACGAGGACGAACTGAGCGACGCCTTGCACGCCGTCGTCGCCGACGGCGAGGCCCGGACCGGTGCGACGGCGCTCCCGAACGGTGCCGGCGTCGCGGTCCGCGCCCTCGGCGACCGGGCCGAGACCGTGCAGTCGACGCTCCACGCGGCCTGGGACCACGCTAGACGGGAGTTGCTGGACGCGCCCGCGCCGTCCGGGAGGAAGTACTGATGCTGGTCGCGGACACCTACCTCGGTCACCGCGACGACGAGGCCGTCGCCGGGGCGGTCGACACGTCGGACCACGCGACGGTCGTGCTCTCGGACACCGAGCGGCGGCGCTCGCGGGTGCGCACCGAGACGACGGCTGGCCGGGACCTCGGTATCGTGGTCGCCCGCGACCTCGCGGACGGCGACGTGCTGGAAGCCGAGGACGGCACCCTCGTCGTCGTCGAACTCGCCGCGGTCGAGGCCCTGGTGCTCGATTTCGCCGACAGCGACGTGTCGCCGACCGCGGCGCTGGAACTCGGCCACGCGGTCGGGAACAGACACTGGAACCTCGCGGTCCGCGGCGAGGAGGCCCTGTTCCCGGTGACAGAGTCGAAATCGCGGATGGAAACCGCGGTCGCCGACCTGCTTCCCGGGGACGTGCCGACGCGGTACGAGCGCGTGCCGCCGACGACGTTCGACGACGACGGGGGAGACCACTCCCACGGCGACGGGGGCCACGGCGGCCACAGTCACGGCGGCCACGCCCACGACCACGGGGTCCGCACTATCGACGGAGGCGAGCGATGACCGACGCCGCGACGCTCGAGTCGTTCCGGCTGGCGGACTCGTTTCTCCCGGTCGGGACCTACACGGTCTCGTACGGCCTCGAACAGTTCATCCAGGACGACCGGGTCGCGGACGCGGCGGACCTCGAAGCGCTCCTGTCGACGTACCTCCGCCGGCAGGTCGGTCCCGCCGAACTCGTCGCGCTGCGGGCAGCGCACGCCGCCGCCACCGACGGAAACCTCGACGAGGTCTGTCGGGCCGACCGGCGACTCTCGGCCGTGACCCTGGCCGCGGAGTTCCGCGAGAGCGCCCAGCAGTCCGGCGACCGACTGCTCTCGCTCCAGACGGAACTACGAGAGGAGTCGCTGCTCGACCGCTACGCCGAGCGCGTCGACGCCGACGAGGCCCCCGGGAACTACGCCGTCGTGCTCGGCGTTGCGACGGGACTGGCCGGCGTCTCCGTCCGCGAGGCCTGCCTGCTGTGCTGTCACGGCTTCGTCACCGGACTGCTGGGCGCGGCCCAGCGGCTCCTCTCGCTTGGCCACACGGACGCCCAGCGGATTCTGGACGACCTGCAGCCGGTGATGACAGCCGCAGTCGAGGAGAGTGCGGACAGCGGGATAGACGAGATGACTCCGTTTGCCCCCCTGGTAGACGTACTGGCAGCCGAGCACGAACGGGCCGAGCGGCGACTGTTCGCCAGTTGAGGGCTTCTTCCCGGAATTTATCTGCAAAATTGGCGATACTGAGTACTAAAGAACCGGAAATAAAACTATGATAGCATAGGAGGGGGTAGAAACTGTAAAATCGGAATCTGAACACATATATGGAAAATATAGAGTTAAAAGTTGTATTTTGTGGTCGCATTAGCAATATTTAGATCTAGAATCGGTGGCGTGCTGGACCTCGGTCAGACACTGTTATCGACGCCAGAATATAACAAACGTACATTTGTTATAGGCCGGGCGCATCGCTCCGGGATGGCCCACCGTGGTACACTGCGACCGGCCAGTTCGGTGTGTGACGTGGCGTTCAAGATGCTCGAACGGGATGTCGGGCTCACGACCGGTTGCTCATGTTGATGTTGACCTCGATGACGTTGGCCGAGTTGACGACCTGTTTCGGGAGGGTCTCTTCGAACCGGTCCCCCTGCAGGACGCTTGCGGGGCCCGAGACGCTCAGCGACCCCAGGACGTCGCCGTCCGGTGTCTGGACCGGTGCCGCGATGGCACGGAACCCCTCTATCTCCTCCTCGTCGTTGTACGCGTACCCGCGTTGGCGGATGGCCGATAGCTCCTCGAACAGCGCCGCGGGGTCGGTTACCGTCTTCGCCGTTCGCTCCGGCAAGCCGTGGCGGTCGAGGATTTCCTCGACGCGATCCTCGGGCAGGGAGGCGAGAATCGCTTTCCCGGAGGCGGTGTAGTGCAGGTGGTCCCGCTGCTGGGGCTTCGTCGTCTGGTACTCGCCGCTCACGCTGGTGTCGCCTTTCACCTGATAGAGGTTGATAGCGCGCCCGTTCTCCTCGGTCACGATGTGGACGTACTGCCCCGTTTCGTCGGCGAGTTCGTCGACCTGCGGCTTCCCGTGCCGGTACAGCTGGTTCCGGCTCCGGACGTACTCGCCGAACGCGAACAGCTTGAGCGCGAGTTCGTACGTTCCGTCGCGCTTCACGACGAGTCCGTGCTCCACCAGCGTCGTCAGGTGGATGTGAGCGGTGCTCTTCGAAAGGTCGAGCTCCGTCGCGAGTTCCGTCACGCCGGCTCCGTCTAGCTCCTTGAGCGTCGCCAGCACCTGGGCGGACATAGAGACGGTCTGTAACGTCCGCGGTCCGTCGTCACCACCGGTCGGAGGCATACTACTACCGTCACACCAGACCGACTTATATGTTCGCATATGTTGAACAATAGTCCGGAAAACAGCCCATACATATTCATTTCTGAGCGCTACCAGTGGTTTCCAGCACTGTTGCCGGCGAATAGTGGACGGAAGCGTGCCGATTGTGGGAGACGTGGCGTTCGCACATCTTGAATCGGCGCGTTTCGCTCGGAAATTTAAGGCCTACGCATCGTGATTAAGGTCTACCCGGACCTATATCGTCTTGGGGCGATAATGACGTATGTAGGGAAAAGCTTTTCAATAGCTGGCGAATCTACTCTGTCGACGCGAAAATGAGAGTAAACGCCCAGAAGAGTCAGCAACTACTGTACAGTGTCGAACACCGTCTCCGGTCTCCGGGAGCGCACGAATGACTGACGACGAGAGCGGGCCCGGTCGCGGCAGGATAACCGCGTCCGACTTCACCTCGGCGGGGTCGCGCCGGCAGTTCCTCGCCGCGCTCGGGTCGGCCGGTGCCGCCGGGCTGGCCGGCTGTTCGGGTGGGTCCGGGTCGAGTTCCGACGGCGCGTCGACCGGAGAGAGCGGTTCACAGACTGACAGCGCCGGCGGCTCGACGCTCACGGCGAACATCTCCCAGCGGCTCGGGACGATAGACCCCGCGAAGGGGACCGACTACGTGCAGGCGATGGCGCTCGTGAACCTCTACGATCCGCTCGTGTTCCCCGACAGCGAGGGAGAGATTCAGCCCAACCTTGCGTCGGACTGGTCGGTGTCTGACGACAGCACGACGTACACGTTCACCCTGCGTGACGACGTGACCTTCCACAGCGGGAACGCAGTAACCGCAGAGGACGTGAAGTTCACCACCGAGCGGTTCCTCGACCTCAACCAGGGGTACGCGTCACTGCTGAGCGGCGTCCTCGACAAGGAGAACATCGTGGTCGAGGACGAGCAGACGGTCTCGTTCGAACTCAACCGGTCGTACGCGCCGTTTCTCCCCATCATGGTCCTCGTGTTCGTCGTGGACAGGGACACAATCATGGCGAACCTCGAAGACGGGGACTACGGCGAGCGTGGCGACTACGGGCAGGCGTACATCAACAACAACGACGCCGGGTCCGGCGCATACCAGCTGGCTGATTTCTCCCGGGGCAACTCGATAACGTTCGCCAAGTACGACGACTACTTCAAGGAGTTCCCCGACGGCGCGTTCGACACCGTCGAGGTCCGCATCATCACCGAGAACTCGACGGTACAGACGCTGATGAAAAACGGGGAACTGGACATGACCGGGCAGTACCAGAACTCCCAGACCTACAGCGCCATCGAACAGATGGAGAACGCGCGGGTCGAGAAGATACCGACGTTCGGGCTGCTGTACAACAAAATCAACACCCAGAAGCCGCCGACCGACGACCCCGCAGTCCGCGAAGCGATGGCCTGGGGCTTCGACTACGAACAGGTCGTCAACGAGATTCGCCCGGACATGCAGAAGGCACAGGGACCGCTCCCGCCGACGTGGGGAGCCCACAACAGCGACGTGACCCAGCCGTCCTACGACCCCGAGCGAGCACGGCAGATACTCGCCGACGCCGGCTACTCCGAGGGGGAACTCACCATCACGAACACGTTCACCTCCTCGTACTCCTTCCAGGAACGCATCGGCCTGTTGTTCAAGGACAACATGGCGGACATCGGCATCAACGTGGAGTTGAACCCCCAGACCTGGGGGACCATCACGGAGATGGCGACTACGGTCGAGGACACGCCACACACCAGTCAGGTGTTCTACGTCCCGACCTACCCGTCCCCGGACTCGATGTTCTACAACCAGTTCCACTCCGAGGCGGCAAACACCTGGATGAGCATGGAACACCTCGACAACGCCGAGGTGGACGGTCTCATCGACGAGGCGCGACAGACCCCCGACCGACAGGCCCGCGTCGAGATATACAACCAACTGCAGAGCACGCTCGCGGACCTGTACTGCGACATGCACCTGTACCACACGGTGAAGACCATCGGCTTCCAGAACGACGTCGAGGGGCTCACGCTCCGGCCGGCACAGGGCTTCGAGTACACGTTCCGTGACCTCCACCAAGTGTAATGGCGCGCATAGGACAGCTACTGCGTCGACTCTCTGGGATGGCCGTCAGCCTGCTGGGGCTGTCGGTCCTCATCTTCGTCATCTCGCGGGTCCTACCGGGGAACCCGGCTCGGATGGCGCTCGGAGCGATGGCAAGCGAAGAGCAGGTGGCGGAACTCGCCGCGGAGATGGGCCTCGACCAGCCGCTCCCGGTCCAGTACGTCGAGTACATGCGCCGGCTCTTCGTCGGCGACCTGGGTCAGAGCCTCCAGACGAAAAACGCCGTCGCGTACGACCTGGTGACGAAGTTCCCGGCGACGCTCGAACTCATCACGCTCGCGTTCACGTTCATGGTTGTGTTCGGCATCCCGCTGGGCATCGTCGCTGCGAAACACCACGGCGGGGTACTCGACAACGTGACCCGGTTCTTCGCCTTCTCGACGGTGAGCGTCCCGAGCTTCTTCGTCGGCATCGTCTTCCAGCTCGTGTTCGGGTACTTCCTCAACTGGTTCCCTATCACGGGGCGGCTCTCCTCGGCCTACAGCGGCGAGGTGGTCCGGACGACGGGGTTCATGCTCGTCGACACGCTCCTGTCGGGGTCGCTTGCGGCACACGCCGACGCGTGGATGCACATCCTGCTGCCGGCGCTCGCCCTGTCGTTCAGCGGGATGGGGCAGGTCATCCGCATCACGCGGTCGAGCATGATAGACATCGAGGGCCAGGACTACATCGAGGCGATGCGCGGCTACGGTCTGCCGACGTGGCTGGTCACCGACAAGTACACCCTGAAGAACGCGTTCGTCCCGACGCTGACCATCCTCGGGCTCCAGTACGCGTGGCTTCTCAGCGGTGCGTTCATCATCGAAATCGTCTACTCTTGGCCCGGCCTCGCCAAGTACGGCGTCCAGTCCGTCCTGACCTCGGACGTCAACGCCGTCGTCGGCGTCACGATGCTGGTCGGCGTCGTCTTCGTCCTGGTGAACTTCGCCGTCGACCTGCTGACGAGCGTCATCGACCCGCGTATCGGCCTGGCAGGTGACAGCGCATGAGCATCGAGACCCCCTCCATCGACACGTCCAGACTCGACGGTATCGTCTCGCCGGCACGCCGCGAGCTGTGGTACCGCTCGTACCGCCGGTTCGCGAACCAGCCGATGAGCGTCGTCGGCCTCGTGATAGTGGTCGCCATCGCGCTCGTGGCCGTGTTCGCGCCTTACGTCGCCCCGTACCCGGAACAGGTGGGGTCGTTCACGGACTTCGCGAACGCGTATCAATCGCCGACCCTCGACCACCCCTTCGGGACCGACAGCGCGGGGCGGGACATCCTCACCCGCGTCATCTTCGGCTACCGCATCGCCCTGCTGCTGGTCGCGGTGGTGCTCGGACTCGGCGTCCCGGTCGGCGTGATGCTGGGGCTGGTCGCCGGCTACGCCGGCGGCTGGGTCGACACTATCATCATGCGCGTCACGGACACGTTCCTCGCGCTCCCGCCGCTCGTGCTGGCGCTCGCCATCGCGTCGGCCTTCGAGCCGACCCTCGAAATCGCGATGTTCGCCATCGCGTCGCTGTGGTGGACGTGGTACGCGCGGCTGGCCCGCGGCCTGGCCGCGAGCCTGTCCGACGAGGAATACGTACAGGCGGCGGAGCTTGCGGGGGCGAGCACGACGCACATCCTCTTCCGGGAGCTGCTGCCGAACTGCCTCTCGCCGCTGTTGGTCAAGGCGACGCTGGACGCCGGCATCGTGGTGCTGACCGGCGCGTCGCTGTCGTTCATCGGCCTCGGCGTCCAGCCCCCCAGACCGGGGCTCGGGACGATGGTCGCCAACGGCACCGAGTACCTGCCCGCCGAGTGGTGGATAAGCATCTTCCCGGGGCTCGCCATCTTCGTCCTCGTGATGGGGTTCAACATGCTCGGGGACGGGCTGCGGGACCTCTTCGACGTGGAGGTAGAGCAATGAGCGGCGACGCGCCCCTGCTCTCGGTCCGGGACCTCTCGGTCGGCTTCGAGGGGTTCGACGGGTACGCCGCCGTCGTCGACGGCGTCGACCTGACGGTCGACCACGGCGAGGTCGTCACCATCGCCGGCGAGACCGGCTGTGGCAAATCCGTGACGACCAAGGCCATCACCGGACTGCTCGAGGAGCCGCCGGCACGCGTCTCCGGGACCGTCGAGTTCGACGGCCAGGACCTCCGTACCCTCCCGGACGACGAGCGTCGGGCGCTGAACGGTGACCGAATCAGCGTGATATTCCAGAACCCGCTGTCGAGCCTGAACCCCGTGTTCACTATCGGGGAGCAGCTCACCGACACGGCACAGTTCGGCGGCCACGGGGACACCGGCGTCCTCGGGTACCTCCGGCGACGCTTCTCGTCGCCGGACCGGTCGGCCGCTCGCGAGCGGGTGCTGGACCTCCTCGAAGAGGTCCGGATGCCCGACCCGGAATCGGTGATGGACAGCTACCCGTCGGAGCTCTCCGGCGGGATGCGACAGCGGGCGATAATCGCGCAGGCGCTCCTCAACGAGCCGGACCTGCTCATCGCCGACGAACCGGGGTCCGCGCTGGACGTGACCGTCCACGACGAAATCCTCTCGCTGCTGGAGGACCTCATCGCCGAGCGGGACATGAGCATCCTGATGATTACGCACAACCTCGGAGTCGCCCGACAGCTGAGCGACCGCGTCTACATCATGTACGGCGGCCGCATCGCCGAGACCGCGCCGACGGCGGAGATATTCGACGCCCCGCGGCACCCGTACACGCAGGGCCTGATAGCGTCTATCCCCCGATTGTCCGGCGACTCGATGGCCGGCGGCATCGGCGGATCGGTCCCGGAGTACACGGACCCGCCGCTGGGGTGTCGGTTCCACCCGCGCTGTCCGTACGCCGACGAGAGCTGTCGGTCCAGCGAACCCCCGGCGGTCTCGTTCGGCGACGAGTCCAGGGCCGCCTGCGTCCGTCACGCGGAGGGGGACGCCGGCCCGGTACCGACGCTCGAAGAGACGAAACGGCGGCTCTCCGAGCCGGAGCGGACGCCGGCGGAGGGACGGCGATGAGCGGCCCCGTCCTCGAAGTCAAGGACCTGAAAAAACACTTCCCGGCGGAGGGGCTGTTCTCGTCCGAGCCGCCGGCGAAGGCAGTCGACGGCGTCTCCTTCTCCATCGACGAGGGGGAGACGCTCGCCCTCATCGGGGAGTCCGGGAGCGGGAAGTCGACGGTCGCAAAGACCATCATCGACATCCACGAGACGACCGCGGGGCTCATCCGGTTCAACGGCCAGGACATCACCAACCCGATTCGGAAGCAACTGGCCGAGATGCGGTCGGAGATACAGCTGGTCTTCCAGGACCCGACGTCCTGTCTGAACCCGCGCCGGACCATCAGGAAGTCGCTCCTGGTCCCGCTGAAAGCGACCGGCGTCCCGCGCTCGGAGCGCGAGGAGCGGGTCAGACAGATGCTGGAGCGGGTCGGACTCAACGACGAGTACCTGTACAAGTACCCGCACGAACTGAGCGGCGGGCAGAAACAGCGCGTCAACATCGCCCGCGCGCTGGCCGTCGAACCGTCCCTGCTGTTGCTCGATGAACCGACCAGCGCGCTCGACGTGAGCGTCCAGGCCAAGATTATCTCCCTGCTCGAGGACATCCAGGCGGAGTTCGACCTCACGTACCTCTTTATCACGCACGACCTCTCGCTCGTGCGGAACTTCGCCGACGAGACGGCCGTCATGTACCTCGGTGAGATACAGGAGCAGGGGCCGACCGACCGGCTCTTCGAGAACCCCCGACACCCCTACACGCGGTCGCTCCTGTCGTCGATTCCCGTCACGTCCCAGCGAGAGGAGGCGCTCAAACCGGACAGCGAGTCGCTGGACGGCGAAGTGCCCGGCGCGCGCGACCTGCCGTCGGGGTGTCGGCTCCACCCGCGCTGTCCACACGCGACCGAGGACTGTGCAATGAGACATCCAGACCAGTACGACGTAGACGACCGAGACGTGCGGTGTATCGCTTACGAAGACGGCGCGGACGGGTTCGACCGGCTCCGTGAACAGGCTCCCGTCGGGGGTGGCTCCGATGGCAGCTGACCTCCGCGTCGTCGGTGGGACGCTCGCCACGGCCCAGGGTACCCTCGACGCGGGGTTCGCCGTCGAGGACGGGACTATCGTCGCCGTCGGTGACGAACGTCACCTGCCCGACGCGGACCACACGCTTGACGTATCGGGGAAGCTGGTCCTGCCGGGCGTCGTCGACCCGCACGTCCACATAAACGGCTTCAACTCCATCGACACCTACGAGACCGGGACGGCGGCGGCGGCCCGCGGCGGCGTCACCACCGTCATCAACTTCGCGTGGCAGACCTGGACCGGCGAGCGCGAGCGCGACGCGACCGGGTCGGTGTGGGCCGACAGCGGGTCGCTCATGGACGCCATCGACCGACAGCGCGAGAGCGCGTCGGAGGCGTACGTCGACTACGGCCTGCACGCGACGGTGACCGCCGAGGACCCCTCCGTCTTCGACGAGTTCGAGGCGGTCGTGGAGGCGGGCGTCCCGTCGTTCAAGTTCTTCACGGTCTACGACGTGGGCGTCTCGAACGGGTTCCTCCGGCTCGCCTTCGAGCGCCTCGCGGACCTCGACGCGGTCGCGGTCCTGCATACCGAAGACGACTCCGTGTGTCAGGCGTTGACCGAACAGCGCCGTCGCGCCGGCCGTGGCCATCCGACCGATTACCCCGGCGCGCGCCCCGACTACGCGGAGGCGATGGCGCTGTCCGACGCCGTCTCGCTGGCGACCGAGACCGACTGCAAGTACTACGGCATCCACACCACCTCACGGGCCGCCGTGGACGAACTCGCGGCGGCACGCGAGGACGGGACCCGCGTTCGCGGCGAGACGTGTCCACATTTCACGACGCTGACCGAAAACGCGTACGAGCAACAGGGGACGCTCGCGCTCCAGTCGCCCCCGCTCCGGACCGACGACGACGTCGAGGCGATGTTCGAGTCGCTCCGGAGCGGCGCGCTCGACATCGTGTCGACGGACCACGTCGCGTCGACGCGGGCCGAGAAGGCCGTCGAGAACTGGTGGGACTGCCCGTTCGGCGTCAACAGCCTCCAGACGGCGCTCCCGGTGTTTCACGACGAGGCAATCAACCGGCGTGGGCTCCCCTACTCGTTCCTCGTCCGGGTCCTCTGCAGGAACCCCGCCGAGACGTTCGGCCTCCCGCGGAAGGGGCGACTCGCCGTGGGGGCCGACGCCGACTTCGTCGTGTTCGACCCGACGGAGACCTACGAGATTTCGGCGGCGGACAACGCTTCCATCGCGGATTACTCGATATACGAGGGCCGAGAGGTGACCGGGAAGGTCCTCGAAACCTACCTCCGGGGCCACCGCATCGCCGACGGGACCGGCGTCGTCGGGGACCCGCGCGGGGAGTTCCGCGCCCGCGACGTACCGACGTGGGACCCGCAGGGAGGGATGGCGTAGTGGACACACCGATTGCCATCGACGCCGAATCGCTCCGGGCTGACATCGAGCGGACCGGTGAGTTCGGCAGCGTCGACGCCGACACCGGGGTGGGCCGGACCGCGCTCCCGGCGGACGACGCCAACGTTCGGGCGAGGGAGTACCTCGTCGACCGGATGGAAGCGGTCGGGCTCGACGTCCGGGTCGACGCCGTCGGCAACATCGCCGGCCGATGGACGCCGCCGGGGTGTGACCCGGACGCCCCGCCGGTCGCGGCGGGGAGCCACCTCGACTCGGTCCCGCGAGGCGGCATCTTCGACGGCGTCCTGGGCGTCTACGCCGCGCTCGAAGCGGTCCGGGCCGTTCGAGACAGCGACGTCGCCGTCGAGCGACCGCTGGAAGTCGTCTCGTTCACCGGCGAGGAGGGGACGCGGTTCGCCGACGGCGTCCTCGGCTCCTCGGTCGCCGCCGGGGAGCTATCGGTCGAGGACGCCCTGACCCTCTCCGACGGCCGCGTCTCGCTCGGTACGGCCCTGGAAGAGGCGAGCTTCCGCGGGACCGGCCGCCTCGACGCGAGCGAGTGGCACGCCTGGGTCGAACTCCACATCGAACAGGGCGGGCACCTCGACGCGGCCGGCGTCCCCCTCGGCGTTGTGACCGACATCACCGGCACGACGCGGGGGCACGTCAGCATCGACGGGCGGGCCGACCACTCCGGGACGACGGGGATGGACGCACGCCGGGACGCGCTGGTCGCGGCGAGCGAACTCGTCCTCGACGTGGAGGCGACGGCGAGCGAACTCGCCACCGCGGGGACGGGAACAGCGGTCGGGACGGTCGGCCACCTCACCCCGAAGCCGAACGCGGTCAACGTCGTGCCCGGGAACGTGTCGATGCGGCTCGACCTCCGGTCGGTCGACCAGTTGGAAATCGACCGCCAGGTCCGGGCCGTCGAGGACTCCCTCGACGGGCTGGAGCGCGAACACGGCGTCGAAACGTCGCTCGACATCCCGTACGAAATCCCCCCGACGCGGCTCTCCGAGCGCGTCCGGGACACCGTAGAGACGGCGGCTTCCCGTCACGGGGTCGAGACGCTGACGCTCCACTCCGGCGCGGGCCACGACACCATGCAGGTCGCCAACGTGACCGACGCGGCCTTGCTGTTCGCCCCGTCTACGGGCGGGCATTCGCACTCGCCCAAGGAGTGGGCCGACTGGTCGGACTGCGCCGTGGCGACACAGGTCCTCGCGGAGAGTCTCGCACTGCTTGCATCGAACACCGAACACCACCACACGTACGAATGATAGAGATTCAGACCGACGAGACGACGTTCACAGCAGAGCTACACGAACAGCAGGCCCCCGAAACCGCCGCGGCCCTCAGGGAGATGTTGCCGCTGCGTTCGGAGCTGATGCACGTCCGCTGGAGCGGCATCGCCACGTGGATAAACATCGACGAGGTCGACCTGCCGGACCTCCCCCGGGAGAACCACACGACGTACCCGTCGCGTGGGGACCTGTTACTCTACCCGGGGTTTCGAAACGACGCGGAGATACTGCTCCCCTGCGGGCCGACGTGTTTCAAGAGTCAGGCCGGCGAACTCGCGGGGAACCACGTCGCGTCAGTCGACGCGAGCGCCGAGGAACTCCGGGAGCTCGAACGGACGACTCTCCGCGACGGCATTCAAGAGGTCGTCATCAGCGAGGTGTAGCCGCGGCCATCGCGGTCCGACAGGACACCGACTGTCGCCCAGAGCGGGCCTGACAGAGCGTACCGACGGAACCTGGAGCAGAAGAAGTAGCAGAGAAGGTATCTATGTTCCTATTCAGCCATTTGATAATTGTTTCTCGAATTTTACGTAGAGAACTCGCCATATATGTTTCTATACCCCTATTTTGCCCGTATCTGTCTGTTCTTCCGATATAGAAAGGACTTGTAGAGAGGATTGTAGCCCTATCTTGGAGGGATATACACACTGTTGACGAAAGGTCCGAACAGCTGTCGAAAACTGGCGTGGCCGGCGACAGCCTCACTCGGCAGTCGCAACGATCAAGAACGTCTCGGGTCGCACCGCCTCGAACTCGACCGTGAACCCGTGCTGGGAGAGCGCAGCAGTAGCCTCGTCGCTGGAGAACCGCTCGTCGACGGGCGGGCCGTCGCTACCGCTTCCGGAGGCCGCCCAGTCGGCGATGGCGAGCGTGCCCTGTGGCTTGAGCACGCGCGCGACTTCCCGCAGCGCCCGGTCGCTGGCGAACTCGTGGTAGGTCATCGTCGAGAACGCCGCGTCGAGGCTCCCGGTATCGAGTGGGAGGTCGTCGACCGAACTCGTCACGAGGTCGACGTTGTCGGGAGCGCCTTTCTCCCGGTAGTAGTCGTGCATCGCCTCCTGGATGTCGACGGCGTAGACGTGGTCGACGGCCGGCGCGACGTCGTCGGTGTAGAACCCGGTGCCGCTCCCGAGGTCCGCGACCGTCGCGTCCCCGTCGACCGACAGCGCCCACCGGAGCTCCTCAGCCGAGAGGAACCGGTACCGCTGCTGTGCGTCCTCCAGTTTGTCGGCCCGGCCGGCGTCGAAGGTGTGATACCCCATCTTAGAGGTTCCGGAACGCCTCGTCGACGAGTTCGCCGGTGTCGGCGACGATGTCCGCCATCTCCTCGTCGTCGGGTGCCATCCCGACGAGGCGGGCGATGCGCATGATGGAGACGTGATAGACGCGCTGGAGTCCGGGCTCTTCCTCCCAGACGACGACGTTGCACGGCATCAGCGCGCCGAGTTTGTTGTCCGTCGCGTCGAGGGCGCGGTCGGCGACGCCGGGGTTGCACGCCCCCAGCACGTAGTAGGGGTCCCGCCCCGCGTCGACTTTCTCGTTGAGCATCTCGGAGGGGGAAAACTCCACGGGAACGCCGAATCCGGCGTCGGTGAACACGTCCCGGACGTGTTCGATTGCGTCCTCGTGGCTCATTTCGAGCGTCGTCTGCTGTTGGCCGATGTCTTCCGGGTCTATCTGGGTCGGGTCGATTGGGAGCGCCATTCGTGTGCTGTATTGTGCCTACAGGACAAAGACCCTTCGGATTCGACGCCGGACGAACGGTGTCGTCGTCAAGCCGCTTCCCGACTGGACGGCGCTGGTCGACAGTACTAGCGCGGAGGAGGGGCCGCCGTCGGCCGGTCACTCGCTTTCCTGGATTCGAAGTTGTCGGCTGGAGACGGCAACAGCGAGTCTACGTGGGCGTACTGGGAACCACTCTCGACGGTAGACACCCACCCAGGAGCGACTGTGTGCCTGTCGTGGTCGCGGCGTGAGTGGGCGTCAGAGTCCGAGGCTTCGTCTGTCGGACTCCGAAATTCGGCTATGGACTCGCAGCACCGAATAGTATTGTGCGTTTGGTGCAAAATAAATAAGTCGGCCCGGCGCGTATACAGACCAATGACCGACGAACTAGACGAAATTCGGCGAGAGAAACTGAACGAACTCCGGAACCGGGACGAAGCGAGGACGGCCGGCAGAGCGGAACCGAGCGTATCCGAACCGATTGCGGTCGGGAGCGGGGCTGAGCTGTCCGAGATAGCCGCCGAACACGACGTCGTCCTGGTGGACTTCTATGCCGACTGGTGTGGCCCCTGCCAGATGCTCGACCCCGTCGTCGAGACGGTCGCTGCCGAGACCGCTGCGACGGTGGCGAAAGTCGACGTCGACGCGAACCAGCAACTCGCCGCCGCGTACGGCGTCCGTGGGGTCCCGACCCTGCTCCTGTTCGCCGACGGGGAGCCGGTCGAACGGCTCGTCGGGATGCAAGACGAGGCACGGCTTCGCTCCGTAATCGAAGCGTACGCCTGAAATCGGCGGGGCCGCGGTGACTCGGCCGGGTGGAACCTTCTGCGAACGCACGGCAATCAACGGGCATCCACACGGGAGAAAGGCGGCGCTCGCAACCAGGAAGTCGGGTCGACAGGAGTTCTCCGCACCCAGACGGTTCTCAGACGAGCAGCTGGATGTCGGCGTCGGCCATGTCCTGGAGCGCCGTCGCAGCGCCGACGCCCGTCGTAACACCGTCGTAGAAGTCGTCCTCCTCGTAGTCCAGGAGGTCGATGGTCATCTGGCAGGCCTGGAACTCCACGCCCATGTCGAGGCTCGTCTCGATGAGTTCCTCGATTGTCGCGGTATCGTTGTCCGCTATCTTCTTCTCCATCATCTTCGTCGTCACGCGGTCCATGCCCGGGAGCGCGGCGACGGCGTTGGGCACCGGCATGTTCGGGTTGCCGACGGAACTGAGCTTGAGGTCCTTCGAGCGCTCCTCGTGGAGGATGTCCAGCCCCCAGAACGTGTGGAAGACCGTCACTTCGTACCCGAACGCAGCCGCGGTGCTGGCGAGGATGAGCGGCGGGTACGCCATGTCGAGCGTGCCCTTCGTCGCGATGATGCTCATCTTCTTCGTGTCGTCCTCGTCAGTGGCCTCGGCGAGTGCGTCCTCCAGTTCGTCGACGCGCGCGGCCAGCTCCGCCCGCGACGGCACGTCGTCGGCGGACGCGTCGGATGTGTCCGTGCTCATCGTTACTCCGTCTTGCGGACGTAGTGCTTGTACACGTCGTCGCCCTCCGCCTGCTCGAGGAGTTCGACCCCCTCGGTGCCGGACGCCCAACCGTCGATGTCGCTCATGCTGCCCGGGTCCGTGGCAAGCACTTCGAGGACCTCACCCTCGGCGAGGGAGTCGATGGCCGTCTTGGTCTTCACGACCGGCATGGGACACGATGCACCTTTCACGTCGAGCGTCTCGGTAATGTCGAATTCAGCGTTCATTGGTTATCTGCTCCGAGTCTGTATTGGAGCTACCGCACAATACCCACTACCCAAGTAAAACATTGTCGGTTCTTGTAAATACTATAAACTTCTGCCCACGCCCCAATCTCCGTCAAAAACGGTTCAGAGGTATTTTATGTTGTTTCAGGAGCGTTTTTGGAGGGTCGAGCGAACAGTAGTATTGCTTGTATTGTGGAATACTATCCAAATGCTTTTGTACGCCCACCCGTTAGAAGCGACTGCACAACATGAACGCCGACGACTTCCCGACACCGGACGCCGACGTTGAATCCGTCGACCCGGAAACGTTGAAGGACCGTATTGACGCTGGCGAGGACGTCACGCTCCTCGACGCACGCATGCAATCGGACTACGAGGAATGGCGTATCGATGGAGACGACGTCACGTCGATAAACGTCCCGTATTTCGAGTTCCTCGATGACGACATCGACGAGGACGTTCTCGAGCAAGTCCCGGCGGACCGCGAGGTGACCGTCCTGTGCGCGAAGGGCGGCGCCAGCGAGTACGTCGCGGGGACGCTCGCGGAACGCGGCCACGACGTCGACCACCTCGAGGACGGTATGAACGGCTGGGCGAGCATCTACGAAGCCGTCGAGGTCGAGCGCTACGACGGCGCGGGCACGCTCCTGCAGTACCAGCGGCCCTCCTCGGGCTGTCTCGGCTACCTGCTGTACGACGACGGCGAGGCCGCAGTCATCGACCCGCTGCGCTCGTTCACCGACCGGTACCTCGCCGACGCCGACGCTCTCGGCGTGGACCTGCAGTACGCGTTCGATACGCACATCCACGCCGACCACATCTCCGGAGTTCGGGACCTCGACGCGGAGGGCGTCGAAGGCGTGATTCCGGCGGCCGCCGTCGACCGCGGCGTCACCTACGCCGACGAGCTGAGCACGGCCGCGGACGGCGACACCTTCCAGGTCGGCGACGCCACCATCGAAGCCGTGTACACCCCCGGCCACACGACCGGGATGACCTCGTACCTCGTCGACGGCAGCCTGCTCGCGACCGGCGACGGGCTGTTCGTCGAGAGTGTCGCGCGCCCCGATCTCGAAGAGGGCGACGACGGCGCGCCGGATGCCGCGCGGCTGCTCTACGAGTCCCTGCAGGAGCGCGTGCTGACGCTGCCCGACGACACGCTCGTCGGCGGCGCGCACTTCAGCGACGCCGCCGCACCCGCCGGCGACGGCACCTACACGGCACCCATCGGAGACCTCGTGGCGGAGATGGACGCGCTCACGATGGACGAGGACGCGTTCGTCGACCTCATCCTCTCGGACATGCCGCCGCGGCCGGCCAACTACGAGGACATCATCGCGACGAACCTCGGGCAGAACGCCGTCGACGACGACGAGGCGTTTACCCTGGAACTCGGGCCGAACAACTGTGCCGCCAGCCAGGAATCCCTCGCAGGTGACTGAGGACGCCGATGGTCACTGACCCTGTACTGCTTCAGGTGGCCGCCGACCTGTTCCCGAACGGGATCAGCCGCTACGCCGTCGGCGGACTGCTCGTCGGCCTCGGGACGGTCCTGATATACATCGGGACGGGGATTCCCGCCGGCGCGAGCACGTTCCTGGAGTCGACGCTGTCGTACGTCTCGGACCAGTCGCGGTTCCAGCGGTACGTCGGGTCTCGCGACTGGCGGCTCGTGTTCACGGCCGGTATCGTCCTGGGCGGCCTGGCGTTCGCGGCGACGTTCCAGTCCGGGCTGGTCACGAGTTCGCTGTACGAACCCGGCACGACCGGCCGGCTGTACGAGGTCGCCGGTGTGACGTTCTGGCTGACCGACGTCCAGCCGTGGCGACTGTTCGTCGGCGGTGTCCTGGTCGGCATCGGTACTCGGATAGGCAAAGGCTGTACGTCGGGCCACGGCGTCTGTGGCGTCGGTTCGGCGTCGAAGACGTCGCTGGTCGGCGTGCTGACGTTCCTGACCGTAGCCATCGGGACGGCCCAGATCGTGGCCGCGTTGGGGGTGAGCCCGTGAGCGACCGGCACCCGCTGTTCAAGCCGCTGGTCTTCGTCGGCGGCATCGTCTTCGGGTTCGGACTCGGGTTCAGCCACATGGCGCGACCGGAGGTCGTGTTGAACTTCCTCCAGTTCGAGGACCTCGGCCTCCCGTTCGTGATGTTCGGCGCCGCCATCGTCTCCGGCATCGCGTTCGCCCTGCTGCCGCGGATTCGGGACGCCGCGCCCCTGACGGGCGATCCCTACGAGCGGCGCCTGAAGCCGTTCGACCGGAACGTCCTGGTCGGCGGTGCCGTCTTCGGCGTCGGCTGGGGAATCTCCGGCATCTGCCCGGGCGCGGCCTACGCGAGCCTCGGCGTCGGGAACGTCACCATCCTCTGGGCGCTCGGTGGGATGTTCCTCGGCGCGTACCTCCAGGGCTACTGGCGAAGCCGGAGCGGGACACGTGACACGGTCCCGGCGGGCGCAGACTGACACAGTTCTGTGGACCGCGCACCTATCGTTCTCTGCCGGTGCAACGCTCCTAACTAGCGGTGCGGTCGCCAGCAGCGCTCTCCGAGAGTTCGGTGCCGGCACTGAGACGAGTCCCGCCGAGTGGCGGGCACACCTGCTGTGGCCGTTGTAGCACAGCGGTCCTGTCCGGTCGAGGCGCTCCTTGCCGTCAGGGTTGACCACGGGTTCGCACAGACTTGTGTATTCCATACACAAGTCTTTTAACAGCCCACTACGTACGAATACGCGATAACAATGCCAGATTCGATGTCTGAACAACTCCGTCGGGATATGGAGTGCGAGGGACTACTCGAGTGCTTCCACGGCCTCAAGGAGCTCGACAAGGAGTGCTTCCGGGCGCTCGTCGACGCCGAGGAACCGTTGACCGTCGACGAAATCGCCGACTCTGTCGACCGTGAGCGGTCGACTGCGTACCGCGCCGTCCAGCGGCTTCTCCAGACGGGCTTCATCGAGAAAGACCAGGTCAACTACGAGCAGGGCGGCTACTACCACGTCTACTCGCCAACCGACCCGTCGCAAATCGCCGACGACATGCAGCGGATGCTCAACGATTGGTACGCGAAGATGGGCCAGCTCATTCAGGAGTTCGAGAACAAGTACGAGCAGTCCGACACCTCCGCTCCCGCTGCCGAAAGCTAACTCTTCTCGTCGTTCTGTCTCAGCTCTCCCTCGTTTCGACGGTGAACTGGGGTTTCCTCTCGTATAGAGGCAGTTGCCGAGACGTTCGAGTATTGTATTGTGAAGTATTGTGTCCACTACCCAAAACTCTTAATTACCGCCGGTGCGTATATACTCGTGATGGCAACCGATACCGCATCCGACGCTGGCACCGCTACCACGAGCGAGCCGCTCCACATCGACGGGCGGTCCCAATTCGATGAGGTCGTCGCCGAGCACGACGTCGTACTGGTGGACTTCTACGCCGACTGGTGTGGTCCCTGCCAGATGCTCGAACCCGTCGTCGAGCGTCTGGCCGCTGAGACTGATGCAACCGTCGCCAAGGTGGACGTCGACGCGAACCAGCAACTCGCCGCCGCGTACGGCGTTCGGGGCGTTCCGACCCTGATTCTGTTCGCCGACGGCGAGCAGGTCGAAGAGGTCGTCGGGATGCAGGGCGAAGAGCAACTGCGCTCACTGCTCGGGAGGTACACCGAGTAGATGACGGCTGACGTACGGAGTCTCGTCATCGCCGGGTCCGGCGTCGCCGGGCTCTCGGCGGCCGTGTACGCTTCCCGGGCCGATCTCGACCCCCTCGTTCTCGAGGGTGACCAACCGGGCGGGCAGCTTACGCTGACGACGGCTGTCGAGAATTACCTCGGGTTCCCCGACGGCGTCGGCGGCATGGAACTGATCCAACGCGGGAAGGAACAGGCCGAGCAGTTCGGTGCGGAGTTCCGATACGGACGCATCGAGGACGCGGCTGTGGACGGCCAACCCCTCGAGCTGTCGCTGTCGACCGGGGAAACGCTGCACACGCGGTCGCTGGTCGTCGCGACCGGCGCGAGCGCCCGCTGGGTCGGTGCCGAGAACGAGGCCGAACTGATGGGGCACGGGCTGTCGACGTGTGCGACCTGTGACGGCGCGTTCCACCGCGGCGACGACGTGCTCGTCGTCGGTGGCGGCGACAGCGCGATGGAGGAAGCGCTGTTCCTCGCGAAGTTCGCCGACTCCGTGACGGTCGTCCACCGACGCGAAGCGCTGCGAGCATCGGAGATTATGGCCGACCGCGTCCGCGAACACGACGGCATCCAGTTCCGCTGGAACACGGAGCTCGAGTCCATTCACGGCTCTCAAAAAGAGGGTGTCACCGGTGCCACGCTCGTCTCACATCCGGAGGGCTATCCCGGAGAGAAGGCCGAGTCCGGAATCGACGTCGAACGGGACACCGTCGAGGTCGGCGGCGTGTTCTACGCCGTCGGTCACACGCCGAACACGCAGTTCCTCGACGGTACCGGCGTCCAACGGGATGAAAGTGGGTACCTCTTCACGCGGACCGACGACGCCGGTCGGCCCACAGCGCAGACGACTGTCGATGGGGTGTTCGCGGCCGGCGACGTCGCCGATCCCCGCTACCGGCAGGCAATCACGTCCGCTGGCACCGGAAGTATGGCCGCCCTCGACGCCGAGGCGTTCCTCGAGACGCGCCAGGCCACTGGCGAATCGGTCGCTACAGCGACAGCCAAACCGGAATAGACGCCCTGACAGCCACGTTTGCGACCGACCCGTTGACCGGAGTTACCGTGCTTCCCATCGCACAGCACGGCGGTAGTCACTCCAATGGCATGGGCGACGGGATGGGGGGCTTCGGCTGGCGGCCTGTCGTCTGGTTCCTCCGGTGAGTGTGGTGCTCACCCTCGGCTACGCGTCTATCAATCACAGGCCCAGCCCCGTCGTAATGCAGAGAGTGATGGGTAGAATTCCGCGAGAGTCCAGACCTGTCTGGTGAGATATCTATTGGGCGAACTGCTGTGTTCCGAGCGACCACAGAATGGTGGGCAGCCGGGGGAAATCGGCATGCCACGCACCACCCAAAGTCGCCGTCACCGGCGACAGGTCCTGCACCCAACACATTCGATAGGACAACTGGCTATCAGGGGAACATGGAGCGAGGGACAGAACCTAACTGAACGGTACGTAGTTGGCAGCAAAAATAGTTGCGGTGTCTACTCGCCGTCTGTCGATTCTACGACACCTCCACAGCCGTTGTCGGCCCTCGGGAGGTGTTCCGATGAGAGCGTCGCCATCGCGTTCGCCGAGGATGGTCCCCCGGGGTTGTCTATCGGTCCGCCGGCGAGTTCGAGGCTGGGCACTGGGTCACGATGCCGCGACGACCGGCCAGCGACAGCGGGACCGACAGCACAGCGCCGCCCGCGCTCGTCGGCGAACCACAAATGAAAGCCCATAATACGCCTGGACTGTGATTCCCGGCAATGATTAGCGAAACTCGCTGGTGGCGCTCCGATGAATGATTCACAAACGGACATCCGTGCGTACACTCTTCGGCTGGAACTGGTGGACGAGCCGGGGGAACTGCTTCGGTCCCTGAAACCAATCGCCGAGAACGGCGGCAATCTCCTCTCTATTTTCCACGAGCGGGGAAACGTGACGCCGAGAGGGCACATCCCCGTCGAGGTGGACATCGAAGCAACGCCGGACCGCTTCGAGACGATTGTCGAGGGGCTCCGCGACGCAGGGATAAACGTCATTCAGGCGGGTACCGAGCGGTACAGCGAGGGGCTCACGATAATACTGTCCGGCCATCTCATCGACACTGACCTTTCGGATACGCTGTCGCAGATTCAGGAAACCAAGTACGCGACGGTCACTGACATCTCGCTCACGGCCCCACAGGGCGCGACAGACATCTCCAGCGCTCGACTGAAGTTGGCCACCGAGTCGGGCTCGACGGCGGAAGTGCTGGAATCGATCCGCGAGATAGCGGACGAGAAGGACCTGCGGCTGGTCGAGCCACTGATTACCGGGGGCGACGTATGAGAGTCGGTGTGGTCGGCGTCGGTGACGTCGGCTCTGCCGTCCTCGAACTCTCGGCCGAGTACGGACACACGGTCACGGCGGTCGCCGACTCGGAGAGCGCGACTGTCGAACCGGACGGGGTCGACGTGTCGGCGGTCCTGTCGACGAAACGGTCGGACGGCGTCGTTGGACGTGCCGACCCCGAAGCGGCGCTGGAGGGGCCGTACGACGTGCTCGTCGAGTGTACACCGACGACGCTCGACGACGCCGAGCCCGGGTTCTCTCACGCCGGCATCGCCCTCCAGCGGGACCGACACGTCGTGCTCGCGAACAAAGGTCCGGTGGCTGAACGCTACCGGGAGCTCAAAGAACTCGAAGCGGAAAGCGATGGGACCGTTCGGTTCGGAGCGACCGTCGGCGGCGCGATTCCGGTCATCAGCACGATAGAGGACTTCGGACCGGACCGGGTCCTCTCGTTGCGCGGCGTGTTGAACGGAACCGCGAACTTCATCCTCTCGCGGATGGCCACGGAAGGGCTGGACTACGAACACGTCCTCGCGGAAACACAGGACCTCGGGGTCGCGGAGGCAGACCCCAGTTTCGACGTCAACGGCACCGACGCCGCACTCAAGGGGGTAATCGTTGCGAACGTCCTCCAGCAAGGGGAGGCCGTCTCGCTGGAGGATGCAGAAGTCGAGGGCATAGCGGACCTCCCGGGCAGCATGCTGGACCTGGCGCAAGAAGACGGCCGCACTATCCGGCTTATCGTCGAAGTTGCGGACGGAACGGTAAGGGTCGGGCCCCGTCTCCTCCACGAGAGCGCCGACCTCGCGCCCGTCGGGACGCGCAACGCGGTCGGAATCGAAACGGAGTCGGCCGGGCAACTCAATCTCTCTGGCCGAGGTGCAGGGGGAGTAGAGACGGCGAGCGCGGTGCTGTCGGATATCGAGCGACTCCCGGAGTAGTTGTCACGTCTCCCAGTAGATAGCCCCGCAGTTCTGTACGCCTATCGACGTCAGTCCGACAGAGTGAGTTCCTTGGGGACTCGGACTTCCTCCTCTTCGAGCGTATCGATGACGTGCTCTTCGCCGCTGGCTTCCTTCGTCGTCTCGATGAGCGACCGGAGCTTTTCGAGCGGAATCTGTCCCGGTGCGTAGTCGTTGGTGTCCGCCGCCAGCGGAGCGTATCCGAGCTTCGACCCGTACAGATGGGCGACGGCACGGGTGTGGCTCCCGATTTCGCCCATCGAGATGCCGGCAACGTCGATACCCTGCTGGTTCGCGGTAGTGATTGCCTCCAGCAGGGTGAGTGCGTCCGTGTTGGTCTGTGGGTACGTCGCTACTTTCGCGATGTCGCCGTACTCCGCGCACTGCTTGATAATCGCATCGAGAATCTCTTTGTCGGGAGTGGATTCGAAGTCGTGGTGTGAGATGATGAGCTGTACGTCGTTTTCCCGGAATTCGGTCAGTATCCACTCCTTCGCACGTGCCGTTTCGAGTTCGATATCGACGAATTTGACCGCATCAAAACGTGACGCAGCGAACAGGTCGTCCAGACGGCCGGAGTCGTTTGCCTTGCCACCGAACCATCGGGTCCGGTTTGTTGCGATAATCGGGAGTTCGCCGTCGTACGCAGAAAGTTGCTCGACAGGGTTTTCGGCTTTGTCCATCCGAAATTCGATGAGGTCTGCCACTCCCCGGGCGTCGGGCTCCCGTGTCAAGTCGTTTGTTGTAGCCGCAAGAGCGAACCCGTCTATTTTCATGGTATTCCTTATCACTCCATAGCATATAAAATTTGGTTCTCAATCCCACATGATTGTTCACATTCCGTCGGCCGTCTATCACTGCTTTCAGAGACCCGACTGCGCTTTCCCGCTGATTTGAATGTGAATGTTCGGATACGTGTACAAAACCGGTTGCATCAGAGAGACGGAAAAGATGTGAGTAGGTAGCTGGAGAATATAGCTATATCCGGCGAGATATACGCACAGTAAGCAGAAATGTACTGCTAGAACGTCCCGTTAGAAGCCACCGAGGCGGAGGGTGTTCTAATTCGAGACCGTTGCTGTCCCGAAAGTCTCCGTTTCGATTATATTTGCGAGGGACGTCGAAAGCGCGGCCGAATATCGGAACCGGAACGCCGGCGAGTCAGTGCTGCTCACATCTGACAGCGTTTGTACGGTCGAGCGTCCGGCGTCTGACGGTGCTCAGTATTCGAGGTCCCACTCGCGGTCCAAGAGCCAGTCGTTCAGTTTCTCAAGCGGTTGCTCGTAGACGTGGGACCCGTGACTGACCAGTATCGTTTCGATGTCGTAATCGAAGAGCGTCACCAGGTTCCGCTCGGCCTGCGCGTGTGAGAGGTCGTTGAACTGTTCCGCTGGTGGCACGAGATAGCCCGCCGGCAGTCCCCTTCTGTCGGACCCCTCGAGGACGTCCCCGGCGATGAAGACGTTGTCATCGACGAGGTAGAGGCCGCTGTTGGAAACGGTGTGACCGGGCACTCGGACGACCTCGATCCCCCCTTCGAGCCGGTCGCCGTGGCTGACGTGCTTGTCGACGGGGATGTCGAACGCGTCGTGGAAGCCTCTGGCTCCGCCGGGGACGACGAGTTCGGGGTCGAACGCGTCGACGACTTCCGGAGTCCCGCCGAAGTGGCCCTCGTCACCATGAGTGAGTATCAGCTGGTCAATCCCGCCGAATTCCTCTCGCAGCGTTTCGACTAGTTCGGGACCGTCACTGGGGAACCCCGCGTCCACGAGCGTGGTCGTGCCCTCGGGCCGGTCCTGGAGCACGAACACACGAACGTGCTCGAACTGGATGGCGTACACGTCGCTTGCTAGCTCTGTAACTGACATCGCGTTCGAAAGCGCGGGGAGAGAACACTTAGTTATCGACACCGGTTCTCAGAATCTTAGAACACACCCGGAGACGTAACCGGAGTTCGGGGCCCGGGACCCCCGTCGTCTCTCCAGTGACCCGGCAAGTCAGAAGGTCGGCCGTCCCGGTACCCGGTCCGTGGGCCCGTTATCCGCCGGTACCGTTCCGCCAAGAGTTCAACAATATCGAAGTCGCTCGGCGGGACACAACCCAGTATCATAACGGGCGTACACTAGTTATTCCGTCTTGAAACGCCCGATACTGGCCGCCCCAGACGCTTCAATAGTTTTGAAACACAGAGCGAGACGTACTCGGGTCACAGAATGGAAAGCGGTCTCCGGGGAACGCTGGAGTCACGAGCGGTGAGGTTCCGCTCACAACGAACGGTAGCGCCGATGGGACCCAGTCGACCGGCTATGCGTCGTCCTGTGCGACCAGTGAGACCACTGGACAATCTGCGTTCAGAAGGATGGACTGTGCGACACTCCCGAAGAGCATCTTGCCCGTGGCGGACTGTTTCTGCGGACTGACGACGATGTACCGCGTGTCGTTGGCCTGCGCATAGTCGACGACCTCCGCTGCCGGGTCGCCGATTCGTCCAATCGCCTCAGTCGGGGCGTTCGTCGGGTGTGATTCGATTGCGTCTGCAGCGGTCCTCGATGCCCGGTCCCGAAGCTCCCCTATCGACACGACTTCGTCGGGATTGGCGCTGTCCTCCTCGACCTGGATAGCCTCGGACCGCTTCATGACGTGAAGCACGTGAATCGTCTCGTCGAACCGCTCGGCCAGCGTATCGGCTTCCCTGAGAATACTGGCCGCTCTATCCGAGTCGTCGACGGCTGCCACGATGACCATACTGTCCGTTTCAAACGCGTCCGTATTATACTTTGTCAATATCCGGGTTCTACCAGTCGCGCCCGCTGGCGTTTCGGCGGTGGAAGACCTTTTATCCGCCCTGTTCGTGGTCCCACCAAATGGAGTCCGTAACGAGTGTCATCGCTACCTCTATCCTCCCGATATTCCTGATAATCAGCAGCGGATTCCTGCTCAGTCACTGGCAGGAAATCGACTCGGGGCCGTTGAACACGTTGACTCTCTTCGTCTTGAACCCGGGGCTCATCGTCCACAGCATCACGCTCACCGAGTTGGGAACGGACGCCCTGTTCAGGGTTTCTCTGGGCGTCTGTCTGTTCGTGACGGCCGTCCTCGCAGCGAGCTGGGCTCTGGGCAAAGCCCTCGGGAAGCAGGATTCGCTGCTGTACTCGTTCCTGCTCATCGCCACGTTCGGAAACACGGGGGCGCTCGGCATCCCGTTGGCCGACTTCGCGTTCGGGGACCTCGGACGGCAGACCGCTGTGCTGTTCGCGGCCGTCCACGGCGTGCTCGTGTTCACCGTCGGTCTCGCAATCGCGTCGAACTCAGGGGCGCACTCCCGTCTCGGGAGTCTCAAGCGAGTGTTCCGCTATCCGCTGGTCTATGCGGTCCTGCTCGCCATCGCTGCCAGAACAGCAGACGTCGTGCCACAGGCGGACTCGGCGGCAATGGAGACGCTCGGACTCGTCGGTGATTCGGCCATCCCGGTCATGCTGGTCATTCTCGGGATTCAACTCTCCGAGACGGAGTATCGCAGCGCGCTCTCGATGACGGTCACACCGACGCTCTTCCGGTTTCTGCTGTCACCGTGTCTTGGCCTCGTCATAGCGCTGGGGCTGGGCTTCCAGAACGCGACCGTCGCACAGGTGTTCGTGCTCTTGACGGCGATGCCGGTCGCGGTGGCCCCCGTCATCTTCTCCGTGGAGTTCGCAAGCGACACGAGCGTGGGTGGTGTGACTATCCCGGAGTACGTCTCCGCGACCGTGTTCGTCTCGACGCTGGTCTCGATTCCGGTGTTGACTATCGTCGTTACGTTGCTGCAATCGGGGACGGTAATCTAGATCGAAAGGGGTTCGGAGAGGGCGAGTGTTTCGCCCGGTTGGGGTGAGCCGGCGATGGACCGGCGCTGGCCAGTCGATTCAGAGGAGTCCGAACGCTCTCGGAATCGCCAGGGACAACTCGGGCACGAGGATTATCAGCAAGAGGGCCAGTGCCAGTGGGAGGTAGTACGGGACCATCGACTTCATCACCTTGTCGAGCGATTCTTCTGTCACGCGTTCGAGGACGAAGAGTATCAGCCCGAACGGCGGGGTGATGAGTCCGTACATCAGCGTCACGACCATCACGATGCCGAAGTGAATCGGGTCGATGCCGAGTTCCGGGTAGAGCGGCACGAGCATCGGAACCATGATGAGGAGGACCGCGATTCCCTCCATGAAAGTCCCGAGGACCAGCAACACCACGGCCAGCAGTAGCATCGTCATCACGGGCGTCAGCGAGAGCCCGACGACGATTTCGCCGATTAGGTCCGGAATGCCGGAGAGCGTCAGCCAGTACGCATAGAGGTTCGCGAACCCGAATATGACGACGATGCTCACGGTGTCCTCGAACGTCTCCTTGCTGACCTCGTACAGGTCGTCCAGGCCGATGGACCGGTAGTAGAAGAAGCCGAGCAGTAACGCGTACACGACCGCGACCAGCGCGGCCTCCGTCGCGGTAAAGACGCCGCCGAGAATGCCGCCGATGATAATCGCCGGCGTAATCAATCCGGGGATAGCTTTGACGAAGGTCTCGAACAGCCGGGAGAAATCGTACGTCCCCTCGTCCGGCCAGTTCCGTTTCTTCCCGAGATAGAACGCTGTGCCCGCCATCGCCGCGGCGAGGAGGAGGCCGGGACCGATGCCGGCGATGAACAGCGTCCCTATCGACTCCTGTGCCAACACCGCGTAGATGACGATGGGGATGCTGGGCGGGATAATCGGGCCGATAATCGCCGAGGCACCGGTGATACCGACTGCCGATTCGCCGTCGTAGCCGTTGGACGTCATCGCCTCGTATTCCACGCTTCCGATTCCGGCCGCGTCCGCGACTGCGGAGCCGCTCATCCCCGAGAATATCAGGCTCACGACGACGTTTACCTGGGCCAGGCCGCCCTGTATCGGCCCGACCAGCTCCGTGGCGAAGTTGAACATGTCGTCGGTTATCCCGGTGATGTTCATGATTCGGCCCGCCATGAGGAAGAACGGGACCGCCAGCAGGACCCACGAGTTCATCCCGGCCCAGAACCGCTGTGTGATGACGATGAGGTTCAGCGGAGGCCCGATTGGGAGGAACATGATGATGAGGACGGTCAGGCCAAGCGAATACGCGGCCGGGATGCCGATGCCGTACAGCAGCATCAGGAGCCCGATGAAGGTAGCGAGGAGGAGCTCAGACATCGGCATCACCCCGAAGGGTGCTGAGCCGGTCTTTCGTATCCAGAATGATGACGCCAAGGAGGAACGCGGCACTCACACCCAGGAGCGTGTACCCCCATCCGATTTTGAACCACCCGATCATCGGCAGGCTGACGTCGCCTTCGAGCACTGCCGCGAGGTACGCCGAGACGACGAGAACGGCGGCCAGGACCGCCACGAAGACGTTACGGAGGAGCAGTAGCTCGTCGGTTCGTTCGGTGATACGTTTCAGTACCGGCAGAAACGAGATGTCCGATTCGTTCTTGAACATGTAGGGTAAGGCGATGATGGTCATCAACGCGAGAAACGTTCTGGCTATCTCGTACGTCCAATACAGTGGTACCGGAAACGAAAAGTAGCGACTGAGAACCTGGAGCAGTCCGACGACTAACATGACGTTTAACATGAGTACCCCAATTGCGACGGTAATTCTGTCAAACCATCCTCCGGTCATAGTAGATATTCTCTGCGTCAATTAAAAAACCTTGTGAGTTATTGTGAAGAGATTTCGGTCGAAGGCAGGCGCTCTCGCTGCGGTGGCCGCCCGCTGAGTGGACGAGGACACCGCGTCAAAAAAGAACGGCAGACGGGTCGGTACGGTTTAGGCGAGGTCCTGGACGTCGTTGATGTTGACGGCCCAGTTGCTCTCGGACAGCTCTTCGAGTGCCGGCTGCCCGGCCTCGACGAAGGCGCTTCGGTCGACGTCTTCCGCGGGCACGACGGTAGTGCCCCTGTCCTGGGCTTCCTGGTAAAGTTCCTCTTCCTGTGCTTTGATGTCGCTCGTCATCGACTCGACGGCGTCGCTCGCCGTCGACGTGATGAGTTCGCGGTCCTCGTCGCTCAGGCCCTGCATGAACTCCTCGTTGTAGAGGAAGTGCTTCGTGTCGAGGAGGTGGTTCGTGACGCTGAAATGCGACTGGACCTCGTTGAGGCTCACGGACAGGAACTGGGAAATCGGCCCCTCGGAGGCGTCGACGACGCCGGTCTGGAGTGCCGAATACAGTTCGTCGTAGGCGACAGGCGTGACGTCCGCGCCGATTTCGTTCCAGACGGCGGTCCACGTCTCGTACTGTGGGAGACGGAGTTTGAGGCCCTGGACGTCTTCGGGGGACGTAACCGGGGAGTTACTGGTGAAACACCGGTTGCCGACGTAGAACGCGTCGCCGAGCCTGATGCCGTTTTCCTTCAGGATGCCGTTCAGCCCGTCGTCGGGTTTCAGGAACTCCTCGTTGACCGCCCGATAGTGTTCCATGTCCTCGATGACGAACGGGTCGCCGGCGAAGGAGTACTCGGAGGCGAACCGCTGTGAGAGCGCCGTCGGGCTCTCGTGCAGAACGTCGACAGTCCCCGATTCGAGCGCGGCGAGGTTGTCCTCTGTGCCGCCCAGTGTCGAGGCTTCGAGATTGACTGTGATGCGACCATCCGACTCCTCTTCCAGCACGTCGGCGAAGTACTCCTGTGCGGTCTGGACCGAGATGTTCTCGGGTGGCTGTGTCGTAGCGAACGTAATCTCCAGTTCCTCCCCGCCGGAGTCGGACGTCGTGGAACCGCCGTCGCCGCTGCTGCCACCGTCGCCACCGCTGCCGCCGTCGCTGCTCCCTCCGTCGCTGCCCCCGTCACCGTTGCCGGAACAACCGGCCAACCCGGCAGCACCGATTGTCAGGAGTGCGCCACTTGATTTTAGGACGGTTCTTCGTGATACTGGCCGCTTGTCACGCGCCATACCCGATTGAACATCCTAACGTATAATAAAGATTGTGATGGTTGCGTCGGACGGAACGGCCTGAGCGGAAGTACGAACGGCGGTTCGAAAGCCCGGGTCGGCGTTCTACGGGACACGAGATAGGGCTGTCGAAACCGGGTGGTGGTCGCCCACTGGGTGGGACTGCAGGGCCGACCTTCAGCGTGGCCCGTGTCGTCACGATACGTCCCGTGGAGTGGGTACACCGACAAGTTTAATTAGATAATTCGAGAACGTACGCCTGAAATGAGCGTAAGTAACGTAGTCGACGGTATCGACCAAATCCAGTTCGACCACGTGCGCGTGCTAGTACTGAAAGACGTGCCCAGCGGGAAGACGACCCTCGTCGACACTGCGTTCGACGAGAACGGCGAGGAACTCGTCGAGACACTCAAATCAGAGTACGGGTCGGTCGACCGCGTAATCATCACGCACGGCGACCACGGCCACCACGGTGGGTTGAGCCACGTCATGGAGGCCTTCTCGCCCGAGCTTGCGATGCCGGCGGACGAGACGAAACTGTACACCCATCTCGAAGAGGAGGGGCTGGAGTTCGAACCCGACGTGAGATACGAGGACGGCGACGTGCTCGACGGGAACATCCGCGTGATTCAGGTGCCGGGCCACACGGAAGCGACGTCCGCGCTGTTGCTCGAAGACCGTGGCATCCTGATTTCCGGAGACACGCTCGACGGCTCCGACCGGGGTGGACTCCCGGCCGGGTATCTGCTCCCCCCGCCGGCGCTGTTCAACGACGACCACAGAGCCGCCGAGCTCAACCTCTATTCGCTGCTCGAATACGACTTCGACACCCTGCTCGTGTTCCACGGCTCGCACGTCTTCGAGGACCCGAAGGGGAAACTCGACGACTTCCTCGTCGAGCGCGAGTGGAACGAATGGGACCCGCGTGCCGAGTAGCCGACCGGACAGTCTGACAACGGTTCCGCGTCGCCGACGCTTCTGAGTCCAGTGTTTCGAATCCCGAACCATTCGTTTCGGTGAAAAACAGCTAGTCGCGGAGTACGGAGACGTCGAAAACCGGCTTGCACGTTTCACCGGCCAGAAACGCCTCGAACGCCTCGTCGGCGTCGAGCAGACTGAACCGGCCGTCCGAGAACGTCTCGTGGTCGACGTCGCCCGAGCGAATCAGTCTGAGCGCACGGTCGAAGTCCCGATACATCGCGCCGTACGAAGTCTGCAGGTCGATTTCGGCCCGGACAATTGGGGTGTAATCCATCGTGGCTTCCCCGGTCTGCCCGACGAGGACGACCTGTCCGCCCTTTCGAGCCTGCTCGGCGGCCATCGTCAGCCCCGACGGGTGACCCGTCGTGTCGAACACGACGTCGTAGCCGATTCCGTCCGTGAATTCGGTACGATACGCCGACACGTCGTCGTCCTCGATGTTGATGGTCGGGTACCCCAGTTTCTCCGCAAGCGGAAGCCGATACGTCGTGTCCTGTTCGACGCCGGCGACGACGACGTCACCGCCCTGTGCTTCCGCGACCTGTGCGGAGAGGAGCCCCATCGGTCCGGGTCCAGCGACCAGAACGGTGTCGCCGGGGCTGACCCGCGAGTTCTCGATGACGGCGCGAGTACAGATAGCCGTCGGTTCGACCAGCGCGGCGTGTCTCGGCTCGACCCCCTCCGGAACTTTCTGCAGGGCGCTCACGGGGACGGCGATGTACCCCGCGTACGCCCCGTGGTGGTCAATCCCCGTGAGTTCGGCGTTCTGGCAGATGTTCTCGTTTCCGATTTCACACTGATAACAGTCACCACAGCCACGGATAGGTCGCTCGACGACCTGGTCCCCGACCTCGAACTTTGTCACGTCGGCACCGGTTTCGACCACTTCACCGGTGTACTCGTGGCCGATTACCGTCGGCAGTTCCATCCGTTCGAACGCTGATTTGAACGCGTAAATGCCCGCATCACTGCCACACAGTCCGGCGTAGCTTATCTCGATTAACACCTCGGTGGGCGACGGTTCTGGGGTCTCGATGTCCACTAGTTCCATTTGACCGTACTCACGGCTGGTTTTAGCCAATCCACGCATACGAACGATATCACGGTACAACGATTATAATGTTACGGAATTTCGCAAGTCATCACACCACACGTTCCCGACCAGTCCCGACCGCCACCAGTGGACATCACAGCCAGGTTCGAGAGGAGGCGCAAGCAGTTCCGGAGCGGTCAGGGCTCTCCGGTCGGGACATCGGTAGTTTGAAATACAATGTCACCTTCGGCTGAGATATGCACACGATAGAGCACGAGGTAGAGCGACCGGACCGCGAGGTCGTCGAGGCGTTCGAAGGGATACCGAGTACCATCGTCTCTGACGTGACGGGGAACGTCGGACTGACCATGGACTCCGGCATCGAGGCCGCGTACGACGGGATTGAACTCGCGGGGACCGCGATAACCGTGAACGCGTCCCCCGGTGACAATCTGATAATCCACAAGGCGATAACGATGGCCGAGCCCGGAGACGTGCTCGTAATCGACGCCAACGGCTACACCGAGACGGGTCACATCGGCGAGCTGATGTGTACCTCCTGCCAGGCGAACGACCTCGCGGGCCTCATCATCGACGGCGGGTACCGGGACAGCCGTGAAATCGCCGAGATGGAGTTTCCGGTGTACGGGCGCGGGACGAATCCACAGGGCCCTCTCAAGCAGGACCCCGGGTCGGTCAACGTCACGGTCTCGTGTGGCGGCGTCAGCGTCGACCCCGGGGACATCGTCATCGGCGACGACGACGGCCTGGCCGTCATCCCTAGCGAAGGGGCAGCGGAGGTACTGGAGCGGTCCCGACAGAAACTCTCGGCCGAAGATTCCGTCCGCGAAGAAGTGCTGGACGGGGACTACCTCTTCGAACTCAACGGCTACGACGAACTGTTCGAGAACCTGAACGTCGTCGGTCCCGAAGACTCCATTCAGTAGCCGAGTCGGCGACAGTGTCTCGATAACTCCGTCGAGTCGGCTGGCCGGTCGTGGCCATCGCTACAGATTCTAGCACACAGACCAATCCAGAGAGTACGCAGAGCGCTGTGACGGGCCCTCGTGCCGATTGAACACTGTGACTCGCTGTTTGTGTTGTGTCGGAGAGCGGCTCCACGAGTCACCAGGGGCACTCGTTCCAACATAATTGAAAAATTTCACAGTACTTAACCGAGTCCGCGGCAATATTCTACTATGACAGACACCGAAGATTCCGACACACGCCAGCTGAAGAGCGTCAATCGGGCGTTTCAGATTATCGGCTACCTCCACAACAACGGGGGCGCGACACTCTCGGAAGTAGCCGAAGCGCTCGACCTCCCGGCCAGTACCGCACACATCCACCTCAGCACGCTCGTGGAATCGAGCTACGTCGTCCGGGAGGGCGATATCTACAAAACCAGTTTTCAGTTCCTTCGGATAGGGGGAGAGATGCAGGACGGGATGGCACTCTATCAGGCGGCCAGGCCCGAACTGGACGAACTGCGCGAGATGACTGGCGAGCACACGAACGTGACTGTCGAGCAGAACGGGTACGCTGTGCAGCTCTACAAATCTGAGAGCCCCGAGTCGATAGACGACGAGGCACCGCTCGGCGAACACTTGTTCCTGCATTCGACGGCGACGGGGAAGGCCATACTCGCGGAGCTACCCGAAGAGCGGGTGAATCAAATCATAGAGCAGCGCGGACTCCCACCGCAGACTGACGATACGATAACTGACGAGGGGGCGTTGTACGAGGAACTCGACACGATTCGGGAGCGTGGGTACTCGATAAATCGCGGCGAACACTTCCCCGGGGTCTGTGCGATTGCCACGGTCATCGTTTCAGAGCCGGACGACGCTATCGGCGGCATCAGCATAAGCGGCCCACGCAGTCGGTTGGACAACGAACGGATAGAAGACGAACTCGTGCCGAAGCTGATGAACAAGAAGAACATCATCGAGTTGAAAATACATCAGTACGAGTGACCGCGCAGTCGGTCAGTGTCGGAGCGAGCAGCCGCCGCCGATATCACGCCGCTGTCCGAGGTCACTCCGTCGCGTCACTGGGCGGGCCGTCCCATCGTGAAGCGTCGTCTTTCGGTTCGTAGCCCAGGACAGCCTGTGCGTGCTCGATGTCGAACCACCGTGCAGCGTTCCCGCTGACCGCGTAGAACGCATCGTAGGTGACGCTGTCGTCTTCGAGACAGCATTCGAGGAGGTGCGCGAAGTCCCGCTGCGAGGTCCAGGAGGCTTTCAGCCGCTTTACCATCTTCTCGTACTCCTCGCTGCCGCGTTCCCAGGAACCGGTCTGTGACTGGTCCCAGACCTCGTCCTCGTCGACCTCGTGCTCTTCACCCCGGTCGACACCGCGTTCGGCGTCGCCGTACGGGTGGTCGTACTCCGCGGTGCGAACGCTGGAGATGCGGAGCGAGTACACCTGTTCCGGAGCACCGTCGCGCCGGGCGTGTGCCCGACACATGTGTTCTCCGAACATCTTCGAGGCCCCGTAGTACCCGTCTGGCTTCGGCAAAGTCTCGTGAGTGAGCCGGAAGGGGTCGAACTCGCTGGGATAGTCCTCCTCGTACAGTTCCGGCGCGTGGTCCTCCTCGTACAGCCCCATCACGCGCTGTGAGGACGCGTAGATGAGCTTCTCAACACCGGCGTCGGCCATCGCTTTGAGGACGTTGTACGTGCCGACGATGTTGGGCTCGATTATCTCCTCGAAGTCCGCGCCCGCGTCGGACTGTGCGGCGAGGTGGATGACAGCGTCCTGCCCGTCGAACGCCGGTCGAATCGCATCGTAATCAGCAACGTCCGCTACGTGTGTCTCGTACTCGGGGTGGTCGGTCCGGTTGAGATACGTGAACTCGTAGTCGTCCTTCTCGGCAAGGTGGTTCAGTATCGCTTCCCCGGCTTCGCCGAACGGACCCGTAACGAGGACGCTTTGCTTGGTCATCAGTGACGATTTCTACTATAGCACCGTATAAAAATCCTTCCCAATTGTTTTTATTACCGAATTTTTGGGTGCGGCTGAGCAAGTCATGCGGCGCGAGACTGAGCGACATCGCGGCAAAGTGTTTCAATATTATCGAAGCCAATGGTTCATTTAGAACCATTACAGTAATGTGTGTACATCTGTTATTCTGACGGCCGGGAGCGCACATATAAGGAGTAGGGCGGTAGATAAAGAGTTTTAATATTATTGAACTCACTGCGGGCCGTCCGTTCGTCGGGTGTTGATTTGTCACGCTGAATTCGTCTGGATAGGCCACCAAGGATTAATTGTCGTCACACAGCTGAGATTGTGCGTCTCTGCGATTTGCCGGCGGACGCTGGAAAGCCCGGACGTCCGGTTTTCGAAGCGGCATCCGCATCTGTGCATGCATTTTAGTCTCGCTCACGATGTCGAATCCGAGACTCTCGTACACGTTTATTGCCCGCTCGTTTGTTCTGGCGACGTCCAACACGATGTTCCGGTGCTCCATCGTTTCGGCGTATGCGAGTACCTGTTTGACTAGTTCAGTCCCGATGCCCCTGTCCCGGTAGTCGCGATGGACGAAAATGACGAACTCCGGTTCGTCTTCTGATTTCGGGGTAACGGCCGCGTGCCCGACGATTCGGTCAGAATGCGCCGCGATTAGATTCCAGCCGTCGGTTAAAATGTGGTTCAACCACTGTCTCAACGCGGCCGTCTTTTGTGGCGGCACCCCCATCGTCTGGTCAGCAGCCTCGAGACTGGTGTACATTTCCAGAAGCGGGTCGTAGTCACCGGAGCGAAATTCACGGACCAGCATCGGTTCTCCCCGTTTATCGAAGAACCTCGGGCACCTGGGCGGACAGTCTTGCGTCCCCTCACATTCGGAATTATCCCAGATATGCCAGACATCGCTGGTGGTCATGCTAGAAAATCTGTACGCGCACCTATAGCCATCTCTGCCGCACATCATCGGGCTTTCTTAATACGCAGGTTTCTCCGGTCGCCACCCAGTGCAAGTGACTCGTAGTCGGGGATGACTCGCAGAGACGTATGCCGAGCAAGTCTCTCCGCAGTAGCTGAGATAGCCATTCCGAGGGCCGGAACCCAACAGTATAGAACTTTTTTATAGGAACGGTTGTTGTATTGTATCATGGACGACATAGAGTACGATATGGTCGGCACCACCGACGATTTGCGTGACGAGCCCTTGGCCAGGGAGCATGCGGACTACGTGGAATTTCGAATGGACGGGGCTACGGCCCCGGTCGACCAACTAACCGAGTACGATGGGGAACTGCCATTGATTGTTTCGAATCGGCCCGAGTGGGCGGGCGGTGCTGCATCGGAATCCAATCGCTTGGAAGAACTTCTCGCTGCTGCCAGTTCAGATGCAGTCGCGATGGTGAAAATCGATCTCGAAACTATTAGAACCGAAGCGTGGCTTGCCGACGAACTACGAGAAAACGAAGTCGACGTGATAGTCGCGTACTACGATTTCGAACAGACTCCGGAAAAATCGGAGCTCCAAGAGCTGATTTTGGAGTGTGACGAGTACGGAGATGTATCTAAAGTATCCGTGTTTGCGGAGGAGCGAGAGGATGCATTACTCCTACTGGATTGTCTCAACGCAGCCTCACAGAGTGGTGTCAGAGTGTCTGGAGTCTCACTGGGCGAATTAGGACAGCATACGCGTGTCATCGGCGTGTTCTACGGTTCCGAGCTCTGTTTTGCACCGATACAACTGGATACCGAGGCGAAATACGGGGAGATAGAGTTGGCTCAACTGGCGAACCTTTTAGAAACAACTGTCCACGGCGGCGATCACGTCGAACTGATAGACTGATTGGGGCTTCGAGAGAACGACGAGCATTTGAGAGTCGCATTCCGCCATATAAACCCGGACTCGCCGTATTTATTAACATATATACACTATATGGGTTCAAACGTGAGTGATTGATGACAAAGGACGAAAACAAAGACCGGCGGGGAACTTTATTCAAATATCCAATATAAATGTGTGTCTTATTGTATATTGTATACAGACACATAGTTACCAACTTTTAATATGTAGGCCGATATTCCTCCAGTCGGACATGACAAAAGCGCTCAAAGCAAGCGGCTTCCTCGGACTTGCAACGATGATGGTGGTTGGACTGTACCAGTTCATCCTGCTTTCAGGCGGTACCGGTGTCCCCGGGTGGATGATAGGCGGGCACGCGCACCTCGGGGTGATTTCCATTCTCGCAATCGTCATGGGATTTGCTGTGCCCGCTATTGGAGTCACTGGCCAACTCCGGACCGCCGTTACAGCCCTGTTCATCGCCGGACAGTGGGGGATTCCGGGGGTCGTCTGGCTCGGTGAAGGCGCTGGGCTTACCGTTCTGATGCCGACCGCGTTCCTCTGGGGACTCGCGCTTATCGCCTCCATGCTTATCATGCTGTACAAGACTCTCACGCAAGACCCAGCAACGCCGGGTGGTGGTGCATCTCCGGCCTCTCTAGCTGACGACTAATCCCGTCATTAGGATAGGGGGTAGGGCACTCACCCGCTGGTCGGTTCACGACTTCACTAATCGACCCGGTGCTGGGTCTGAAACGAATCCCGACCTCTGGAAAGGACTACCTCACGTCAGTCCCGTGGAGCAATGCTACAGTTATTTACACTTAGTTCTCATAATGTAACACAATACTTAACAACTGTTAGTAATTGAAATATAATATATGTCAGGTTTATCTCGACGTAACTTGCTTAAACTCGGGGGAGCCGTTGGCATCGGACACACCTCGGGCTGTCTTCGGCTACAGGGCGGCAGTGCTGAAGAAGAAACGGAAGCTTCGAACCCAAGCACCGCTCCAAACACAGAGCCGCGGACTATCGAGGAAGATAGGACCGACAGTGCAGTCGCAAGCGGTACCCACGAGATAGAGAGATTCTATTTAGACCACTTCGACGATGGAGAACTTCGGGATGCGGGGACGCTATACGCGAGAGTGAACGGCAACCGAACAGAGATAGAGGGGGTCTGGCGTGGAGACACATCCATCATGTCGAGCCAAGCTTGCGCACGGTATTCGTTTGAGCTTCTCGAGGACGGGTCAGTCATCGAGTCAAGTGGCGAGAAGCTCCTCATTTACGGCTATCAGTACGTCTTTGCACAATCGACGGACGCGGCATTCATTACGCACCAGCCGTCGATTTCTGCTGACTGGGACCGGACACTCAGGCTGTCGTACCCGAGTGGCGAATACGAAGTCACGCCGGATGTACGACCAGACGATGGTGTGTTCGAATTTGATTTCGCCGACTCGGACGTTGAACCCGGGCGCTACGATTGGCTGTTGGAGCTTACGCCGCCCGATAGTTACACCATCGAAATCGGAACGTTCTTCGACCAGCTCATACAGGTCAATCCCCCCGAGGATAGTCCGTTCCCCAGTCGTTCGGAGGCGATGCAAGATGCAGGGGCCGTGTCGAGACCCTCTGCGACACCAGTCCAGCCGCCCCAAACGATGTCAGACGGGAGGCTGAGAATACAAGACAGCGGACACGGTGGGGGAACAAGTGGTGACACAACTGGACGGTTCCTCACCAGAGATGTCGGTATCGAATGCGCATCGGGATGTCAGTTCGGGGCGGAGACGAACCGTCAGTTCCGCATCAACAACCTGACTTCTGGGACGTCGCTCACATTCACACCGGAATAAATCCGATTGTCAGGGGAGCCGGCATTCAGAACGTACTTATCCACTCCCGGAGTGCGAGCAGTCGTGAGGTGATGTGTATTAACGATACTCAGCATTCTGTTCCAGGGTATCGTCCTCGGGTTCGCCATCGCTGCGCCGGTTGGCCCGGTCGGCGTCCTGTGTATCCAGCGGACGCTTTCTAAAGGGAGAGTCTCGGGATTCGTGAGTGGCCTCGGAGCCGCGTCTGCAGACGCCGTGTACGGGGCCATCGCGGGGTTCGGTATCACACTCGTCTCGGCGTTCCTGTTGGAGCACCGGACGACGATTCGTATCGTCGGTGGAGTGGTGCTGTTGTCCCTCGGCATCCAGTCCTTCCGTACCGAGCCGACGGACGACTCAACCGCAGCCACCGACACGAGTGAACTCGCCATTGACTACAGCTCGACGTTTCTGCTGACGCTCACCAACCCGGTGACGGTCCTCGCCTTCGTTGGCATCTTCGCCGGGCTCGGAATCGGGACTGCAGGCGCGTACGTCGAGACCGCCGCACTGGTCGGTGGTGTTTTCCTCGGCTCGGCGCTCTGGTGGCTCACGCTGAGCGTCGGTGTGAGTCTGTTCCGGACGCGGTTCACCCGGGCAGCGATGCGGCGGGTGAGTCAGCTGGCTGGCCTCATCATCGTCGGGTTCGGAACACTGTCACTCTGGGGGGCGGTGCAGTTGTAGACAGCCAGTTTCGACTCGAGTGGACCGAACCGGTGTACGTGACGCGACACACTACGCCGAAACGAGCGGCTGAGATGTGCAAAAAGGTGCTTTTACTTCCAAATTAGAGGGAACTAAAAAGATAATAGCTGCATAGTGGTCAATGTTTGAGTGGGTTATCAGTATTCTATGTTATATTGGGTGAATATTCACAGAAATTCGGACTAGGAACGAGAACATGTAGACAGAGGCCGGAATACACCGTCAAAAGTCTGTTGACACCTGAGATGACTGCCACAGCAACCGCGACGGCGTCCCCGAACTCTACCGTCATGGTCCGCTATTACGAATGATGTGTATCGCATATAATAAATTTGTCTGATTTTATAATGGATATTTCTCAGAATACCCGAGCGGCCGCATGTGATGGAGTACAGAGCGGACGCTCGGCCTGGAAGCCCACACGGTCGCCGTCCTGGAAGACTGTGGCTACGACGTGGTCACGTCCGACGTGGAATGCTGTGGCATGGCTGGGAGCTTCGGCTACAAGTCCGACTACTACGAACTCAGCATGGACGTCGGCGACCGACTCCGGACGCAACTGCGCGAAGACGGCGTCAAGGACCGGCCCGTCGTCGCCAGCGGCACCTCCTGTCTCGAACAGATCGACACGCTCCTCGAACGCCAGCCGCGCCATCCCATCGAACTGCTGGCGACGTGAGGGCGGCTTCACGCCCCCGGCCTCCGTATCGGCCGAGAGTTCGCATTCGCGTTTGCGGACCGCAGGGAACCTAACGTGTGTACGGCCGTTATTTATCCCGCTTTTATATTCGGCGCGCGTGCCGGAGCGCGGGGAGTCCCTCAAGCCAGGACGTGTCGCGGGGCAGGCCTCCGGCGGCTACTGGCGCGGCGACGGGGCAACGAGTTGGCCGTCATTGAACTCGATAGGGGACGGCTCCGCGACGACACGCAGGTCCTCGCGGTCGCGCGCGGCCTCGACCAGTGCGGGCGACGCGTAGAGCCGGTGGAGGTGCATCGTATCGGCCGCACGGAGCACGCGGACGGTATCGGTGTCGACGACGCCAATCGTCGACAGCGCGGCGACGATGCCGGCGCGGTCGGTCTCGACCACCGGCGGCAGTTTCACGCCGCGAATCGTGCTCGCCGTGAGTGCGTTGATGAGCGAGGTCCGGGCGTCGAGTTCCGCGACGATGTCCTCGTGGATGACGTCCGCCGACCCGACGCCCATCGCGTTCCCGTGGGTCTTCTCCGTCAGCCCGCGCGTGAAGATGCGTTTGATGTCGGGCGTCTCCGGGGCCGGCTCGTTTATCGAGAACGGTCGGCGGCCGATGACGTTCGTGTCCATCCCCTGTCCGCTGATTTCCTTCCCCTGGCGGTCGAACACCACGAGGTCGAGGTCCTCGAACGGGAGCGTGGGCATCAGTTCGTAGGCGGTCTCTAACAGTTCCGCCTCGCGGTCGAGGAAGCCGCTCGGCGGCACGCCCTCTAGCAGCGTCGTCTCGTCGTGCTGGTCCTCGACGATTGCGACGCCGCCGACGATGGGTAACTCGTCGAGCAACTGGCCGGTAATCTCGGGAATCATTCGGCGAAACGACCAGTCGACGGCCCACTTGTGGGCTATCTGTGCACCGCGTTGCTTGCCCATACCGATGACGAGCATCTTCGAGAGCCCGCTCTCGACGGGGCCGTCGAAGTCCGTGTGTGGCTTGATGCGGTTGATTGGCACGATGGCGTCGGCCGCCACGGCGTTGTCGTCGGCGACGACGGGCACGTCCCGGTCCGGGGTTCGCCCGACTTCGACGACGTCCATGGACGACCGGATGTCACAGCCGATGGCCGCCTCGGTCACGCCGAGTTCGTTCAGCATCTCGCGCTGGCCCTCGCCGGTCGCGCCGCCGTGGCTCCCCATCGCCGGGAAGACGAACGGCTCGTAGCCGGCGTCCGAGACCGCGTCGACGACGCCAGCGACGATGGCGGGGAGATTTGCGATACCGCGGCTCCCGACGCCGAGCGCGACCTCGCCGCCGTCGGGCACGTCAGCGAAAGACAGCGACTCGACCGCACGGGCCGCGCGTGCTCCGACGGCGTCCGGTGCTATTGGGTCCGTCTCCCAGACCTGTTCGATGACGCCGAGTTCGGGGAGCGGTGGGTCGCCACAGGCCTCGACGATTGTCTCCTCCGGGACCGAGAGTGCGCCGGCCGCGACCTGCTGCTCGCTTGGGTCCATACGCGCCATATCAGCCCCGCTGTTCATAAACGTGACCCAGGGGACGCTGTGCCGTCGTGGCAGTCCGGACGGCACAGGCCGAAAACGGCCCTCGCGGACAGCGGCACTCACCGGCTCGTGTCCGGGACCACGAGTACGACAACGTCGTTGACGTTGGTCCCGGTCGGGCCGGTCTCGACCGTCGCACCGATTTCCGAGAGGTACGTACCGGCGTCGTTCGCGAGCAACGCCTCACGGGCCCGTTCGCGGTCCTCGACGTCGGTCGCGTCGGCGATGGCACCGGCCACGTCGGAGCTCCCGTCTTCCCCGTCGGTGTCGACGGCAGCGATGACCGCGTCGCCGTCGTGAGCCAGTGCACCGGAAAGGACGAGCTCCTGATTGGGGCCACCACGCCCCCCGTCGCCGGTGACAGTCACGGTCGTCTCGCCGCCGGCGAGGAAAACGGCCGGGGGCTCGACCGGCGTGCCCGTTGCCGCGGCTTCCTCGGCGATAGCGACGAGCGGGTGCGCCACTTCGCGGGCCTCGCCGCGCAGGCGAGATGTGAGCACGAGCGGGTCGTATCCGGCCTCCTGTGCGACGGCGGCGGCGGCATCGAGCGCGGTCGCGTTGTCCCCGATGAGGTGGTTCGCGACTCGGTCGAAGGTCGGGTCGTCTGGAAACGGCGTCTCCGGGATTCGGCCGTCGCGCCCGGCTTCGAGATGGTCGCGGACGGCCGGCGGCGGGGAGAGGTCGTACCGCTCGAACACGCCGAGTGCGTCCGCGTAGGTGGTCTCGTCCGGAACTGAGGGGCCGCTCCCGATGGTCGACAGGTCGTTGCCGACCACGTCGCTTATCAGCAGTCCGGCGACGGTGGCGGGAGCGGCACGCCGTGCTATGTGTCCGCCTTTCAGGTCCGAAAGGTGTTTGCGGACGGCGTTGACCTCCCCAATCGGGACGCCCCCGTCGAGGAGCCTGTCGGTCGTCGTCTGGAGGTCCGCCAGCGTCAGGTCCCCGGCGGGGGCCGACAGGAGCGCGCTGGCTCCGCCGGTCAGGACGAACAGGACGAGCGTATCCGCGTCGGCAGCGTCGACCGCATCGAGGATATCCACCGTCGCTTCGACGTTGCGGTCCGACGGTAACGGGTGGTCCCCCACGGTACACCGGACGGTTTCGGTGTCGACGGCCTGCTTGGCGACGATGTGGCCGCCGCCGAGGCTGTCGCCGAGCACCGATTCGAGCACCCGTGTCACGCCGCCCGCGGCTTTCCCCCCGCCGACGACGACGATATCGCCGTACTCGTCGAGGTCGTAGGTCGACTCGCCGACGGTCAGCGTCTGGCCGTCGCGGCTGACGGCCGACCTGGTGGCGACATCGGGCGCGGCCGCGTCCACGGCGGCCTCGATGCAATCGAGTGCGACCTCGTGTCCGGAGTCGGCAGCGAGTTCGGCTCGGTTGCGAATCATACGACTGCTTCCGCCCGGACCGATAAAAGTCTGGCTCAGTTACAATCCAGTTACCTCGCGCACCAACCCCGCTGACATCGAGCGCGCTACGCCGGGTAGCCGCAAGGAGACTGTGGCTAACAGTGTTCGATGGGGGCCGATAAACAGTTAGAATTCGTATACGTATGTGGATGTGGAACGGATACTGGTCTCCAGCCGGCACCTGGGTCTATATTCTATGGATAGACGGCCAGATGTGCGGACAGGGGCCCCGGGAGTTCGGGTTGCTGTGATTCGAAGCCGCTGGCGCGCTAGCGCTCGGTTCGATACGGACCAATCGATTGAGCCGCTCCGGACAGCAGCGAGTGTGTACCGTCGGACCGAAGCCCCGGTTCGATACGTGAACGTTTAGAGACTCTGTTATCCGTCGCTAGCTGGACGCTATTCCGTCACCGGACACCACCTCTCCTCAAGCAACTGTCGTAAGCAATCTCCTAACACCGCAGTGGATTCGGGGCGGGTCGGGGTACGGAACTGCTCGTACCGCCGATGCGATACAGTACTACCGTGGAAACCAGACTCACGTCCGTTCGGCGTCGAGGGTCGCTTCGAGGCCCTCCCGAAGGGGGCGCGTCGGTTCGTACCCGAGCAGTTCGCGCGCGTCACCGAGGTCCGCTTCGCTCTGTTGGATGTCGTTCGCGCGTCCGGGGACGTGCTCGACCGCGATGTCCGCACCGACGACGTCGCGGACCGTCTCGGCGAGTTCGTTTATGCTCGCGCTCCGTCCGGTTCCGACGTTGAACGGGCGGCCGACGGCGTCCGTCGTGGCCGCGAGCAGGTTCGCACGCACGACGTCGTCGACGTGGACGAAGTCCCGCGTCTGCATCCCGTCGCCCTCGACCGTGAGCGGCTCGCCGGCCTGGGCTTGACGGACGAACGTCCCGATGACGCCGGCGTACTCACCGTCAAGCCCGCGGGGACCGTAAACGTTGAAGTACCGTAGTGGGACCGTCGGGAGCCCGTACTGCTCGGTGTAGAACCGCGCGTACTGCTCCCCCAGGTGTTTCTCGAAGCCGTACGGGCTGTTCGGTTTGGTCGGCGCGTCTTCCCCGATAGGCACGTCGTCGGGGGTGCCGTACACGGCGGCGCTGGACGCGAACACCACCCGCGCGTCCCGCCGTCGAGCGCAGTCGAACAGGTCGACGGTCGCCGTGCCGTTCAGTTCGTGGCAGTCGACCGGCCGCTCTATCGACTCGGGGACGCTGACCATCGCCGCCTCGTGAAACACGACGTCGACCCCCTCCATCGCCGCGTCGACCGTCGCCCTATCCCGAACGTCGCCCTCGATGACGGTTACTTCCTCGGGGAGGTTCGCCCGCCGACCCGTCGAGAAGTCGTCGAGGACCCGCACGTGATTGTCCGCCGCCAGTGCCGACGCCAGGTGGCTTCCGATAAACCCACCGCCTCCGGTGATCAGTACCTGGCGGCCGCTGACAGTATCCGTAGACATGTCGTTCGGAGACGGGGTTTTCACGGGTTAAGTTATTCGTACGCATACGGCGACGTCGGGAACCGGGAACCGTGTCACTCGACCCTCGACCGGTCTGAGTCGAGGTGTGGCCACGACGCGGACACGCCGGCCGGCTGCGTAGTAGCAATCTTTGTTACCTGCTCACTGCGGACGGCGTAGAGGAGTGCTGCCCTCCGGAAAGCTGGGAATAACAATATGTCAACTCGTACACAGCGGAGCACAACGGAGTCCACTACCCGACACAATGATGCCAACACGCGTACCGGAGCTCGTGGACGACCACACCGAGCGGCCGCCGTCGAGGGCGGTTCGGGAGTGGGGCTGAAATGTCCGACAGAATACAGCAACCGCCCGCCAACGACGGTATCCGCGAGGTTTCGAAGAACCTGCCCGCGGTGGGTCTGGTCGCGACCGAGTCGAACGCCGAGTGGATAGCGGCCGAAATCCTCCGCATCCACTCCCGGGCACATCAGGCGATCGTCACCGCGGCCGTCGATGCCGACCCGCAGGCGCTCGCCTTTGCCCGCTGGCTCGACGCGGAAGTGGTCGAGCCGTCGGGGAACCGGACCGAGGCCGACACGCCCCGCGAGCGGCTTCGGCGGTACGCCAAACAGGCGGGGTATCCGGGCCTCGTGTACCACGGCGGGGGGGACGGGTCAGTCAATCTCCCGGCGAGCCGCGAGGCGCTGAACAGCACCGAGAAGTTCACTATCGACGCCCGCATCGAGCCGGTCACAGACCCGGAGCCAACCGTCATGGTCGGAATTCCGGCGTACAATGAAGGGGGGACCATCGGGAGCGTGGTTGAGTCGGCCATGGAGTACGCCGACACCGTCCTGGTCGTCGACGACGGAAGCACCGACGACACTGTCGCGGCCGCCGAAGCGGCCGGCGCGACAGTGTACGAACACGAGCGCAACGTCGGGTACGGCGGCGCGCTCAAGAGCATCTTCGAGCAGGCCGACCGGAGCAACACCGACTACCTGGTCGTCCTCGACGCCGACGGCCAACACGACCCGAGCGACATCCCGGAGTTGGTCGAACGGCAGCGGGAATCGGACGCGGAAATCGTTATCGGGAACCGGTTCGACGAATCCGCCGAGACGGAGATGCCGCTGTACAGGCGGTTCGGGCTGTTCACGGTCAATCTCATGACTAACCTCAGCCTCGGAATCATCACGCCGACCAATCGGATTCGCGACACGCAAAGCGGCTTCCGGGCATACAGCCAGGCGGCGATAAGCTCGCTGGCTTCGGACAGCTCAATCGGCGACCGGATGGACGCGAGCACGAACATCCTGTACCACGCCCACTCGAACGGCTACCAGATAGCGGAGGTGCCGACGACGATAGAGTACGACGTGGAGGCGTCCAACAACCTCGGTCCGGTCGAGCACGGCCTCACGCTCGTCGGGAACATCATCCGCACGGTCGAACGGGAACACCCGATTATGCTGCTCGGCGTCCCCGGCGTCTGCTTCGTTCTCGTCGGGTTCGTGTTCACGTACCTCACGATGTTTAATTATCTCCAGAGCGGGAGCTTCCCGCTCGGACACGCGCTGGCGAGCACTACCTTCACCATCACCGGCATCCTCGCCTCCTTCACCGGCATCATTCTCCACTCCCTGGAACTGTACCGCCAGTAGCCGGGGCACAGCGGCGGGGTTACCGTGTGCCTCACTGTTCGTCAGGCAGGGTTTACCCGGACTCTATGGTCGCTGACCGCACACAACTGCTGCATAACAAAGGGTACCGTATATCATTCGTAGAGCAATGGGACACGAACCCAAACCGGACTGTCTGGAACGGGGACAGCGCCGTGAATCACCCGGAAAACCACGGGAGGCCCCGGAAACGTGACTGTCTGTGTCCACGGGCTCGGATACATCGGGCTCGCGACGGCGGCGCATTTCGCCAACCACGGCACCGAGGTCGTCGGTTTCGACGTCGACGAGGACCTACTCGACCGTCTCAGCGAGGGTGAACCGGCGGTCAGCGAACCGGACTTCGAGTCGTACGTACAGGACGCGCTGGATGGGAACCTGGCGCTGAGCCGCCGGCCGCGACCGGCCGACGTGCACGTAATCTGTGTGCCGACGCCGTATGACGAGATGAACGGCGAGGCGGACCTCGCCTACGTGGAATCCGCCGGAAGGAACGTGGCGAGCGTACTCAGACCGGGCGACACCGTGGTTCTGGAATCGACGGTCCCGCCGGGAACGACCACCGAGGTCCTGGCCCCGATTCTCTCCAGAGGAGGGCTCGACGTCGGAGACGACGTGTCGTTGGGATACACACCGGAGACGGTGATGCCGGGGAACACGCTCACCGAACTCCGGACGAACGACCGAATCGTCGGCGGCGTCGATGAGGCGTCCGTCGAAGCCATCGAGTCCCTCTACGAGCCGCTCACCAGCGGGGACATCCACGTCGCCGCCGACCCGACGACCGCCGAGTTCGTGAAACTCGCACAGAACGCGAAGCGGAACGTCAGCATCGCGTACGCGAACACGCTCGCACTGCTGGCGGAGAACTACGGCGTCGACGTGCGGTCCGCCATCAGTCTCGCGAACAACCATCCGCGGGTCGACATCCTGAATCCGGGCCCCGGCGTGGGCGGCCATTGTCTCCCCGTCGACCCGCACTTCCTGAGCGACGGGACAGGTGCGACGGAACTGCTCGACGTGGCGAGCCAGGTCAACGACCGGATGCCGGAGCACGTCATCAGAATGCTCGAGGACGCCGTCGGCTCGCTGCACGGCAAGACCGTGGCCGTCCTCGGTATCACGTACAAGGGGAACGTCAGCGACACCCGGAACAGCCCCGGCCTGGAGATTGCGAAACTGCTTGGAGACGTCACGACGGAGACGCGCACGGCCGTGGACGGCGGCTGGGGCGAGAGTTCGGTGACCATCCACGACCCGCGAGCGACGGATTCGAGGCTGCAGCTCGTCTCGCTCGATGCCGCCGTCGACGGCGCTGACGCGGTGGTCTTCGGGGCAGCACACGACGAGTTCGCCGACCTCAATCCGGCGGCTATCGGTGCGAAGATGTCGGAACGGACCGTGGTCGACCCGGTCGACGTCATCGACGCGGAGCGGTGGGCCGACCACGGGTTCGACGTCCGGACACTCTGAACCGGGTCGCTGTCCGAGGTCACCGCGGTGGCGAGCGGAACCGACGGCGTAGGAAGTTTATAACAATTCTGGTGGTCGCTCACGAACCCGGTATGGAACCGACTGGACGCGACCGGTATCGGACACCAGACCTGCGAAACCGGGGACGACAATGACTGCGAGTACCGTCGGCTTCGTGCTCGGAACGCGTCCGGAGATAATCAAGCTCGCACCGGTAATCCAGGCGTGTCACCGGCGCGGCATCGACACGCACGTAATCCACACCGGGCAGCACTACTCGGACTCGCTGGACGCGGTCTTCTTTCGACAGCTCGGGCTGTCGCCGCCGGACGCGAACCTCGAAGTCGGCTCCGACGACCACGGGGCTCAGACCGGGGCGATGCTCGCCGGTGTCGAGGCGGAACTCCAGGCCGTCGAACCGGCGGTCGTGTTCGTCCAGGGCGATACGAACTCGACGCTCGCGGGCGCACTCGCGGGGAGCAAGATGGACGTCGACGTGGCCCACGTCGAGGCCGGACTGCGGAGCTTCGACGACGACATGCCCGAGGAGACCAACCGGGTCGTCATCGACCACATCTCTGACCACCTCTTCCCGCCGACAGAGGAGACGGCGGCGCTGCTCCGGGACGAGGGGATTCCAGAGGACCGAATCACGGTTACCGGGAACACGGTCGTGGATGCGGTCCAGACCTACGACGACAAGGCCGCGAGCGAAAGCCGGATTCTGAGCGAACTCGGCGTCACAGAGGGGCAGTTCGACCTTCTGACCGCTCACCGGGCGGAGACAGTCGACGACCGCAACGCGTTCGAGCGGATTCTCAGCGGCGTCTCGCGGGCGAGCGCTCAGGCGGACCGGGAGGTCATCTATCCGATACACCCCCGGGCGGAGGACCGCCTCGAAGAGTTCGGAATCGCGGTCCCGGACCGCGTTCGGCTCGTCGAGCCGCTGGGGTTCTTCGATTTCCTCCGCCTGGAGAGCACGGCGGACGTGGTGTTCACCGACTCCGGCGGCGTCCAGGAAGAGACGAGCATCCTCGGGACGCCGTGTGTGACGCTCCGGTACGGGACCGAGCGGCCCGAGACGGCGTTCGTCGGTGCGAACTGCGTCGCCGGTCGGGAACCAAGCGCCATCGTATCGGCGGCGGCGCAAATGCGCGGCAAGACGGGCAACTGGACGACGCCGTTCGGGGACGGGGACGCAGCCGTCCACATCCTCGACGCGATTCCGAAACTCGCCGTCAGCGAGACGGTCACGGCGACGGAGTAAGCGGGGTCTCGGTCCGGGCTTTCGAGAGCGGGACGCCCGGGCCACCGGTTGCCCGTCCCAGTAGTAACTGTCTTATTTTATTACTCCGCGCTCACGGACCGGTAATGGCAACTGATGCAGACGTAGGTATCGAGGCGGACGCGCTCCCGGTCGACCTGTTGCTGGTGGGCTTGCTCGGCCTCTGGCACCTCGCCGCTGCCCAGGGGTACGTCGGACAGTTGTCCGTGCAGGCCGTGCTGGGGCTGGTGGCTGTGCTCATCGCGCCGGGCTACGCCCTGGTGTCGCTACTGTTCCCGCGTCGTGCCTCCGAAGCGGGGCTGTTCGAGGACCAAGGAGGACGGATTTCGGCCGGTGAGCGGCTCGTTCTCTCCGTCGGGGTCAGCGTCTGTCTGGTTCCGCTGGTCGGGCTCGGGTTAGTCCTGTTGTCGTACGGGGCGACAACCAGCCTGTTCCAGCTCTCTATCGGTGCTACGACCGTGCTCCTCACCGTGGCCGCGGCGGGCCGACGGCTCCGGGTCCCACCGGCGGAGCGGTTCAGTCCCCTGCGGTGGGTGACGAGCGCACGGTCCCGGGCGTCCCTGCGGCCGTCCGGCGGCGTCGGGGCGCTGCACGTCCTGCTCGTACTCGGGCTTCTCGTCTCCGGGACCGGAATCGGGTACGCGGCCATGTCGGCCGAGCGGGGCGAGCAGTTCACGGAGTTCGCGCTGATGGCGGAGTCCGACGACGGAGAACTCGTCGCGTCGGAGTACCCATCACAGGTTCCGCTCGGCAGTTCGGCGACGGTGCAGGTCACTATCGGCAACCACGAGGGACAGGACCAGGACTACACAGTGGTCGTCATCGCCCAGCGAATCGAGAACGGCACCGTCCTGAGCACCGCACGGCTCGACCGGTTCGACGCCCGCGTCGCGGCGGGCGAGACGCGCACACGCCCACACGAGATGACACCCTCGTTGGTCGGTGAGGACGTCCGAGTGTCGTATCTCCTCTACCGCGGCGAGGCTCCGGCGGGGGCGAACCCGAGACCCGAGAACGCGTACCGGCGCACTCACATCTGGGTCGACGTCACCAACGGCTAACGGCACAGAACACACCGAATAAAGACAACGTTATCCCGACTGGTGCTCCCGCTGTTGCCCGTGGTTTTCTCCCGACAGAGAACACGATTCCGCGACCAGAATCGGTGAGGAGTGGACGCTGAGCTGCCCGCGTGTGGTAGTCAGTAGCTCACTCATGCTTTTGTTAATTGAAAAACACGTAGGAAAGCCATGATATCAAAAAGTCGCTGGCAGGAAGCACAGCAAGCGGAGACGAAGTTCCACCAAGAGATATCGCGAGGAGAGCTGGAGTTGCAGTGGATAGACGAGCAGTTCGATTCCAGCAGAGACGTTCTGGACGGACGAGTGCTGGAGGGCGGGTGCGGTACCGGCGGGCTCACGTACTCCGTCGCCGAATCCGTATCGGAGGACCAGTTGGTCGTCGGCGTCGACCCGGTGTTGGGAAAGCTATCGAACCCGGCACTCAGCACCGAACCGGTCGCTCAGGCCGCTGGTGAATCGCTACCCTTCGGAGACAGCTCGTTCGATGTAGTCGCAAGTCTCAACGTCATCGACCACGCTATCTACCCTTCGTCAATTCTAGGCGAGATTTCGAGGGTGTTGAAGACAGACGGGACGTTTCTATTCAAAATAAACACCTTTTCGCTTCCAAAGTTCGTGAGAAAGCGGATGAAATACGTCGACCGGCCGCATCTACATCACTTTTCTCCCTCGGAAGTCCGAGTCGAACTCGCAGACCGCGGGTTTCGTATCGCACACGAGTCCGTCAACTCCCGCGAGCTGTTCAGCAGGCGTCTCAGCGACTGGGACGCGAAGTGGATAGTCGCTACGACCGTCTTGCGGCTGAACACCCACTACATGAAGTGTTTCGTCGATTGATTCGTACGCTCCTGAACAGAGCAGAGTAGAGGCCGGGGCCCGAACCCACTCCGACTACTGGATGACGCCGGAGACGCGCTCGAACAGGACGTACAGAGTGACGAGCCAGCCGACGAGTTTGACCAGTAGCAGCCAGCGCCACCACTGTTCGTCGGCCACCGGAGGGAACAGCTCGCTGGTCACGAGCAGGGCCAGAAACATCGCAACGAGGTGTATTTCCGCGCCGGTGATGCCGACGGCCCAGAGGGCGACCGACGAGACGATGCCCAGCGTCACGAAGGAGACGAGAAACCACCGGAACCGGCTCCGTGTAGGTACTGACACCGACATAGATGAGACCCACTCGTTCATCGACATGGATTGCGTACCGAAAGCTAGCGGTACCTGACCAATAGTAATGCCCCTGAATACCTGTCCGCGCGGTCGATAATACACTGACTAACACGCGCCGGTTCGCTCGACTGGGTGTTATCTGTCCCGTAACCGGGACGTTCCAACCGTCACAGGAGTAGCGTCTCGAATCGGCGTGTCACGCCCGGTCACGGGAGACAGCCCGGTGTCCGGTAGCGATGTTGTACTTAACTGTACTAGCCCACAGAGTGTAAAATAAGACACATGCCGACGGGAGGAAACACCGACGACGGGGCGCCGCTCGTGAGTGTGGTTATACCCACGTACGGTCGAGACGAAGACTTGCCGGAAGCGATAGAGAGCGTGTTCGACCAGACGTACGAACGGCTCGAACTCCTCGTCGTCGACGACGGCTCGCCCACGCCCGTAGCGACCACGCTGCCGGAGTGGTTTTTGAGCGACGAGCGGATGACGGTCATCCGCCACGATGGAAACAAGGGTGCAAACGTCGCCCGAAACACGGGCATTCGGGCTGCGGACGGCGAATACGTCGCGTTTCTCGATGACGACGACCAGTGGGACGAGACGAAGGTCCGAAAACAGGTCGAGACGTTCTCGCGGTCCCCGCCGGAGACGGGGGTCGTCTACACGTGGGTTAGACGGGAACATCCAGCCGGAACGACGGTCTCGACGCCGACTGCGTCGGGGGACGTGGTCACCGACCTGCTGACGGGGTCGAACTTCGGACAGTTCTCCTCCGTGCTGGTTGACACCGAGGCGATTGTCGACGCCGGCCTCCCGGACGAGCGGTTTCCGGCGTGGCAGGACCGCGAATGGTTCTTCCGGCTGGCCCAGTCCTGCGAGTTCCAGCCGGTCGAGGAGGCGCTTACGTACCGCCAGACCGGGCGGGAGGACAGCATCACCGTGAACTTCCAGCAGAAGCGCGACGTGGCTTATCCGCTGTTCGTCGAGAAACACGGCGACCTCGCGGCGGAGTACGGCCGCTACTACGAGCGGACCTTCCTCGCGTCCATGCGACGCTCGCTCGCCCGGTCAGCGATACGCGCCGGGGAGTACGGCGAAGCTCGGAAGTACTTCCTACTGGCGTTCTTCGCCAACCCGCTGCACCGTCCTGTCTACCCCCACCTACTGCCCTCGCTTGGCGGAAAGTGGACCTACGAGTCGGTTGCGTCCCTGCGGCGGCGGGTCGCCGAGACGGTACCCGTATAGCAGCCGGCGTCCGTCAGTCTACGGAGCGGCCGCTCTTATCCGACTCGGAGCAGCACTACACGAGTTTGACGTCCCAGTCCGGCGACAGGTCGGTGCGAAGCGAACAGTCGATTCGACCACCGCCAGGTAGAGTGGGGGGGACCACCCGGGTCGACTGGAGAATTCGCGTCGTCGCGGAACGAATCCAGTGACTAACAAAGACTATCGGACGGCACTGCGACGGTAATGGACGCGCCGACGCTTTCGGACGACGATGGTCTCGCTGCCCCGACGCGGGCGGAACGAAGTAGTTCGGTAGCGGCCGGGAGCGACCGACCACTACTGGCGTTCTTTATCCCGGACCTCTCGGTCGGCGGCGCGGAGCAAGTCGCAATCACCATCGTGAACGGGCTGGCGGAGCGCGGGTACGACATCGACCTGCTCCTGTCGCGCGCGAGCGGCGAGCTCCAGTCGGAGCTCTCCGAACGGGTCTCCACCGTAGAACTACCGCCGTCCAAGACGCCGGCGGTAGGGGTCGCCGCGCACCTTCCGGCGCTCGTTTCGTACCTGCACAGAGAGAAGCCGGCGGCGCTGTTTCCCCACCTCGAACACCCGAGCATCGTCTGCCTCACCATCAACAGGCTCCTCGACACCGAGACCACCGTAATCCCGACCCAGCACTCGGCGTTCGGACACGAGGTCGAAGCGACACCGAAAGACCGAATCGTCGAGCAGGTCGTGCCGCGTCTTTATCCCGCATCGGACCGTATAATCAGCGTCTCGGAGGGCGTCGCCGACAGCCTCGTCGACCAGACGCCCGTCGACAGGGATGACGTGTCAGTACTGCACAACCCTGTCGACGTCGAGCGAATCCGCGAGCGTGCCAGCCGGCCGGTCGACCACGAGTGGGTGGAAGACAGCGACCGCGACGTGGTCCTGTTCGTCGGACGGCACGCGGGCCAGAAGAACCTGGACGGCTGGGTCCGTGCGTTCGAGCAAGTCGTCGACAGGAACCCGAACGCACGGGGGATAATCGCCGGCAAGGGGCAGTGCCGGGACGACATCGTGGAGACTGTCGAGCGGCGCGGGCTCTCCGACGTGGTGTCCCTGCCCGGATACGTCGACAACCCGTACCGGTACATGGCCAAGGCCGACACCTTCCTCCTGTCTTCGCGGTACGAGGGGCTACCGACGGTCCTGATAGAGTGTCTGTCGGTCGGCTGTCCGGTCGTGTCGACGGACTGTCCGAGCGGCCCCCGCGAAATCCTCGCTGACGGGGAGTACGGGAGGCTCGTACCGGTGGGTGACGTGGACGGATTGGCCGACGCGGTCTGTGACACGCTCGCCGACCCACCCGACCCGGAGCGGTTGCGGTCCCGTGCCGACGACTTCTCGCCCACGCCAGTGTTCGACGAGTACGAGCGGTTCCTCGACGAACACGTCTTTGCGGCCGCGACCGAGCGCTAGTTCAGTACTTCACTCGCCGGGAGTTCGCCGTCGTCGATAATCGCTTCGTGGAGGGACGCCAGTCGTCGGCCGTGTGCGTCCCACGTCCAGCCCTTCGAGACCAGCCGGGCCTTGCCGTTCGCGCCCAGTCGCTCTCGCGTTTCCGGGTCGTCGATGAGACTGTTCAGGGCGGTTGCGAGCGCGTCAGGGTCTTTCGCCGGAATCAACAGCCCCGTCTCACCGTCCTCGACCTGCTCCGGAATACCGGACACAGCAGAGGCGACGACAGCGGTCTCACTGGCCATCGACTCGTAAATCGTGTTCGGCCGGCCTTCGGCGTGGCTCGGGAGCATGAAGACGTCGGCGGCGGCGAACCACCGTCGGAGACCGAGCGGCGGGACCTCCCAGAGCACCCGGTAGTTGTCGTGGTGACTGGCTTTGAGCGCGCTGATGAGGTCCGTACGGAGGTCACCGTAATGGCCAACGAAAACGAAGGCCACGTCGTCGCCCCGAATGTCGTCTAGGGCCGCACATATCTCGTTGATGCCTTTCCGCTCGGTGTACCCACCGCAGAACATGACGACGGTGGTATCCCGGTCGATGCCCAGCTCCTGGCGAATCGCCCGCTCGTTGTCCGTCGGGTACCGCGACGGGTCCGCCCCGTTCGGGAGCACGGTCGCTTTCGGCGTGTCGGTGATGTCGTTGGCGATGCGGGCGAGCGACTCGCTGACGCAGAAAATCCCGTCGGCGTACTCGAGGGTCTCCCTGATTTTTCTCCGGCTTATCTGTGAGAGGTCGTAGAAGTTGTTCAGAATCTTCCCGCGACCCATCACCGTCAGCGGGATGTCGTCGCTCCGGCAGTACGACGCCAGCCCGTAGCCGTCGTAGTGGATGTGGCCGGCGTGACAGATGTCCGGCGTCTCGAAGTGCGTCGAGACGTACTCCGGGAGCATGTCCGCGAACGACCGCGACGAGAGCGTGTACTTGAACAGTTTCTGCGGTAACAGGTAGAGGAACCTGGGATAGTGGACCTCGTGTGAGCCGTAGTCGTGCCGACTCGGGATTTCGCCGAACTCTGAGTAGGGGCCGACCGGCGGCGCTCTCGGGCGCGGGGTCACGACGTCGACCTCGGTTGCTGTCCTACTGAGGGCTCTGATGGAGCGGAAGTTGAACAGCCCCATGTAGGGATTGAACGGGTCCGGATGGTTCATCGCGCTTACGACCGCACGGTACATGGGCGATAGCTGGTGGGGTCGGTCATTAAGTATGCATTTGATACTGAGCGACCCACGTGCCACGGGCATCGTCGAAGCCAGCCAGTCGGAGGAGACGTTCGCTTGGGTCTCTGGCGGACCGAAAGACGCGGTACGCCCAGTGACTGAGGTTCGGGGAGCGCATTCGGGGGGCTCCGGGTAGAAGATATATAACTATACGATTCTCTCCGGATGTCACTGCCGTGAAGACGAACATACGCGAGTGGCTGCGAACTCTGACGGGAGGCCAGGTCGACGGGGGCGAGACGGGGCTCCGATATTTTCTAGGTGGCGCTTACAACGGTGTTTATTTCTCGCTGACGACGCAGCGCCCGCTCGGCACGAACGTCTACGACAGGGAGTGGGATTTGCTCATCGTGCTGGACGCCTGCCGGGTAGACGCGCTGCGGGAGGTCGCGCCCGAGTTCAAGTTTATCGACAGGGTCGACAGCGTCTGGTCCACGGGGAGTTCGTCACACGAGTGGCTGTGTAAGACGTTTACCGAGGAGCACGCCGAGGAGATAGCGGAGACGGTGTACCTCTCTACGAACCCGCACACACAACCGACGTTCGAGGACGGCAAGCGGCCACCGCGGAAGTACATCACGCCGGTCACGTGGGCGGACTGGGACGTGGTCGACGGGAGTCAGTTCAAGCTCCTGAAGCAGTTCTCGCGCCACCACCGGTACGAGGACCACTTCGACACCATCCCGCCGAACGTCGTGACCGACCAGGCGATTTCGGCCGGACGGAGCCTCGACTTCGAGCGAATGATACTCCACTACTATCAGCCACATCGTCCGCACGTGGCGGCTGCGTACAGGGAGCAGCGCGACATCACGGCTGCCGAGGACCACCCATGGGAGGCCATCCAGCGCGGGGAGATATCCAAAGAGGACGCCTGGGAGAACTACCTCGACAATCTCCGACTGGTTCTCGGTTCGATACGCCGACTGCTCGACAACGTAGACGCGGAGCGGGTCGCCATCACCGCCGACCACGGCGAACTGTTCGGAGAGATGAAGCAGTACGGCCATCCCGAGGGGATACCACACCCCCATCTCAAGAAGGTCCCGTGGGCCCTTACCTCCGCCACGGACCACGAAACGAGCACGCCACGCGAAGACGTCACGGCGCAGGCGGAGCCGTCGAAGGCGGACGTCGAGGACCGCCTGGAGCATCTCGGCTACATATAATTCGTCGGTCCCGACTCCCAAGCGTCTGTGAGTGGCCGGTGGTGGGAGATACGAACTGGTACGTATGTCGCGTTCAAGCAGCCGTATCGAACAACCAAATATCTACATAAAGTAACAATTTATAATACCGTACTCGGGTCGAAGTCGGTACGGCATGTTAAGACCGAATTACTTTGCGAAGGGAGCTGTTACTGAAGCGAGGGGTCACGACGGAGCAAAAGGGATAGGTTGGCGTGAGACCGGTTCTATCGGGCCGATAGCCGAAGTTAGGAACCAATTTACCGCATGGGGCGCGACAACTGCGAGTACTGACCCGAGTGTAGCCCTCAAAGAGAACGCAGCCACTCCTGGGGAGAGAAATGGTAATTTCCCCAACTATTTCCGCGAGGGTCGTCAGGGAGGGGACCAATGACGAGACCAGCCTACGTACCCGACAGCGCCGAGGACATCACCGACCACGGGATAGGGAGCGACCACAACCCCAGCGACCCGGGCCTCGCGGCCGCACGGGAGGTGCTGAACGCGATTCACAGCGCGATGGAAGCCGCCGGGCCGAACGGGTCGATATTCGTTCCGGCAGGCACCTACTACTTCGGCAGTGAGGACGTCTACAGCCTCGTAAAGATGGGGAGCGGCCAGCCGCGAGGCATCTCGGTGTACGGCGAGGGACCCGACGCATCCACGCTCGCGGTGACCGAACACATGGACCCCGCGGCTATCTCGAACCAGACGGCCTTCATCTACGACGGGGACGCCGACCACGGCGAGGTCGAAGTCCGCGGGCTCACGCTGGACGTGAACGCTCCGAACCTGGGCAATCTCGACCGGTACAACGGCGGCGCGGACGGGTTCTCCCTTGCTGGCCGATCCCTGTCGTTCTCGCTGTACAACGTACGGATTACCGACACGTACACGCGCGGCATCAGGTGTCGACAGTACCTCTCGTCCGCCCGATACTGTACGCTCGAGCGAATCGGCATCGAGTACCACAAGGACAGTGGGTCGAACACCCACCCGTTCGACTCGCTCCAGACGCCGAGGGGCAACACCACCGTCATCGAGAACTGCAAGATAAAGAACTGTCCGGGGAGCGCGATAAACATCCGCTATAACGACGGTACCTACCGGATTAGAAACGTGTACGCCGCCGGGACGGGCAGTCAGTTCCTCAAACTCTCCGCCGGGGAGTCGGTCACGCTCCGCCGTATCAACCACACGGCGTACACGTCGGAACTGGAATCGCTGCTCCCGGACGAGCCGAACGACGGGTTCCTCGGCCGTCACTTCATCCAGAGCCTGGGTGACCGCGGCGACACCAACGTGACGCTGGACATGGAAGACGTATCGACGAAGAACCACACGTCCTACGCGTTCCAGGTGCGCGACACGGTCGGCGGCCCGTCGGACCTCACCTGGGTCGGCGACCGAATCGCGTTCGCCGGCTCGAACATGTACAAAGACGACGAAGTCATCCGCGACCGACAGGGCGTCGCGTTCAGGAACGTCGACGTGGGCGAGATGTCGGTCCACGACACCGACGCGAAGGTGTTCGAGACCGAGGATTCCGACGGGTCCATCGCCACGCTCTCGACGGGCAACGTCGGCGGCCTCGGAAACACGGGCGGCATCGACATCGGCGACCATCTGTCGGGCGGGGACCCGCTGAACGTGGACGTTCCGGCCGAAAGCGAGGTCGGGGCGAAGACGCGGGACAGCACAGAGGAAGAGACGACCCGAACCGCGACAGAAGAGGTGGCACAGACCAGCCTCCCGGACTGGACGCCCCGGTGGGACGGCGACCCGTCGAACTGGTCGGTCGTTTCGGGCGATTCCAACACCGGCGACGCGTACGTCAAGTTCGACGCTAGCTCGGCCGACTCACACGCCATGTCTTGGGACGACGTCGGCGAGCACGCCGACGCCGAGGTGCTCGGACTGGTCCGCGTCGGCGCGACGGACACCGGCAGTGACGGCTGGGGCCGCCTTATCGGGCGCGGCGGCGTCGACGCCAGCGGGAACATGGTCGGCTATTCGACGTGGTTCGTTCGACACGAGGGCGACATCAAGCTCCGCGTCGAGAAGGACTTCGGCGGGTCACAGACCACGCTCGGTGAAACCGTGGCCGCCACCAACCCCCTCGAAGAGTGGAGCTACCTCCGCCTGCGCATCGAGGGCACGTCCGTGAAAGCGAAGAACTGGCGCTACGGCTCCAGAGAGCCCGACACGTGGGATATCGAGGTAACGGACGGCGACGTCACCGGCCCCGGGTGGACCGGAGTCGGTTCCTGGTCGGGCGACGTGCAACTGCTCGACTTCTTCAGCGTCGGGACGAACGGCGAACCGGCGCGGCTCGACGACGCCAGACCCGAGATAACGTGGCGACAACCGCTCGCGGATGAGACGGTCGAGGGGACGGTCACACTGCAGATGAGTGCGACCGACGCCGAAGATTCCCCCGGCACCCCGTCCGTCGAGTACCGCATCGACGGGGACGCTTGGGCGAAGGCCTCGTACAACTCGAACACGGGGTACTACGAGGCCGCCTGGGACACCTCCGCGCTGTCGGACGGCACCCACACGCTCGATGCCAGAGTGACCGACTCGGCCGGGAACACGGACTCGAGCAGCATCACGGTCACCACTGACAACAGCGGGACCGGCCCCGCCGTCGACAATCTCTCCGTTTCCGAGGTCGAGACCGACACCGCGAACGCTGCCTTCGCGGTCGACTGGGGCGTCAGCGACCCGGATGGGGACCTCTCGACCGTCGACGTGGGTCTGTACGACGAAACCGACAACGAGCAGGAGGACGCGGCCAGCGTCGACGTCTCCGGGAGTTCGGCGACCGGCACGACCGAGCTGGCGGCGAGTGGCGACGCCGGCTCCGGGAACGAGTACAACGTCGTGGTGACCGCGACCGATACCAGCGGGAACGGCACGTCCGCGACTGCGACGACGTCCGCCGCGGCAGACGCTGCGAAACCGAAAATCGGCCGGTTCAGCGTCTCCGAGTCCCAGCAGGGCGACGGCAGAGCCGACATCACTGTCGTGTGGGACGTGTACAGCAGCGACAGCGACCTCCAGTCGGTTACCATCGACGTCGCCGACTCGAACGCCACGGTGGAGAGCGTCCAGTGGGACGTCGGCGGGAACACGGCTTCGGACATCGACATGTTCAGCATCGACCAAGTGAGCGAGAGCAACTACGACGTCGGACTCACGGTCGTCGACAGTAACGGGGAATCCGTCTCCACGACCAAGTCCGTGAGCGTCTGAGAGCGCCGTTCTCTCTGGTCGCCGGTATCGTCGAGTTCCTGCAGTTCGTGCTGTCCGCGCTTTTCTGTCCTGTATTCGCCTGGACAAGTGGGGAGCGGCGGCGACAGTGTCCACAGACCCCCAGCGGGTTAGGAGCGCACTAACAATGATATGGACTAGTCTACGGACGTAGTACGAATGACGGGGGCGCTCTCGGCAGGTGCTGGACTGGGCTGTACGAACACCGGGCGAGTGAGCAAGGTCCGTGGATAACCCATGAGCGAAGGCGAAGCGCGCACCTGGTTCGCTCACTCGCGGGTCTCGGGGGCCATCGCGGCAGTCGGCGTCCTGCTGCTCGTGGCCTCGACAGCGGTTGTGCTGACGACGCCGACGGCCACCGAGTACGAGATATCGCTCTACGAATCGTATCCCGCCCCGTTCTGGGGCTGTGTCGTCGGGTCGCTGTTCGCCGGTGCGCTACTGATATTCGGGAGCATCGGGGACCCGGACGACCGGTCCTGGGTCTTCGGAACCGTGTTGATGCTGGCGACCGACGCGCTGTTGGTGTTGATGCCGCTCATACGGGGCTACGTGATGTACGGCGACGCGGACCCACTGACGCACCTGGGGTACGTACAGGACATCGCCAACACCGGTGCCACCGGGGCGAACATCTACCCGCTCGCGCACCTGCTCGTGTACGCCACCGCCGACGCGACCGGGCTAGAGACGATGACGCTGGCGATGCTGATACCGGCAGTTTTCTCCGCCGTGTACTTCGGAGGGATGGTTTACCTGCTGTTTCAAGTGGCCGATTCCCGGCGGGGATTCCTCCTCGGCCTTCCCTTCGTCTTGCTTCCGATACTCGGCTACAGCCACCTGCTCTTTCGCCCGTTCGACTTCAGCATCCTGCTGATACCGGTCGTCCTGTATCTGTTCTTCAAGAGTCAGCGGTATCCGACACCCGCAATCAGAGGGGCGCTCGTGCTCACGCTCCTGAGCCTCCTCCTGTATCACCCGCTGACCGCCGTGTTCGTCGCGGGGGTGTTCATGCTGTACTACGGCGTGCAGTACGTCCCGCGGATACGGACGATACACCGGAGCCCGACGAGCAGTTTCGGGCTGTCGCTCGCGATAATCGTGAGCTGGTACTCCAACTTCCCCGGAGTCATACTGCGGTTCGACACTATCTATCGCGTGCTCTTCGGGACGAGCAGCAGCGACGCCCCGGTCCAGGCGTACGCCCAGACCGCACAGGAAGCGACACCGGCCCTGATAGACATCGTTCGGTTCATCACCTTTCGGTTCGGCACCGAGATGGTGCTGTTCGCCCTCGGGGGCGGCCTGTTCGGGGTCGCGCTCCTGCTCAGTTTCAGGCGACGCTACGAACTGGACACGCGGACGACCGTGATGGGCGCGGTCGTGGGCGTGTTCGGGGTCGTCGGGCTTGCGTTCCTCCTGCTGGACCTCATCGTCACGCAGGAGCGGCCCTGGCAGGTGGCCAAAATCGGCGCGGTGCTCCTGCTGGGTCCCCTGTTCCACATACTCCGGAATCGCCACAGGCAGCGCAGTCAGTCGCTTGCCCGCAGCGTACGGTCGGTCGCCACCGTCACGGTGCTGGTGCTCGTCGTGTTGTCTACGCTCACGCTGTACCCGTCACCCCTGTCGGGGATGACCAACGACCAAGTCACGGCGATGGAAGTCGAGGGCAGCCAGTGGCTGACCGAACACGAGACCGGCAACAAGGAGCTGTACCACTTCGACATAGAGTACCGACGGTTCCACCACGCGGAACACGGCGTCAGCGAGGGGCTGCCGTTCTGGGAGCAGTTCCTCCCGGCGCACTTCAACTACACTACAAACCGGTACTTCGGGCAGAACTACGACAGCGGGAAGTACGTGATGATAAACAGAAAGGGGCGCATCTTCTACCAGGAGACGTTCCCGGATTACCCACAGCGGTGGAAGTACACCCCGCAGGACTTCCAGCGGTTCAACCGGGACAGAACCGTCGACCGGTCGTACGACAACGGCGACCTCAGGATTTACCTGGCGAACGGCACCAGCACACAGGGCGCGTAACGGGGACGGCACCACCGCAGCGGATTAGAACCGCGCCACAGTCGTGCAGACCGCACTCTCTCCACTGTTCCAGTGGGGGGACCGGGTGGGTCCGACCGCGGACACGTGTATCGAGAGGAACAGTCGACGCGCAATCAGCGAACAGAGAACCGGGGTGCTGTCCGGGTCGGAGTCAGTCCTCGCCCGGGACGAGGGGGGCCACACCGACCTCGTCGATAGTGGGGACCGTCGGACGGAACCACTCCTGACTGAGGGAGCTCACGTTGATAGAGACGTCTCCCGCGTCGCCGAGCCCGTCCGTATTGGAGTAGCTGAACGTCTCTATGGTGCCCTGGGAGTCATCAAGCATGAACACCTCCGCGTTCGAGTTGTGTACTGACAGCCGGGAGATGTCGATGTCCGAGAACCGCCCGTCGCCGTGGTCTCGGATGACTGCGTCGTCGCGGGCGCGGTTGGTGTTATATATCTCTATCATATCCCCGTTCCATATTACGTTCATCGGCCCGTCGCCGATTTCGCTCTGTGCCTGGAACGCGTAGTCGGCCATGTCCCTGGAGAGGACGTTCTCCATAATCACGGTGGTCGGGGTCGTCCCCCGATTTCCGAGGTTGTTGATGAAGAATCGACCGTGGAAGTCGGGCCCGATGTCCCGTTCGTCGACCTTCCGTTCGAGCGAAGGGGTGTTCGCCCTGTGGTAGATGTTCTTCAGTTCGACGACCCTCCCGGCAGACATCTTGCACAGTCCGGACCCCGTACCGCGGACGTAGCAGTTGTGCATCCGGGTGACCCCGTCGCCAAAGCGGATGTTGAGTGCGTTCCCTGCACAGTCGAGAAAACAGCTGTTCTCGATTACGAGTTCGTCGCCCGCTTGCGGTCGGACGGAGATGTGGTGGGAGTTCGACCGTCCGTCGGTCTCGTTGTGTCGCCCGATGCCGTTGTCTTGGAACGTGCAGTTTCTGACCGACCTGAGGACGGCACGGCCGCGAACGCCCGCCAGGTGCCAGCCCCGTATCCACGCGCGTTCGAGATGGAAGTTGCCGGCCGTCGACATCTGCAGCCCCCAGGACCCGCCGCCGTTCTCGGCGAGCCCGGTGACGTTCTCGTAGTTGCCGTCCAGTTTGACGTCCTTTATTTCGACGGAGCCGTGTTCGTACCCGTCGTACCAGATGAACGCGCTCTGGTTCGGACGGGTGTCGGCAGCGGCGTGCCTGGTAATCGCCAGGGTCGATTTGTCGGCTCCTGCGCCGATAATCGAGACGCCCGGTGGCCCGGTCTTCCCGAACTCCACGTACGGACTGAAGCCCGAATCCTCGCTGCCGAAGTAGTACTCGCCTTCCGGGACGTATATCGTTCCGCCCTCGCCGGCGGCCTCGACAGCTGCGAGGATGGCGTCGAGGTTTCGCCTCGCCGCGGCCAGACTGGGGTCGTCCGGGTTCGGCTCCGAGCCGTAGTCACCGATGCTCTCGGCGTCCCGCGGCACGTCGGGTTCTTCGGTGGGTCCCGTGGGCGTCGCGGTCGGTCGGCCCGATGCCCCTGCCGACCCGGCGGTCCCGTTGGCGGGGTCGCCACCACCGGTGTCGACACCCGGAAGCCACCCGTAGAGTGCGCCCGAGACGGCGGCCGCGGTACCGCCGGCGAGAGCGATGAGTTTCCGACGGCTGAGCACCCCAGAGCCAGCGGTCATGACAGATATGGACGGGTCGTAGTGTCCCGCGGATTGGATTGAATAGAGTGATACCGTGGACGGCTGGAGGGAATCATGTCTATCATCTTAAAGTGAGATGCTCGGGACATTAGTATAGGCCTCTTACAGAGAGCTGCGAACAGCGTGCTCGAATCCGTCCTGTCGTAGCCTTGCCGAAGCGAGAGAGCCGCGCCCGTCCCGGAGTGGTCACTCCGGCTTTCGGTCCCCGTCGAGCGTCGACAGCTGATACCAGAACCGGAGCAGTTCGCGCTTACGATGGTGGATACAATCCAGCAGTTCGGGCCGAGACGGAACACCCCTCCCAGTACACACTCGCCGAGCGTGTACCGGTCCGTGCCCGCTACACGTACTCGCTGAAATCCGTCATGTGGGTGTTAGTCTCCTGACCGGAGATGCTCGCACCCAGGCTGCCGACACCGACAGCCGCGGTCAGCGTCGTCAGGCCGAACTGGAAGAAACTCCGCCTGTTAAGGTGTACTTTACCCCGCTCGTTTGCGGATAGAGTGTCTGAAAGGCCCGATTTGTTTTCGTCGTCAGCCGCGTCGTGCTTATCGAACATACACATGCGTTTGAAGTAGGTATATGCTAATTAGCCGTTCTTACACTGTGTCGACTGGGTAGCTAGCCTTTAGTTACACGTACGAGTGTAGTGATTACCAGATAGTCTGCTGTGTATGCCTGTTTGCTATGCGTGCGAATCAAATATGATAAAGTAGGTGTATAATAACCGGCCGGCAAGAAGAGGTAGACCAGCCAGACGGGGCCGAGTCTGGGTAGATTCGGTAGTCAGTCTGGCCGCTGGAAACGGACGCACGGTCCGGGGCACGCGGCCGTCGTGAGATGGCCTCGGGGGCAAGAGAACGCATAACGGACCGGTCCGTGAGCCGCCGGTGGAGTATCAGACGCATACTAATGTCCCTGTCAGGGATACGATGGAACAATCCAATGCACAGCGACAGGCCAACCGACGCGTCACCGTCGTGTGAGAATCGTCCGGGAAGGACCGTTGTGGCACACACGTGGGTGTCCGATGACGACTGACTGCGTCATCGTCTCCCAGCGGTACCCGCCCGAAAAAGGGGGTAACGCGTCGAGAATCCACGACACGGCCGTCAACCTCGACGACGACATCGGCGCGACAGTCCTGGCACCGTCCCCGTGTTATCCGCCGGGGAACTTCGAGCGGACGTGGGAGCGCAAGCGGACGGAGCACGACGACGGAGTGGTGGTCCATCGCCTGTGGACGTGGCAACCACAGACGGAGAACCCCTCGCTGCTCCGGCGACTGCCGTACTACCTCTTCTTTGCCCTTCACGCGGTGCTCTGGCTGGTCGTGAACTACCGGCAGTACGACGTCGTCATGACCTCGACCCCGCCGATTACCACGGGGATTCCAGGGCTCGTGGCCGTCGCCATCGGGAAGCCGTGGGTCGTCGACGTACGCGACCTGTGGATCGAGAACTCGATTGCCCTGGGATATATCGCAGCGGACAGCCCGCTGGTGAAAGCCGGACGTGCGTTCCAGTCGGTCGCGTTACACGCCGCCGACCGGATTACCGTGACGACGGAGACGCTCGGCGACGCCGTCGCCGACGCGTACGGCGGCGAACTCCGTGACCGGGTGCGTGTTATCCCTAACGGCGTCGACACCGACCGGTTCACGCCGGAAGCCAGGGATAGCGACGCGGACGACCGAATCGTGTACACGGGGAACATCGGGAGCGCCCAGGCACTCGAACCGTGCATCCGGGCGATGCAACACGTGTCGAGCGAGGACGCCGAGCTCCGGCTGGTCGGCGACGGGGACGAGGTGTCCCGACTCGAAACGGTGACGGAGCGACTCGACCTCGAAGACAGCGTCGAGTTCGTCGGACTGGTCGACCGCGAGCGGGTCCCGGAGATTCTCAACGACGCGACCGTCGGCCTGGCACCGATAAAGGACAGTCCGGAACTCGACTACGCGATGCCCACGAAACTCTACGAGTACCTCGCGTGCTCGTTGCCGGTTGTGGTCACCGGGCGCGGAGAAATCGAACGGTTCGTCACCGAAACCGAGGCGGGCATACACACAGAGGCCGACCCGAAGCACATCGCGGCGGCAATCGACACCCTCCTCGAAAACCCCGGGCAGCGTACGTCGATGGGTCGGGACGGACACCGTCTCGTGTCCGGGGAATACGACCGCGGGGTCATCGCGGACCAACTGGGCAAAGAACTCCGGGCGCTGACGGCGAGCGAGCGGCAGACACCACGCGCGACCCCGAGTCCCGACGATGACTGAGCCGACGCGAATGCTTCCGGCGGGCGCCAGGCTGTACGGGCACACGCTCACGCGGTTGGAGCCGGCCCAGGTTCTCGGGATGGCCGAACGGACGGCCCGTAACACCGGGCTCGCCCGGCTCCCGGTCGACTTCGACGGGCGGTACGACGACGCGGTTCCCGAGCGGCTCTTGGTCGCGACGGGCCCGCTCGAAGCGGACCTCGACGTGCTTCGGGGGGAACTCTCCGACTCGACCGTCCAGTCGTTCCAGCGGCGGAGCCGACGGGCGGCCGACGGCGAGGTGACGTTCCTCAACGGGACGGTCCAGTTCGATTCGCCGGCCCACCCGGACTGGTACGACCACGGGGCCAACGGCTATCCGCTGCTCTGGTCGCTGAAACTGTACGCGTTCGAACCGCTCCGGTGGGCGATGCTGGGGTACAAAGACCCACGGGCAGCCCCCGAGGAGGTCGTCGAGGTGTTCGACCAGTGGGTCCGGGAGTGGACCGAGAGCGTCGATATCGGTCGGCCTGGCTACCTTCGCAACGCCTGGACACCATGGGCGGTGTCGCTCCGGTTGCAGACGCTGGCGCGGTATCTGGCGTGGCGAACCGGGGGCACACACGACGGCGTTCCCGAGGGTCTTACCGAGGCGCTCGCCGGGGAGATATACCGGAACGCCCTCTTCCTCGCCAACCATGTGGAGGGCGACGTCGGCGGGAACCACCTCGTCGAGAACGGGCTCGCACTGCTCATGGCCGGGTTGCTGTTCCCGGACACCGACGAATCCTGGTTTTCCACGGGACGCTCGATTCTCGGCCGCACCGGAGCCAGGCAGTTCCTCCCCGACGGCGGCCACTACGAGCGGTCGCCGATGTACCACGCGATTGTGACGACGCGGTACGTGACGGCGTGTTCGCTACTGGCGGCCAGCGATCGGACGGCCCCGACCTGGCTGACGGCGATGACGAAACAGGCCGTGGCGTACCTGCGATACATCTCGCCGCCGGACGGCCGGCTCCCGCTGTACAACGACGCCGTGTTCGGGCAGTCGCTCCCGCTGGCGGACTGCCTGGGATACGCCGGAGCCGTCGGATTCACCGACGACGACCGGCCGGTCCCGTCACACAGTTCGATGGGTGGCGAGACGGGGTACTACTGGCTCGACACCGACCACGGTCGACTCTTGGTAGACGGCGGCCCGGTGGGACCGTCCCACCTGCCCGGGCACTCCCACAACGACATGCTGAGCGTCCTGCTCTGGGTCGGCGACCAGCGCGTGCTCACGGACACCGGCGTGTACGATTACGCCGACAACGAGCGGCGGCAGTACGCCAGGAGCGTCGCCGGCCACAACACCGTCCAGGTCGGCGAGACGGAGCCCATCGAAATCGGCGGGAAGTACCTGATGGGGGCGCGGACGGAACCGACGGCCGACTACGAGGGGGCGGACCCGGCCCTTTTCAGGGGGGACTACGAGACAGCCGCCGCCGCACCGGCGTCGTATCGGCACGGCAGGACGGTGCTCGCCAGCGACGACTGGTGGCTAGTCCGGGACGAACTCCGGGGGCCCGACACGGAGACCGAGCCCAGCGTCTCCCGACTCCACTTCCATCCGGAGGTCGCCATCACTGTCGAGGACTCGGGGACGGTGCGGGCGACCCGCGGTGAGGACGGCCCGACCCTGCTCGGCGTCCATCCGCTCGGCACCAGCGACGTTCGGACGACGACGACCGAGTACTTCCCCGAGTTCGGCGTCGCCGAGGAGCGGCAGACGCTAGAATTGAAAGTCGGTCCGGAGTCGGGACCGACGGCCTTCGGCTACCTCCTCGCCCCGGCGGCCGATGGCGCGCCCGGCCGCTCGGCCGAGGACCGGTAAGCTAGCCGGGACCGCGGCGGTCTGCTCGGCTGCGAAGGCCGTGTTCGGTCCGGCGTCGGGTACCGTGTGGGACGGCTTCAACTGAACAGTCGCTTCAGACGCGCGACGAGGCTCTTCGAGCGGTCGCCGCCGCGACGGCGCTGCTGGTCCGCCCCAGCCGTGGTTTCGGAGCTGTCAGCCTCGGGTTCGGCCGTCGGGGCGTCGCCGTCGGCGGCCTCGAGGGCGTCGGCAATCATCCCTTCGGCGTCGTTGACGGCGTCTTTGACGGTGCCGTCGATGAGCGGGACGCCCTCGAACCGGTCCTGGCTGACCGACGTGTCCGAGGCGATGATAGCGGCGTCGGCCGCGTCGATGTCCGCCTCGGAGAGTTCGTTCTCCGCGCCCATCGCGCCCTGGACCTCCACGGAGATGTCGTGGCCCAGTTCTTCCGCTGTCTGTTCGAGGTTCTCGGCTGCCATCTGGCTGTGTGCGATGCCGGTCGGGCAGGACGTGACTGCGACGAGTTTCATGAATCTAGTGTGAGGTGGACTTCACTGCGCGTTGCGGCGAGTCGGGCGCGGTCCGCGCGCTCGCTCGCGGTGCTGTACTCGGTGTCGCTGACGGCCGTTTTGACCTCCGGAATCGTCACGGCGCTCATGCTGAGTTCGTCGAGGCCGAGCCCGACCAGCAGTTCCGTCAGGTCGGGGTCCCCGGCCATCTCGCCGCACATCCCGACCCAGGCGTCTTCGGCGTGGGCCGCCCGTACCGTCCGGTGGATGGCACGGAGGACGCCCGGGTGGGTCGGGTCGTGCAGGTCGCCGACGCGCTCGTTCTCGCGGTCGGCAGCCATGACGTACTGCGTGAGGTCGTTAGTCCCGATAGAGAGGAAGTCGACGCGGGCAGCGAGTTCATCGGCCATGAAGACGGCGCTCGGCGTCTCTATCATGACGCCGACCTCGGGGTCGGCGGCCGCGGCGTCCCGGTCGTCGAGGTCGGCCGCCGCCGCGTCCAGCGCGTCGAGCGCGGCGTCGAGTTCCTCGACCGTGGCGACCAGCGGGAACATGATGGCGAGGTCGCCGGCCCCGTCCGCACCGGCACGCAGGAGCGCGCGGAGCTGCGTGGCGAACAGGTCAGAATCGGGGGCGAGCGAGCGGCGGATGCCGCGCTCGCCGAGGAAGGGGTTCTCCTCCTCGGGCAGGTCGAGATAGGGAATCCGCTTGTCGCCGCCAATGTCCAGCGTCCGGACGACGACGCGCCCGTCGGGGAAGGTATCGAGCGCCTCGCGGACGGCCTCGTACTGCTCGTCCTCCGAGGGCGAGGCCTCGCGGTCGAGAAAGAGGAACTCGGTCCGGTAGAGGCCGACGCCATCGGCACCCCGTTCCGCCGCGGGGTCCAGTTCGGCCGGCCGGCCGACGTTCGCCGCGACTTCGACGTGTCGCCCGTCGGTGGTCTCGACGGACCTCTCGACGATAGCCGCACCGGCCCCGGTCGCTGCGGCCTCCCGCTCGGCGTCGTCGGGGCCGACCAGCACCTGGCCGCTGTCACCGTCGACGACGACCTCGTCGCCGTCCGTGACGGTCTCCAGCGCGTCGCCGACGCCGACGACGGCCGGCAGAGCGAGCGAGCGGGCGAAAATCGCCGCGTGGGAGGTCCGACCACCGGTGACCGTGGCGAAGCCGGCGACGCGCTCGGGGTCGAGCTGTGCCGTGTCGCTGGGGGTCAGCCGCTCAGCGAGGACGACGCTGCCCTCGGGCAGGTCGCCGAGGTCGACCCGCTCACCGTCGGTCAGCAAGCGGAGGAGCCGGTCGCGCACGTCGCGGAGGTCGTCGGCGCGCTCGGCCATCCGGCCGTCCATCCCCTCGAACTGCTCGATGTGCTCGCCGAACGCGGCGTCGACGGCGTTGGCCGCGTCCGCTCCGTCGCCGATGCTCGTCTCGACGGCGTCCTCGATGGTCGGGTCCTCGAGGAACTGGATGTGCGCGTCGAACACCGCGGCCTCGTCTTCGCCGACGCGCTCGGCAGTCGCCTCGCGCTCTGCCTCCAGTTCGTCGCGTGCGGTTTCGACGGCGTCGGCGAACCGCTCGGCCTCCGCGTCGGGGTCGACCTCGCCCTCGAGGTCCGGAAGCGAGATGTCCCGGCCGTACCAGACGACCGACCCGACGCCGGAGCGCGGCGTCGCGCCGGTCCCGTCGAGCGTGCGTTCAGCCATCGTCCAGTTCCGCCTCCGGCGTCGTCAGTATCCGCTCCAGTTCGTCGAGCACGGCCTCGGCGTCCGGGCCGTCGGCGACCAGTTTGATGTCGTCGCCCTGTCCGACGCCGAGGCTGGTGACGGCAATCATGCTCGCCGCCTGGACGAGGTCCCCGTCCGGACGCCCGGCCGAGACCTCGGCGTCGTGGTCGTTGACGGCCTGGACGAACACCGAGGCCGGGCGGGCGTGCAGACCCGCTTCCGGGACAATCGTCACGGTGCGTTCGACCGTCATGCGATGGCCTCCCGGAGCACGTTCTGGACGGTAGCCTCGTCGGTCGCCTCGTGGAGCCGGTCCCTGACATCGTCGTGCATTAGGGCCCGCGAGAGGGAACTGAGGATGTCGAGGTGCTCCTCGCCGCCCGACTCCGGGACGAGAATCATGAAGATGAGCGTCGCCGGCTCGCCGTCCATGGAGCCGAAGTCGACGCCCGCCTCGGAGCGGCCGAACGCGAGCGACGGGCGGGTCACGGCGTCGGTCTTCGCGTGGGGGATGCCGATGCCCATGCCGACGCCGGTCGTGGTCTCCGATTCGCGCTCCAGCAGCGCATCGAGTGCTGCCTCACGGTCCTCGACCCTGCCGCTCTCGACGACGAGGTCGAGCAGGTACTCGATACACGCTTCCTTTTCGGCGGGCGGGTCGGACAGCGAGATGTGGGCCGCCGGAATCAGCTCGTCGATGTCGTCGGCTGTGATTGCGTCTGTCATTGGTATCAGTCGGTTGTCGGTTGTGCGCTACTCGCCTCGGCTCCAGTGTCGACACGGTCTTCGAAGTCCGGCTTGATAACCGTCGCGACGACGGCGGTAACGAGCGAGCCGAGCAGGATGCTGCCGAGGAACGCGAGGGGGCGGTTCGACAGCAGGACGACGAAGATGCCGCCGTGGGGCGCAGGCATCGTGACGCCGAGGGCCATCGAAGTCGCGCCGCCGACCGCGCTACCGGCGACGATAGCAGGAATGACGCGCAGCGGGTCCGCGGCCGCGTACGGAATCGCACCTTCGGTGATGAACGACAGACCGAGCACGACGCCGCTTTTCCCGTTCTCGTACATCTCGGCCGCGTACTTGTGGGGCGCGATGAAGTTCGAGAGCGCGAGGCCGATGGGCGGAATCATGCCGCCTATCATCACCGCGGCCATCGGCGCGTAGATTTCCTCGGTGATGAGGCCGGTCGCGAACACGTAGGCGACCTTGTTGACCGGGCCGCCCATGTCGAAGGCCATCATCCCGCCGAGGATGAGGCCGACGACGATGGCCTGGCCGCCCTGCATCGACTGCAGGAAAGAGGTCAGGCCCTCGTTGGCGAGCGCGACGGGGACCCCCAGCACGAACAGCATGATGGGCGTCAGGACGGCCATCGTCGCGACGGGGATGAGCAACACGGGCATCATCGGCTGGATGAACTCGGGGACGTCGAGGTTCTTGAAGAAGCGCGCGACGTAGCCCGCCAGCAGCCCGGCCACGATTGCGCCGAGATAGCCCGCGCCGGCTTCACCGCCGGAGAGGCCGATGACCGTCGCCGCCTCCGAAACGACGGTCCCCTGCTGGAGGATGTACGCCAGCAGGAAGCCCGGCGCGAGTCCGGGGCGGTCAGCGATGGCGTACGCGATGTAGCCGCCCAGGATGGGCACCATAATCGTCAGTCCGGCCACGCCTATCTGGGCGAGGAACCACCCGACCGACCCGGTGTTGTCGAAAACCGTCTGCGTGTCTCCCACCGCGTACGCGACGGCGAGGAAGATACCGCCGATAGTCACGAAGGGAATCATGAACGATACGCCCGTCATCAGGTCCTCCTTGACGGAGGTCACGTGAGAGCGAAGGACGCTCTCGGCCCGGTTTTGCTCTGTCATGGTCACCGACACCGACAGCTACACCGATTGGGTCATATAAAGATACACGTTTGAGCGTGTTATTTATCGATAGTGACCGATATATGGATTTGCGCGATTGTTTCTGCACGTAACTAGCCCCGCCGGTCCGTTGAAATAACAGACATATGTTTGTTAGCCGTAGGCGAAGGCCGGTGTGGGGAGGTGACCGGACGACGGCACGCGCGTCATAGTGCTTATGACCGTCACTCACCCACACCGACGTATGGGCTCACTCTCGGTATCAGGGGAGGTGGCGACCGTCGCCGTCGAGAAGATAGGGGGCATCGACGAGACGACAGTCGAGATTCCGCCAGGGGTGACGGTGCTTCGGGGCCGGAACGCGACCAACCGGACGTCACTGCTCCAGGCGCTGATGGCCGCCCACGGGAGCGAGTGGGCCAGCGTCAAGGGCGACGCCGACCAGGGACAGGTCGAACTCTCGCTGGGGGGCGAGACCTACACCAGGACGATGACCAGGACCGCCGAGGGGGTGTCTGGCTCGGGGCTCGGTCTACTCGCCGACCCGACGGTCGCGGACCTGTTCTCGTTCCTGCTGGAGGACAACGAGGCCAGGCGGGCCGTCGAGCGCGGTGCCGACCTCCGGGAACTCATCATGCGCCCGGTCGACGTGGCCGCCATCCACCGACAGATACGCGCGGCCGAGCGACGAAAGCGGGAAATCGACGAGGAACTCGACCACATCGCGTCGCTCAAGCGGGAGCTCCCCGACCTCGAACAGAAACAGGCGGACCTCCGCGAGGAAATCAGCGAGACGCGGAAGGACCTGCAACGCGTCGAGGACCGGATAGACGAGCGGGACGTGGACTTCCAGGCGACCGAGAGCAGAGACGACCTCGAAACCGCCCTCGACGAACTCCAGGCGACCCGTTCGGAACTGAAGCGCGTGCGCGACGACATCCAGTCGGAACAGGAGAGCATCGCGGCGCTGCGGGACGAACGCGGCCGCCTCGCCGTCGAACGGTCTGGGCTCCCGGAGTCGCCGGACGAGCGCCTCGATGAACTGGAGGTGGACATCGAACGGCTCCGGGAGCGAAAGCGGGAACTCTCGGAGTACACGACGCGGCTCGAGAACGTCATCGGGTTCAACGAGGAACTGCTGGCCGGCGAACACCGGGCGATAGCGAAGGCCATCGACGCGAAGCCCGAGAGCGTGGGCGACATCACTGACCAGCTCTACCAGGGGTCGAAGACGACCTGCTGGACCTGTGGCTCCCGGGTGAAGTCCGAGCGCATCGAGTCGACGCTCGGGAGCATGCGCGACCACCTGGAGGAGACGGTCGCGGAAATCGGCGACATCGAGGCCGAACTCGAATCGCTGACCGACCAGCGTGATGACATCGAACAGACGCGCGCGCGAACACGGGAACTCACGGAAACGATTGCGGAGGTCGACGCCGAAATCGAGCGCCGGCAGTCGGACGTCGCGGACCTCCGGGAGCGACGCGACAACCTCTCGGCCCGCGTCCAAGAACTCGAAGACCGAGTCACGGCACTCCGGACGGAGGAGTTCGACCAAGTGCTCGACCTCCACACGGAGGCGAACGAACTGGAACTGAAACTGGACCGCCTCGAATCGGAGCGGGACGGCGTGAGCGAAGAAATCGCCGAGGTCGAGTCGGAAATCCGCCGGAACGACGAACTAGCCGCCCAGCGGGAGGCAGTCGTCGAGGAACTGCTAGACCTCCGGTCGCGCATCGACCGCCTCGAAGCCGAGGCGACCGACCAGTTCAACGAGAAGATGGACGACCTCCTCGACGTGCTGGGCTATGGCAACGTCGAGCGCATCTGGCTCGAGCGGACCGACACGCCCGACGGTCCGGTCGTCGGCGGCGACGACGGCATCACGGGGTCGACGTTCACCCTCCACGTCGTCAGGAGCACCGACGGTGGGACGGTGTACGAGGACACGGTCGGCCATCTGAGCGAGAGCGAGCGCGAGGTGACCGGCCTCGTGTTCGCGCTCGCCGGCTACCTCGTCCACGACGTGTACGAGGAGGTCCCGTTCATGCTACTGGACTCGCTGGAGGCAATCGACGCGGAGCGCATCGCCGCCCTCGTCGAGTACTTCGCGGAGTTCCCGACCTACCTCGTCGTCGCGTTGCTCCCGGAGGACGCGCAGGCGCTCCCCGAAGAGTACACCCGGATTACCGATATCTGACCCGGAACGCTACCGGCAGTTACAGCCGCCGCGGTCGAGGAGGTCGCTGATGCTGTGGCGCGTCCCGCAGTCCTGACACCGGATGTCGATGCTGACGAACACGCGGTAGTCGCCGACGGTGAGCGTGTCGGCGGCCTGCAGTCGGTCGACCGTGTCCCGGACGATGGTCTCGACCCGGCTGCGGAGACGGTCGATGGTGCCACGCTCCCGCTCGACCTGCTCGGACCCGCGGTCGGGGTCGTAGCTCGCCCCGCGAACCTCCGTCAGGTAGTAGCGAATCGCCTGGTAGGTGACGAACTCGTTTTCCAGCCGCTCGACGTCGATACCGGCCCGTTCGAGCCGGTTCCTGGCTTCGACCCGCTTCCCCGCGCTGACGTCCTCGGCCGTCAGGAGCCGATAGAAGTTCGCCGGCTCGCCGTCGACCACGTCCATCCCCGCGTCGCGTATCGCGGCCACGAGCAGGGCTCGGTTGAACCGGTCGGCCAGGTCACGGAGGCTCTGGCGTTCCTGCCCGGCCCCGAGCCACGCCCGTTCCAGTTCCGCACCCATCGACTCCAGACCGTACGTCTCGATTAGCCGTCCGACTTTGGACTGCGCCGACCCCATTACCGCCGGAACGCGGCGGCCCGGTTTAGCCGTTGTGTTGCGGCTCCGCGTCCGTTGATACCGGGCGGTCAGCTCACCGGGCGAGAGCTGCATCCGAGATAGTTACTACCAGATATGCGAATTATGGAGTTAAAAATTCCCAATATAGAGGTGTAGTTTCGCAATCGCAGTTATATGTTCAGTAGCCGGTGCAGGCTGTCGACATCGATGCAGCGTTCCGGACGTCCGGCACGACCCGGCCGTTGCCAGTCTACCACGAGGGTTTTATATCTGACAACGCAAGCGGGAAATTGCACGATGGTCCCCTCTACCCGACGTGCCCTCCTCCACAGCGCCTGCGGGCTGGCGACGCTGTTTGCCGGCTGTAACGGGCTGTTCGAGGGCGGCACCGGCTCGACACGCACCCCGACAGAAAGTGACGACGCGGCCGCCCCGGGAGCCGGTTCGATGACCGACCCGGAGACGGTCGTCGCCCGCGTCGACGCCGACCGGAGACCGGTCTGGCTCGACGACGACGGGCGGCCGACCGAAATCCGACACAGAGACCGACTGCAGTCCGAAATTATCGACACCGCGGCGAAAGCGGACCGGCTCGGCGTCGCCGAAACCGTGGACCGTCAGGCAATCGAGAGTTTCCTCGACGAGACCGACTTCGATACGGAGACGATATACATCCAGAACGTGCGTATCGAGGAGTGTTTCCGACTGTCGCTCTGTAGAGTCCAGTGGTCGCCCGACAGGATTTCGACCGACTACGGCCGGGTGAGCCGTCCCTACGACGAACGCTGTACGGCGGGCGAGACGGTGTATGCGGTGTGGTTCATCCGCATTCCCCAGGCGCTCGACGCCGACGGGGTCACCAGTTTCTCCTCCTCTATCGGGGGCAGCGGCTGCGACGGACCGCGAATCGGTGCCGAGAGCGAAGGTGGCGGCGGGTCGGGACAGCGCAGTGCCCGCCGGTCCGGTGGTGAGCGGGCATGACCGACGAGACGTCCGGAACGGGCGGGGAAAGCGGAGGGATAACCCGGCGCGGGATGCTCGCGCTGGCCGGAGCCAGTGCCATCGCCGGCTGTGGCAGTATCGGCAGCACCGGGAGCGAGCCGACTATCGACGCCTACGACTTGCCCGACATCCGCCCCGACGGGGAGTTGGAGTCACCGGTTCCCCCGTCGGTCCCGGTCGACGTCGCGGCGAGCCACTTCGGGGCCGCGCGCGAGCGGGTCCGCTCGCTCCTATCGACGCTGCCGACACCGCTTGGCCCCGACGAGATTCCGAACGGCCACATTCGCCAGCACCTGACCGACGCCGCCAGCACCGCCTCGGACGGCCTCGACGACGCGCGGACGGCCCGAACGGAGTTGGTGGCGCTTCGAGAACTCCGGTCGGCGCGTGAACACGCCCGCTACGCCGCTGCGGGCTGGAGCGTCGTCGACAGCGGCCGCACCGACGCCCCCTTCCGGGAAGAGCACAGCCGGACCGTGTTGGCGGCCCGGGAAGCTATGGAGGCACACGAGTACGTCGGGACCGACCCGGTGCGCGCGGCGCTGGTCCACGCCCGCATCGAAACCGCACTCCAGCGGGCCAACGAGACGGACGGCACGCCCAGAGCGGGCTCGGAGTTGCTGGCGGTGGCCGAGTGGGGCGAGCGGGCCGAGTCGGCACAGGCGTACCTCGACGACGCTCGCCACCTAAAGTCGCAGTTCGCGGCCGCGCTCCCGGCCGATGCCGGGACGCTGGAATCGGTACTGACCGACGGGGCGGAGACGTTGCTCGCGGCCGTCCGGGACCGGCGGGCGGACCTGCCGCCGGAAGGGACGGCCGGCGACCGCACACCGGGGCGGATGGTCCTCGACGACCTCCGCTGGGAGGTCGAGAGCGGTCCCAGCAGTCTCACGGAGGCTATCGGGCCGGCGAGCGCCGTCGTCGACGCGGCCGGGCGGCTCGCTCGGTTCCGGGCGCTCGAACGCATCGGGACGCGTCGGGAGGCCGGAGAACTCGCCCGCCCGACGAACGCCGCGGCGGTCCGGGACATTCGACGCACCGCGTACAACGCGCTCACGGCGGCCCTCGAATCGAATGCCCGGCCGGAACTAGTCAGGCCGGTCCTAGTCGACGCCGGCTACGAAGTCATGGGTGCGGACCGCCATCTGTCCCAGCACCGAGCGGAGATCCCGGCCTCCGCACTCGACAGAAGCGTCGCGGGCTACTGGCACGCGACGGCGCTCGCCCGGGCAGCGCCGCCGGCCGCTCGACGGGGCGTGCGGGCGCTCCAATCCGACTGAGACGGCACCGCGGACGGTGAGAACGGGGTCGAGAGCGCGATGGGAACGTTCGGCAAACAAGACGTGTTTTCCGTATGTCATTTCGTGGAAATCACAATGTTACCACTGTTATTCCAGTGCCGAAGCGATGGGGGAGCGAGCGCATTTGGGGCGCAAGCGAGTGTGGTTGTTATGCCGACGAACACGCGGCGGCATCGTGACGGCGTCGCCGTGAGCCGGTCACTGTGTGACGCCATCACGTGAGCGACTCCCGACACCGACCGGCAGCACAGAACTCGTAGTGGCAGTTTTCCTATATACTGAGTGAGAAAAACCGGCAGTCCCGGCCTCCGGCCCGAGCCAGCGATGGCCGTGTCCCTCTGGGCCGTCCGGCGAAACCGTTAGACGCCTACGCCGGGAGAACATACCATGGACAGTCGAACGCGACAGTCTGGCGGGCCCGGGCAGGACACATGACGGTTTCGGACCAGTCCATCGGCGAGTTCCTCGACGCCGTGGCGGCGGAACAGGTGACGCCGAGCGGCGGTGCCGTCGCCGCCGTCGGCGGAGCGATGGGGGCAGCCCTGTGCGAGATGACCTGCGTGCACACTATCAGCGGCGACGAGTCTCAGGCGAAAGCGGAACTGGCGGCCGTGCGGGACACCTTGGCCGACCGACGGGCAGAGTTGCTCGCCCTCGCCGACGAGGACGCGGCAGCGGTGGACGCGGTCCAGGCCGCGTTCGGTTCGGACGACCGCGCGGGTGTTCAGGCGGCGCTGGAACGGTCGACGGCGGTTCCGATGGAAACCGCCGACGCGTGTCTTGACGTGGTCGAACACGCCGTCACGGTGACGGCAGCGGGGACGCCGGTCGCCGTTCCGGACGCGGTTGTCGGAGCGGTCCTCGCTCACGCAGCACTGGGTGGGTCCGTGTCGATTGTGCGTGCGAACCTCGACGGGATAGCCGACGGGGCCTTCATCGCGGAGATGGAGGGTCGGGCAGACACGGTAGAAGCGGCCGGCGACGCCGCACTCAGAGCGGTGCGGGCGAACGCGACGGCGTAGCGGCGACCGCGTCAGAACAGGCCGGAGATGTTGCCGTCCTCGTCGATGTCCATGTCGGCCGCGGCCGGCCGGGCCGGCAGCCCGGGCATCGTGAGCGCGTCGGCCGTGAGCGCGACGAGGAAGCCGGCCCCGGCGGACGGGTACACCTCGCTGATTTCGAGTTCCCAGCCCTCGGGCGCACCCTTCTGGCTCGCGTCGTCACTCAGCGAGTGGAACGTCTTGGACATGACGACCGGGTAGTCGTCGAAACCGAGGTCGTTCATTTGCTCGATATCGTCGAGCGCGCTGCCGGTGTACTTCACGTCATCAGCGCCGTAGATCTCGGTCGCAACGGTGTGGATTTTCTCCTTGATGCTGTCCTCGTCGTCGTACAACATCCGGAAGTCCTCCTCGTTGCTCTCTTCGGTCGCTTCGATGACGTTTTCGGCGAGGTCGACGCCGCCTTCGCTCCCGTCGGAGAACACGTTCGATTCGGCCGCTCTGACGCCGAGGTCCTCACGGCAGTGGTCCAGCACGGCCTGAACCTCCTCGTCGGTGTCGTCCGGGAAGCGGTTGAGCGAGACGACGACAGGGACGCCGAACTTCTGGAGGTTCGTCGCGTGCTTGTCGAGGTTCGAGAAGCCCGCTTCGACGGCCTCGACGCCGGCCTCGTCGATCTCGTCGTAGTCGACTGGCCACTGGTCCAGTCCGTGGTATTTGAGCGCGCGAACCGACGCCACGAGTACGACGGCGTTGGGCGTCATATCGCCCTTGCGACAGACGACGTCCATGAACTTCTCCGCGCCGAGGTCGGAGCCGAAGCCGGCCTCGGTGACGAGGTAGTCGCCCATGCCGAAGGCGGTCTTGTCGGCGACCAGCGAGTTCGTCCCGTGGGCGATGTTGGCGAAGGGGCCGCCGTGGACCAGCGCCGGCGTCCCCTCGATGGTCTGGACCACGTTCGGCTTAATCGCGTCCCGGAGCAACATCGTGGCCGGACCGGTCGCCTCGATGTCGTCGACAGTGACCGGCTCGCCGTCCTCGTCGTAGGCGACGATGATACGGCTGACCCGCTCCTTGAGGTCGCCGATGCCGCTGGCCAGACAGAGGACCGCCATCAGCTCGGAGGCGGCCGTCAGGATGAAACTGTCCTCCCGCGGAGTGCCGCCGGTCTCGCCGCCGAGGCCGACGACCGTCTCACGGAGCGCGCGGTCGTTCATGTCGATGGCCCGCGGCCACGCGACGTTGTTGATGTCGATGTCCAGTTCGTCACCCTGTGAGATTTTCGCATCAAGCATCGCGGCGATGAGATTGTGCGCGGAGGTGAGCGCGTGAAGGTCACCGGTGAAATGGAGATTAATATCCTCCATCGGAAGGACCTGTGACCGGCCGCCGCCTGCTGCGCCGCCTTTGACGCCGAACACCGGGCCGAGCGACGGCTCCCGGATAGCGATCATCGCATCTTCCCCGACGTGGTTGAGCGTCTGCCCGAGGCCGACGGTCGTTACCGTCTTCCCCTCGCCTTTCGGGGTCGGCGTCATCCCCGTTACCAGAACGAGGTTCTGCTCCTTGTTTTCGGCCTGATCACGGAGCCGCTCGATGGCGTGTTGTTTGACTTTCGCGGTGTACTCGCCGAAGTACTGGAGATCGTCGAGGCCGAGGCCCCACGGCTCGACCAGTTCCCAGATCGGCTCCATATCGGTCGATTGGGCGATATCGTAGTCTGTGGGGATCGGCTCCTGGCTCTCTTCGGTCGAAGATTGCTCGTCCTGTGAAGACATCTCGACTAGTCCTTCCCTACACCGTCGTAATAATGTTAGTGTACCTGACACTACCGGGATAGGATGTGTTCGAGTCGCGACTGCAGACCGCGTAAGCCACATCATGTATCTCGGCTTACGAGATTGGTTCCGTGGCCCGACGGTGGCCGCTGCAAAGTCAGCGCTTCCGAGAGTACTCGACCGTGGCCTCAGGGCTAGTACGATGGGATTTCTCTCCGAACGGCTGGGTTACCTGAGCACGCGCTGTCGACGCAGGCTCCCCTGGCGATACATTAATCAGGCCACCGATGACCACTTATGGTATGGAGTACCACGAGTCGGCAGACTACCTGCAGTCGCTACAGCGTCGTCGGCCCAAGTTGGGGACCGATACGACGGCGCGGATGCTCTCGCATCTCGGTGACCCGGATAACAGTTTCGACAGCGTGCAGATTGCCGGATCGAACGGAAAGGGAAGCACCGCCCGGATGACAGAAAGCGTACTCAGGGCCGCGGGGTTGGACGTCGGGCTGTTCACCTCGCCGGGGCTGAACGGCTTCCGGGAGCAGATCACGGTCAACGGCGGTCGGGTACCGAAAGAACGGGTGGTGGAGTTCGTTGAGCAGATCGAACCCTGTATCGACCAGTTGGCTGCCGAGGACGACAAGCCGACGCATTTCGAGGTACTCACTGCGCTGGCGCTCTATCACTTCGATGTCGAAGACGTCGACGTGGCAGTGCTTGAAGTCGGCATCGGCGGCCGCTACGACGCCACGAGCGCGGTCGACCCTGTCGCAAGCGCCGTCACCAGCATCAGTCTGGAACACACCGACCTGCTCGGCGACACAGTCGAAGAGATTGCCCGCGACAAAGCACAGGTCGCGCCCCGAGACGGCCCGCTCGTGACCGGGACGGCCGGCGCTGCTCTCGATGCGATTGAGGGAATCACCGACACCGTCATCGTCGGCGGCGACGGGGCAGACGTCACAGCTGTCGAGAACGGCATGCGCTCGGCCGTCGAGAACCGCATCTCGCTCACGGGCCCGGACTGGGCGCTGGAAACGAACCTGAAACTGCTCGGCCAGCATCAGGCAGCGAACGCCGGCGTCGCCGCGACACTGGCGCGACAACTCATTGACGTAGACACGGAAACCATCTCCGAGGGGCTGCGGGCCGCGACGCTCCCGGGCCGGTTCGAGATCCGGTCGACCGACCCGATGGTGGTCCTCGATGGCTCCCACAACCCCGGTGCGATGGAGACGCTGGCGAGGCTCACCGAGCGATACGAGTACGACGACCTCCACGTGGTCTTCGCCGCGATGGACGACAAGGAGTACGAGCAGATGATTGCGACGCTTCCGGCGGTCGAGACGGCCTTCGCCGCGCGGCCTGAGGTCGACCGAGCCGCGAGCACCGAGTCGCTCGCTGCCGCGTTCGAGGGACAGGCAGCACAGATACGACAGGTCGCGTCCGTCCCCGAAGCCACCGAGCGAGCGGTAGCCAGGGCCGGGGAGGACGACTTCGTCCTCGTGACCGGGTCGCTCTACGCAGTCGCGGAGGCCCGGGACCGCTGGAGCCGACTGGTCGTTCCCAAGGAGACCTTCCAACAGGGATCAGCGAACGGGATTGCTGGGTCCAGAGCCGAGTCTGACATCCGAAGACACGTGCTTTCGGTCACACTGCGGCGCGAGCAGGCGGGAGTGGTAACGCAGGAGTTCGAGGACTGCGGGGGCACCTGCAACTGTTCGACTGTCGGGACACCCGAGAAGCTCGTCGAGACGACGCTGTCAGGCACGTCGAAACAGTTCCAGCAGCTCACTACCCGGCTGTCTTCTGCAGGGCTGGGACTCGGGCGGCTCGCCACGCAACTCGAAGACGCGCTGGCGGACAGGTCGCTCTCGCCGCCGTTCGACGGCCACGGAGCCGCCCTGATGGGGATTCTCAACGTCACCCCGGACAGTTTCTACGACGGTGGCGAGTACAACCGTCGGGACCTCGCAGTCAGTCACGCAGAGCGGATGATCGAATCCGGGGCAGATATCGTCGACATCGGCGGCGAAAGCACGCGTCCCGGGGCAGATCCGGTGCCCGTCGAAACAGAGATCGACCGTGTAGTGCCGGTCATCGAGGCCGTGTCCTCGCTCGATACGACTGTCTCCGTAGATACCCGAAAAGCTGCCGTCGCTGACGCGGCGCTGGACGCCGGTGCCGACATCGTCAACGACGTGTCGGGGTTCTCCGACCCCGAGATGCGGTTCGTGGTCGCCGACCACGACGCGTCAATCATCTTGATGCACAGTCTCTCCGCGCCCGTAGACCCGGGCCGAACTGTGACCTACGACGACGTCGTCGCCGACGTGCTTCGGGACCTCCAAGAGCAGATACTGCTCGCCGAACAGGCCGGCATCGACCGCGAACAGGTCATCGTCGACCCTGGCTGTGGGTTCGGAAAGAACGCCGCCGAGTCCTTCGAGCTCGTCGACCGGCTCCACGAGTTCCACGCACTCGGCTGTCCGGTGCTGGTCGGCCACTCCCGGAAGTCGATGTTTGCCGACGTGAGCGACACAGCGGCCGACAGGCTGCCACCGACCCTGGCGACGACTGCGCTGACGGCCGAGCGCGGGGCTGACGCCGTCAGGGTCCACGACGTCTCCGAGAACAACGCCGTCCTCGAGACGGTGTCGGCGACGGCGGGACGAGCGCCTGAGTCGCGGCAACAATGATACCTATACAGCACGGACAGTTCATATGGTACGATTTCCCATACAGCTCGGTTCTGGCTTGCTCGAATCCGTCGGGCAGGCGGCGGCGGTTGCCGGGACCGTCGTCCTCCTGCTGATACTCGTCGGCCTGGGTGCCTTCGCGTACAAGAGCGTCGTCGGGGACGGTGTCCGGTGGCCCGACGAACGGGACGGACCCGACGGGGACGACGAAGAGGGCGTCGTCCAGGGGAGCCGCGAGGACGACTGGAAGTACTACTGACCGAGCGGCGCGCCCGTCGCCTCAGTCGGTCCTGGTGTCGTAGGAGTGTTCGAACTCCCAGTGGTACCGACAGTCCGTACAGGTCGCCCACTCGGGGATGTCGAACCGCTCGGGGTGTCGCTGGCCGTGTTCCATCCGGCTGCGACAGACCGGGCAGGTCAGATACAGGAGCCGCAGGTCGGCGAACGACTCGTGGCTGTACTCGCCGACACACCGCGAGCAGTCGAGGTCGTCACGCGCGTTGTGCTGGAATATCTCGGCCTCACAGCGGGGACATTCCACCGTCGCCGGCGGCCGCCTCGCCCACCCGGTGTCGCCGTCGTACGTCGTCGTCGCGGTGTCCATGCTCGACAGTCTGAACTTGTTCGGTCCGTCGCCGCGCCGCAGCGGCGCGACGACCCGCTCCCCGAGCGAGACGAGCTTCGAGAACAGGACCGCCAGCCATCCAGTCACGGTCTCAGGCTACGGATTGTGACTGCTTAAGTCTCCGGGCGGTGCCGACGCCGCCGCGGGATGCCGTCGATAGGTTTTCACGGCGACCCGTGGTACGTGCCGTATGAGCGTTGACGCAGTCGTGGGCGTGCTGGGTCCGGCCGCGATTGGAACCCCCGTCGTGGGACAGCTACGCCCCGGCGCGGTGGCCGACCTGTCCGGGCCGCTGCGCGGGGCTGTCTCGTTCGTACTCGTGTTCGTGACCGGCGCAGTGGTGCTCCGACAACGGCGGCGCGGCATCGGTGCGGCCCTCGACGCGATTGCCGAGCGGCCGGCGGTCGCCGTCCTCTACGGGGTCGCGGGGTACGTGATAGTCGGTATCGTCGGGCTCTACGGCGCGACGACGCTGGCCCGACTCAGCATCGCCGGCGGCGTCCTGGTCCGTCTCGTGGTCGTCGTCGGGAGCCTGTTCGTCCTGGCGCTGACGAGCTTCGGCTTCCTCGTCGCCGGCACGCTCCTCACCGAACTCTCGGGCGGCCGCCGGCCGTCGTACGGGCTCGTCGTCGGGGCGGCCCTCAGCGCGGTTCCATGGGCCCTGTTGTCGCCGGCCGGCAGTGTCGCGGTCAGTCTCGCGGTCGCCGCGTTCGGCATCGGCGGCTCCGTCCGGGTCTGGATACACTCCGAGCGAACGGTCGAGACGGAAGCGGACGCCGGCTGAGGCGACGACGCCGGCGCTGTCGGTCGGTGGAAAAGCGATAAAACGAGGGGTCAGTCGGTACCAGCCGGGGTGTCGTCGCTGGGGTCGGAGATGTCCGTCACCATCTGGTCGCCGGCGGTGACGACGTCCACGTCCTCCCGTTCGGAGAGGTCCTGAATCGTCTCCGCGAACTCCTCGGATTCCAGTATCTGGTACTCGTTGTCGAGCCCCAGATACACCGTGTAACACATCAGACACAGGATGAACGCGAACGGCAGTCCCGTGGTGATGGCAGCCGTCTGGAGCGCCGTCAGCCCGCCGCCGATGAGCAGGATGGACGCGACGAGGCCCTCGGTCAGGGCCCAGAATATCCGCTGGGTCCGCGGCACGTCGTGTTTCCCGCCCGAGGTCAGGTGGTCGATGACCAGCGACCCGGAGTCAGAGGACGTGACGAAGAACGTGACGACCAGCAGCGTCGCCAGCAGTCCGCTCACCACGCCCAGCGGGAACTGCTCCAGCAGGGCGAACATCGCGACGGTCTGGCCGACGTCGTTGTAGGTGGCGAGCGCCTGTCCGTTCCCAACGAGGGAGTTGAACAGCGCGCTGCCGCCGAACACCGACAGCCAGAGCGTCGAGAACAGCGACGGGAGGAACAGCACGCCCAGGACGAACTCACGGACGGACCGGCCCTTCGAAATTCGGGCGATGAACATCCCGACGAACGGAGACCACGCTATCCACCAGCCCCAGTAGAACACGGTCCAGGCGGTCGGGGTGCCGTTCGCGGCTTCGCCGAGCGTGCCGGTGAAGAACCCGAGCGCGAGGATGTTGCCGAAGTACGCGCCGAGCCCCTCGACCCAGGTGCCGAAGATATACACCGTCGGGCCGACGACGACGAGGAACCCGAGCAGTGCGAACATCAGGTAGAGGTTGAGGGTGCTCAGGCGCTTGACGCCGCCGTCGAGCCCCGCGGCGACGGACAGCGTCGCGATGAGCGTAATCCCGGCGATGAGCGCGACCTGTGGCCAGGTCCCCGTCGGGACGCTCACCGCACCGAGCATGTCCCCGCCCACGTAAGACAGACCCGTGTTGACCTGTGCGACGCCGAGCCCCAGCGAGGTGGACAGCCCGAACAGCGTCGCGAACACCGTCACGAGGTCGATGATGTGGCCCGGCCAGCCGTAAATCCGCTCGCCCAGCAGGGGCCAGAATATCGACCGGAAGGTGAGCGGGAGCCCGCGGTTGAACGAGAAGAAGGCCAGTCCCAGTCCCACGAGACCGTACACCGCCCACGGGTGAAAGCCCCAGTGGAAGAACGTCTGTGCGATTGCGGCGGATGCCGCCGCCCCGGTTCCGGCTTCAGCACCGAAGAAGCTCGGGGGGTTCTGGAAGTAGTACAGCGGTTCCGAGACGCTGAAGAACATGAGTCCGATACCCATCCCGGCGCTGAACAGCATCGCCATCCAGGAGAAGTCGCTGAACTCCTTCTCGGCCTCGACGCCGCCGATCTTTATTTTACCGTACTTGCTGAACGCGAAGTACAGTAACATGATGATAAACACGTTCACCGCCAGCAGGTAGAACCAGCCGAACGTTTCCCCGATGGTGTTGAACAGCCAGGTGTACGCCGAGGACGCGGTGTCGCCCAGCAGGATCGTCACAGCAATGAACAGCGCGATTATCGCCAGCGCCACCGGGAAGACCACCGGATGGACGTCGAAACCGGCCGCCTGGATGTTCGTGTCACCCGGCTCGCGGTCGGACTCCGGGTGGAACAATTCGACCTGCAGCCCGTCCGACATGCCGCCGCCCTTGTCATCACTGTCTGACATACGTTACCCCTCTCGAACGCGGTACTGAACTGTTGTGTCTCATTGTCGTGGTCGTGTCTGTCATGGTCCGTCGCCACCGGCGTGCCAGCGACAACCTGGCGTAGCGCGTCTCCAACGGTCGCATCCTGTCTGTCTCACTGTACGCTTCGGCGGGCACGGCGTGCCCACGGCGCTGTTGTCGACGTGAACTATATGCTACTCCGTCTCATGCATACCCAGTAATGCTACTCTATTAAAACTTCACCTTAGACCCCAATATATGACGGATTGAGGCCCTTTACCCGTTTTTCCCGGTCTATAGGTTCGAGAACTAATACGTTGAGGTTCCCCGGCCCCGCGGCGAGAGACGCGCCTTTATCCCGGACCCCCGTCTACGCCCGGTATGGGACGGCTACTGGCGACGGGCGCGGCCGCGGTAGCGGCGCTGCTGATGGGCGTCGGTCTGGTCGGGATGACGGTCGGCGACTTCCGGCTCGCGGGGTTCAGTTTCCTCAGCGCGAGCCTAGTCATTTACATCCGCGAGACCCGGCTGATAGACCAGTGACGCCGGTCAGATGTCGTTGACGCTCATCCGCTGGCTGATGACCGGCACGCTCGACGTCCGGACCACTTTGTCCGTGGTGCCGCCGAGCAGGTTCCCGAGTTTCCCGCGGAACGCCGAACCCAGGACGATGGCGTCCATGGCCTCGTCCTCGGCGAACTCCACGATCTCCTCGCTGGGCGCGCCGGTCCGGAAGTGGGTCTCGTAGGCGACCCCGTGGCCCTCGGCGAAGCGACCCAGTTCCGATAGAACCTCTTCCCCGTAGGTCCGATACTCCTCGCGGACTTCCTCCTCGTCATCTCTGAGCGCGAGTGCGCGCGGCGTCCCCGGCAGATCGATCACGTACAGCGCGTGGACTGTCGCGTCGAGCGCGGCCGCGAGTTCGATGCCGTGTTCTGCCCCTCTCCGGGCCTCGTCACTGCCGTCGTACGGGACGAGAATGTGGTCGTACATGTTGCCTGACTCACTTGCACTTCCACTACAATCCTGTTATAGGTTTCCCCCGTTCAGGATATCCGAGCGGGTCTCACGGTTGTTCGAGCGTATCGAGCTAGTCTCCTTGGTCGCATTTGTCAGCAAAAATTAGTGATCGCTGCTGTTAGTATCTCCGCGGAGGCGCGTCTGCCTCCACCGCTATCCGCTGGGATTTTTCCTATTCTAGCAGCACAATCCTCTCACTCGGCCATTTCTACCGCATCGTTTTCGAGGAGTTCACGCCACTTCGTGACGGCGGCCTCGGCTACGTCACGGTCTTGGGCCACCGCACCACCGGAAACACCGACCGAGCCAACGATACGGTCGTCTTTCTCCAGTGGGTACCCACCGCCGAACACGACCATCCGACCCTCGTCGCGCGTGTCGAGGCCGTACAGAGAGTTGCCAGGCTCTGACGGTTCCGCGAGGTCGTGTGTCGGCGTGTCGAGTGCAGCCGACGTATACGCCTTGTTCCGCGAGATATTGACGGACGCCAACCAGGCTCCATCCATCCGGTGCTGAGCGATCAGGTTCCCCTCGCTATTGGCGACCGTGATGACCATCGGATTGTCGATCTCGTTAGCGCGTTCTTCAGCTGCCTCAATGAGTCGCTTTGCTGTCTCCAGACTAATGGCTGCCACCATGTGTTGTTTGAAACACATTTGACCCCTATTAAGCTGGTGTTTCGCACTATCATGATGCTCGGATACGGAGTGACACATCGTCGATACCACCGTGGTTCTCGGTGCTTATTTCAAATCGGCACAGGGTGCGTCTCACCGACGTGGGCTCGGGTGCTGATACGGAAAACACGGTAATTAGACCGCCGTCAAAGTCGGGAAATCGGTTTATTTGGGACGATACACAAGATGGCACCCCCGATCTGAGCGGTGCTCTGGCAAACGTACTAGCGGTTAGGTTTTCCGTGCGACGTTGTCGACGGGGTAGCCCGCGTCGCGTATCGCCGTGATGATGGTCTGTGCGTGCTCGGCACCGCTCGTCTCGACGTTGAACACGAGGTAGGCCTCCCCGATTTCGAGATTATCGACTGAGCGCTCGTGGCGGACGTCGTGGATGTTGGCACCCTGGTCGGCGATAACACCGGAGATCTCCTCCATCACGCCGGGCTGGTCGTCGATGCGAACCCGGAGCTGGAGGAGTTGCTGGCGCTCGGTCAGCGCGTGGATGAGGACCTCACGCATCTGTGTCATGTCGAGGTTGCCGCCACAGAGCAGCGGCATAACCGTCTCGCCCGACACGTCGAGGCCGTCGCTCAGTATGGCAGCCACAGAGGCGGCTCCGGCACCTTCCACGACCTGTTTGGCCCGTTCCATCAACAGGAGAATCGCCCGTGCGATGTCCGTGTCCGAGACGGTCACGACCTCGTCGACGTTCGCCTCGATGATGTTGAGTGTCGTCTCCGAGATACCGCCGGTCGCAATACCGTCGGCGATGGTGTCGACCTCGTCGAGGACGACCGGCATCCCCTTGTCGAGGCTTTCGTGGACTGTCTCCGCGCCGGTCGCCTGAACGCCCACGACGCGGGTCTCCGGAGAGAGGTGTTTGATTGCTGTCGAGATGCCGCTGATGAGACCACCGCCACCGATGGGAACGACGACCGTGTCTACATCGGGGCAGTCGTGGTACATCTCCGTGCCGAGGGTTCCCTGGCCTGCGATGATGTCCAGGTCGTCGTAGGCATGGACGAACTCGGCGTCGGTCTCCTCGACGGCAGCCTGGGCGTGTGACATCGTCTCTTGGAAGTCGTTGCCGACCAACTCGACGGTCCCGCCGTAGCCTCTGGTGGCGTCTATCTTCGCCTGTGGTGCGTCCTCCGGCATGAAAATGGTCGACTCCGCACCGCAGTTCGTCGCGGCGAGGGCGACACCCTGGGCGTGGTTGCCAGCGCTGGCGGCGACGAACTCGTCCACGCCGTCGGCGACATCCTGTGAGATTTTGTTGTACGCGCCCCGTGTCTTGAACGACCCCGTCCACTGGAGGTGTTCCATCTTCAGGTACACCTCGGCGTCGACGAATTCCCCGAGTGACGTACTCCGTTCGACCGGCGTCTGCTTGACGACCGTATCGTCGTCTAAGCGTTCGCGGGCTCGTTCGATATCTGCGTACGTGACTGGTAGCGTCTCCGATTCGGATTGTGTCATGTGTTCGTGTCGTGGCGGGTCTTATCCCGATGTCGTCGGTTCAGTGCGCTGGCTCATCACTTGAGGATTCGGTTCCGGCCAGGGTCAAACAGCGGTTCGTCACGCACCGTCGCATCGTAGGTCTCGCCCTCGCACTGTATCTGAACCGACGTTCCGGCTTCGGTGTATTCGGATGGGACATACGTGTACGCAATCGATTCGCCGATGCTGTAGCCGTAGTTCCCGGCCTGCACGTAGCCGATTGCCTCTCCATCTTTCAGCACCGGGCGGCCACTGAGCATGATGTCGGTCGAGTCATCAAGCGTGAGCGGCGTGATCTTGCTGTCGATACCCTCGTCGCGTGCGGTCTCCAGCGCTTCCTTGCCGATGAATTCGGTATCCATGTCGACAGCGAAAGGCAGTCCGGCCTCGAAGGGGTTCGAGTCCGTATCGATGTCCGTCCCCCAGAGCCGAAAGCCCTTCTCTAGTCGCATGGAACTGAGCGCGCCGCCGCCCATCGGTCGGACGCCGAGGTCCTGTCCGGCCTCCCACAGCGTCTCCCAGAGGCGCTGGCCGTACTCCGTCGGGGCCCACAGTTCCCAGCCGAGTTCGCCGACGTACGAGACCCGCAGCGCGATGACCGGCACGTCGCCGACATATATCTGCTTGGCACGGAAGTACGGGAAGCCATCGTTTGTCACGTCCTCGTCAGTACACCGCTGGAGGAGGAGCCGCGCGTTCGGCCCCCAGAGGCCGATTGTGGACTTCGCACCCTCCTCGACGTGGACTGACACCGTCGCAGGAGCCTCCTCTTCGAGGTGCCCGCCGTGGATACCGGGGGAGTTCCCGCCGCCGGTCGTCACCATGAACTCCTCGTCATCGAGTTTGACGACGGTGATATCTGCGAGGATGCCGCCGCCTTCGTTCAGCAGCAGCGAGTAGCGGACCTGTCCGACATCGAGGTCCATGTCGTTGCTACAGACCCGCTGGAGGAACGCCTGGCTCCCCTCGCCTTCGACCATGATCGAACTGAAGGTCGTCATGTCGAACATCGACACCTTCTCGCGGGTGTGGAGGTGTTCGGCGGCCTCGATTTTCGAGCGATTGACGCCCTGCCAGCCGTCCTGGTCGGGGATCTGGTCCTCGTAGCGCTCGACCAGGTCGCTGTTGGACTCGTACCACTGTGGCGTCTCCCAGCCGCCGCTCTGGTAGAACTCCGCGCCGAGTTCCTTCTGCTGGTGGTAGAACGGACTCGTCCGGAGCCCCCGGTGGTCGTCGGGCTGCCACCGTGGCTCGACGATGCTGTAGACCTGTTCGTACCGTTTGGCCCCACGGTCGACAAAGTACTCTTTCTCGCCCGCGTGGGGTTCGAACCGCCGGACGTGGATGCCGCCGGTGTCGACCGGTCCGGACGGCAGTCGGGGCGTGCCGTTCTCCATCCACTCCGCGAGGATGCGACCGTAGCCGCCAGAGTGGGTCCACCAGATGGCCAGCCCGGTCCAGAGCCCGTCGACCTGCGCCGTCTCGCCGACGGCCGGCATGCCGTCAGGCGTGAACACGAAGATGCCGTTCTCGGTTGCTTCGTACTCTACGTCCTGGGTCGCCGGTAGTAGTTCGTCGAAGGCCTGCTTGGCCGACTTGTCCCGTCCGCGGTGGGTCGGCGTCTCCCAGTGTTCCTTCGTGAACCCCCTGACCGAAGCCTGGTGTTCCTCGGTGTTTTTCCCCATCGCCTCGGGGTCGACCGAGAGCGTCTCGTGGTTGTACGACCCCAGTCCGAGCGCGTCGCCGTGGGTCCGGAAGTACAGCGAGTGGTCCTGGTCGCGGCCGACGGGCTGGTGTGGCCCCTCGCTCATGTACTCCGCGATAGAGCGATCTCCGGGCACGTCCAGCCCGGTCGTGTTGTCGCCGACCGAGGTCTCGGCGTCGGCGAGTTCGTCCATCGGTTCGGTGACGACGTACTGGTGTTCGACCGGTGCAATCGGCAGGTCCAGTCCGGCTAGCTGGCCAGTCTGGTAGCCCCAGTTGTTCGTTGCGATGACCGCTCGCTCGCAGTCGATGCGGCCCTGGTCGGTCTCGACAGCGTTGATTTCCCCGCCCGACACGTCTAGATCGGTGACCTCCGTGTCTCCATAGAACGACGCCGACGAGTTCTCCATGTACCACTGAAGGGCGCCGATACCGTCGACACGTCCGTCGGTCGGTGAGTAGTAACCGCCGAGGATTTCCTCTTCATTGACCAGCGGGAGATGCTCGGTCACTTCCTCCGGCGAGAGTAGTTGCGGTTCTGGCAAGCCATAGGAAGTGGCCCACTCGACGCGCCGCCGGAGGAAGTCCATCCGGTCCTCGCTGCGGGCGATTTCGATGCCACCGACCTCGTCGTACACGCCAGCATCAGAAAGCAATCGGCTGGTGTAGTGGGCGGCCTTCGTCTGAATCTTTGATGGCGACGTCTGGAACATGATGCCGGGGGCGTGGACGGACGAGCCGCCCGTTACCGGGAGTGGTCCCTGGTCAATGACGGCGACATCCTCCGCGCCAAGCTCCGTCAGGTGGTATGCGACACTACACCCGACGGCACCAGCACCGATAATAACGGTATCCGCCCGAGATGGGGGAGTCTCTGTGCTCATGTATCTCATTCGGGACTGCTTCTGTCACAGGTATAAAAACATCGGTGGCCCGAGTATTTGTTTTGAGGATTCCGATAGTAGAGAGGCTCTGTGGCACATATTTACTTGAATGAGGAGTCGGACGACGACTCGGCGCTCAGATTGCGCCGAACCTCAGCATTCTACCCAGCTTACAGTTTCTGGCAGCCCACTGAAGCGACTGGCCGCTGCGAACAACCGTGACTGCTGCTGTGAGTGAGTGAGCGAATAGAGTGGTTCACGGCAAGTAATAGCCGACCAGCGTGACGGTTGGCGACCCGTCAGACCGGCCGGAGGTGATCGGCGCGTGGTTCCCAGAGGGAGCCGCTCATTCGGAGTTCGTACACTTCGGCTAACGTGTCTCCGACGGTCCAGCCCTGTTTACTCATCGCGGCGGCGAGAATACCAAGCGGGACGCCGTTCTCGAAGTAGTCGTCTAACTCACGGAGGACGGCGTCGATACTGTCTGAGTCTGGGGCCGCAGTGACGGCCGGATGCTCCGCGAACACCCATTCGAGATCCGTGTCTAGCAGTTCCTGCTGGCGTCGATAGAACCCAATCACCTCGTTCGCTGTCGACGCCTCCACGCGGGCCCCTGTCTCGGTCGAGCGAGCGACGAAGGACACGTCCTCTTGCGGGTCTGTCCGTGACACCGAATTCAAGATTCGTAGGCCTCCTGTGCGAGTCGATGCAGTTTGTGGACGGTGTGTTCGTTCGGCCCCAGTTGTGCCTGGGCGAGCGCCCCGGACTGTAACCCCTCGTACTGGCGTTCGACGAGTTCGAAGTCCTCTTCCTGTAGCTGCCGGCTCGTCCGGACGAATTCCTGTTCTGCGTCAGTCATCTCCGCAGAACTGAAGTAGTAGTCCGCGATCAACTGGAACCGCCCCTCATCGATTGGGTCGATGATGTACGTACCGTACCCGTCAGCAGTCCCGTACATATTCACCGTGAAGTTCGGCCAGAAGTAGTAGAACTTCGCCTCCTTTTCCTCGTGGATGCGTAGTTCGTCGTCGACATCCTCGTCGTGGGTGTAGTGGAGAATCCAGTGGTAGTCGTTGACTTCGAGGTTTGACTCGTCGAGTTCGATGTCGGTTATCCAGTCTTGGTGGTTCGCGTGACAGTGGTCACACTCGGAGTAGTTGCCCGCGAAGGTCTTCCAGTTGCAGTCGACTTCCGACACGTATCGCGCTGCGTGTTCGTACTCCTCGAGAGGCATGTCTTCCAGTTCCGTTTTCAGCGACCCCGCCTGCTCAGCCAGTGGCATCGGGTCGTCGGCGAAGTTGAGGAAGACAAACGGTCCGATCCGGTCAGTCTGGACCTCGTTGAGTCCGTTTTCGCTGGCATCCAAACTGCAGACCTCGTCGTCATCCAGGTCCGGGTTGAGCCCCGCCTCCTCGAAGCTCTTTGGCGTGCTTTCCAGGTCGCCGTCCAGATCATACGACCACATGTGATACGGACAGCGGATACGACCCATGTTTCCGGGGTTGGTCATGGGCGTATCTTCGACCATCTTCGAGCCACGGTGTGCGCAGACGTTAAAGAATGCGCGAATGTCGTCGTCGTGGTCGCGGACGATGATCACCTGCTTGTCGCCGATAGTTCGCGTGAAGTACGCTCCGGGCTCGGAGATAGCGTTGGCGTGTCCGGCGTAGACCCAGTACTGGCCGAATACTTTCTCCTTTTCGAGCTCGTGAACCGCAGGGTCTGTGAAATATTTGGCAGGCAAAGCGTTCTTTTCGTCGGTTATATCTGGGCTTACTGCAGTAACTTCATCGCTAGACGCGTTCCACCTTGTCATACGTGTGATTTTCCGCTCGTAGACTACATCACCGTTGGCCACGGATAGTACACCCGTTTAAACGACAGCGAACGGAACTGGCTGCCCGCGCCGAGCGCGGCCGCACTGTCCGCTAGAAAAGCGCCGAGGGCAACGGTCGAGTGGCCGAAGTCAGGAGACCAGCGGTTCCTCGCGGACCGTTGCGTCGTAGCGCTCCCCTTCGTAGAGGATTTCGACGCTAGTGCCGGGTTCGGCGTACTCCGGCGGGAGGTACGTGTAAGCGACACACGCACCTTCGGTGTAGCCGTACTCGGCGCTGTGGAGGTAGCCGATGGTCTCATCGCCGTCGAGGACCGGCTTGTTGTCGAGCACGACGGCGTCCTCGTCGTCGAGCGTCAGGCACGCGACTTTGTGGTCGATGTTGTCGCCGTCGGCGGCCGCCGCGACTGCCTCTTTCCCTATGAAGTCGGTTTCGAGGTCAACAGCCCAGCCGAGGCCGGCCTCGTAGGGGTTGTGCTCCGTGTGGAGGTCCTTGCCCCAGAGCCGGAACCCTTTCTCGATACGGAGCGAGTCGAGCGCGCCGTTGCCGTACGGGCGGATACCGTACTCCTCGCCGGCCTCCATGATGTGCTCCCAGAGGCGCTCGCCGTACTCCGAGGGCGTATAGAACTCCCAGCCGAGTTCGCCCGCATAGGAGACACGGAGCGCAGTGACTGGAATGTTCTTCACGAAGAACTGCTGGCTCGTGAAGAACGGGAAGGCGTCGTCCGAGAGGTCGACGTCAGTGAGCTTCGACAGAACCTTCCGAGCGTTCGGGCCCGTACAGACCATCGCCGCGAGGCTGGAGGTCACGTCGTTGACGACCACGTCGTCGGGGGACTGCTCGCGCACCCACGCGACGTGGTTGTTCCCGACCTCCCGGCCCGTCGTCAGCAGGAGGTAACGGTCCTCATCAGTCCGCGTGACCGTGATGTCGGCCCGGACGCCGCCGCCTTCGTTGCACATCAGCGTGTACTTCACGTCGCCCACGTCGATGTCCATGTCGTTCGTACAGAGGTACTGGACGAACTCGCCGGCGTCGCTTCCGATGACCTCCATCTTGTTGAAGGAGGTCATGTCGTGAAGCCCGACGTTCTCGCGGACGTTCAGCGCCTCCGCGCCCTCGATTGGCGACCAGTACTTCGCTTCCCAGCCCTCTCGGTCCGGAATCTGGTCGCCGAACTCCGCCAGCAGGTCGGCGTTGGAGTCGAACCAGTGTGGTTCCTCCCAGCCGGCCTCGGCCCACAGTTCGGCGTCGTACTTCTTGTGGGTGTGGTACATCGGGGTCCGGCGGATGTCCCGCTGTTTGTCGGTCCAGACCCACTTGGGATGCATGATGTTGTAGACGATGCGGTACTCCTCGCCGCCGATGTCCCGGGCGAAGTCCCAACTGCCCTCGTGCTCGTCGAAGCGGTTCACATCGCAGTGTGCGAGGTCGATAGGCCCGTCAGGGAGCCGCGGAACGCCGTTTTCCATCCACTCGGCGAGGGCCTTCCCGGCACCACCGGCGTGGGTGACCCAGATGGCCGCCGCCGTCCAGAGGCCGTCGTACTCCTGGACCGGCCCCATCACGGGGAGCCCGTTCGGTGATTCCGCGAACATGCCGTTGTACTTGTGTTCGAGTTCCTTGCCGGCCGTCGCGGGGAGCAGTTCGTCGCTGGCCTGACGCGGGGCTTTGTCCGGCCGATCCGGATGGGTCGCGTTGTCCATGTGGTAGTCGGTGAACTCGTGGACGGACCCCTGCTCGCCGTCGGGGTCGTTGCCGCCGAGGTCCTGCGGGTCGGGCACAATCGGCTCGTGGTTGTACGAGCCGATGCCGTAGGCGTCCCCATGGTTCCGGTAGTACATGGCGTTGTCCTGGTCGCGGAGAATCGGCCGGTCCGGACCCACGAGGAGCCGCTTGGCCTTCTCGCCGGAGACGTTCTCGTAGTTCTCGAACAGCGGGTGGTCGGTGATGTCGACCGCGCTATCGGCCAGTTCGTCGAGCGGTTCCGTCATCGTGTACTGATGCTCGACTGGCGTGACCGGCAGGTGCACGTCCAGTTTCTCACCGAGCTGTCGGGCCCAGATGTTCGTCGCGACGACGACCTCGTTACACTCGATGGTGCCGTTCTCGGTGACGACGGCCTGTACGTCGCCGTCCTCCGCTTCCACGTCCTCGGTGCGCGTGTGCGGGACGAACTTCGCGCCTCTGTCCATCGCTTCTCTGGCCAGTGCGTCACAGGCGACGACGCCAGATACCTGCCCGTCCGTCGGGGAGTAGTAGCCGCCCTCGATCTGGTCGGCGTCGACAAGCGGGAGATGCTCGGTGACTTCCTCCGGCGAGAGCAACTGCGGGTCCTCGATGCCCCACGCCTCGGCGTACTCGACGCGCCGCTGGAGGAAGTCCATGCGCTCCTCGCTGCGTGCGACTTCGATACCGCCCGTTTCGCTGTACGCCTGGCGACCGTCCGCGCCTTCGAGGTCAGAGTACAGCCGGCGGCTGTAGTCCGCAAATTGGCTGAGTACCTTCGGTTCGGCGGTCTGAAACATGATACCGGGGGCGTGCGTCGACGACCCGCCCGTGGTTGGCATCGGTCCCTGGTCGACCACGACGACGTCTTCCCGGCCAAGCTCCGTCAATTGGTAAGCAACGTTGCAGCCGACGATTCCAGCGCCGACGATGACAGTGTCGGCCTGAGTCGGCAGGCTATCGGTAGGCTCCATAACTCTGGGTAGACCGTACGATGGCGTGGCAATATAGTTACCGCCTGCCCGGGTTCTTTTGCAATATATTGTAGGAGTGTCAGGTAGTGTTTCAGGATAACAGGAGTACCATTGTTAATAAATCTGGATTCCCTACGGTGATTATCGCCGCTATTCAGAGATTTCGAGTGAGTTCAAACAGTCCGATTGTACTGTCAAGTAATGTGTTACCATCCCTGTGTGATATTTCCAACAGGATGATTTCAGATCAGCGATGATCGCCGTATCGGCCAGTGGCTCTGTTCTGAGAGGAATCACAGCCCCACTCCGTGTTATCCAGCGACGCTCCAACTCCCAGCGTTTTTGTCTTCGCGTCGCCGGGGTTTGATATGGACTACAGGGCCGTCACGCACACGACGACTGACCGACAGCTCGGACGATTGCCGTCGGGGCGAGACGTGTCTGTGACTGTCCACCGATACGACGGCGGCTCCGGACCGACCGTGTATATTCAGGCGGCCCAACACGGCATCGAACTCAACGGTCCAGCCGCGTTACGTCGACTACATGACCGCCTGACTGACGCGGCCATCGCCGGGACAGTGCTCGTCGTTCCGGTAGTGAATCAGCTCGCGTTCGATCACCGGTCCTACATGACTCCGGGCGAGTACGACGTGATGAACCCGAACCTGAACCGCGTGTGGCCAGGCGACGTGAATGGCAGTCTACAGGAACAGTTCGCCGCTCGCCTGTGGGAACTCGTAAAAGACGCCGACGCGGCGGTCGACCTCCACACCGGCACAGCAGATATGCTGGAACACGTCCGATGCCGGGCAGACGACCCAGCCGCCGAGGGCCTCGCCGAAGCGTTCGGCACTGCATACAGGCTCACCGACGCACCCAAGGATACGGACGACGACGGGTCCGGCAGGACATTCCGGGCTGCGGCTGCGGCAGCCGGGATTCCGGTTATCACCGCAGAACTATCGAACAGTCGCCGAATTGCAGAGGACGCGGTTGCGGCTGGTGTCGACGGGATACACAATCTCCTGCGCGAACAGGCACTCCTCCCGGAAGAGCCAGAATCAAAGGCTGCACAGACGGTACTCCGAAACGATGCGGAGCCAGTCACCGCGTCGGAATCGGGGCTGTTCGAATGTCAGCCGGACATCGCCGTCGGCGACACCGTTGCCGCTGGTGAGCGACTGGGGACAGTCTACGAACCCGCCTCGTTCGAGCAACAACAGGTTGTCTCAGCGACAGAACGAGGAGTGATATTCTCGCTCGCTAGGGAGTCTGTCGTCGTGCAGGGAGAGCGGCTCGCGGGTATCGCGAGACCGCGATGACCTGCACGAGTCCGGTAGTCGTCGATACGTTCTGTTTCAGCCGTGTTTTGGGGACCGTCATTTAGGGGGGGGGTTTATAAATGGGTTCGCTATTCCACACCTATCTCTACACCATAACGTGTCATAGTCAATCAATAACATGGGACTTCACGACGCGTTCACGGCACTCGCGGAGGTCATCGATGCGTACGAATCCCGCGGCCGGTCCATCAAGACCGTCGAAGCATCGCCGGCCGATACCGGTGCTGCAGTCCTCGATGTGACGGTGGCGATGCCGGTCTCACTGCGGTCCGGCGGCGGCGCTGATGGAAATCTCACGCCGGAGACGGCACGGCTGACGGAGAGTGGGGATCTCGAAGTCACATTCTCACCGTCAGCCACCACCCTTCCGTCAACTACCGGTGCCTCACTCTCGGTTGGTGACGCCTCGGTGACGGTCGCCGATGACGGCTTGCTCCTGACGGTGGACCTGACAATCGACGCCACAGTTGCATCAGATGAGACAGCTAGCGCCGACTGTGAGCCAGAGAGGGCTGGCTCTAGCGACACAGCGACAGTCAGCGCAGTGAGTCCGGCTGATACTGACGGTGGTGCATCGCTAGACGGGTCGGCTGTGCCGGATTCGGAGCGTGTCGGTGACGAAGACGACGGGGCACAGAAAACCCCACAGTCAGACGGTGCGGCATCGACAGAGATACAGTCGGGTCGCGAGACCGACTTTGAATCCGATCCATTCGCCGCCGTCCGCGACGACTCCGTGCCGCCGTATGAGGACACCGACTACCTGCAAGCACTGTACGACGAGTGCGACAACTTCAGAGAAATCGCCGAGCAGATACAGATGGACGTCTCCTCCGAGACGGTCCGACGGTACATGATAGAAGCGGATATCCACACCCCGAACAGGTACAACACCTCCAGTGACAACAGCGAGGCGAGGGAGTGCGACGACGACGCGAACCAGACTGAAGCCGGCGACGAGGACAGCCAAGCTAGCGCGGCAGAACCTACCGCACCAGACTCAGCAGGCCCCACCAGCGAATCGGTCGGGGAACTCCCCGACGAGCAACTGGTCACTGACGGGCTCGGACTGCCGGCCGACGTCCACCTGCGCGATGTCGCGGACGCCGTGGCCGATGCGGACACGGTATACGAAGTCCAGCGCTGTCTGAATCTCGAACGGGGCCAGACCCGGAACCTGCTCGAGGAACTCAATCTGTTGGACCTCGTCCTGTGCAGGCTCACGGACGAACCGAACCACACCGTCACCTTCGAGCGGGTGGCCAGTCGAATCCGACAGTGTACGCCTCATAGCGCGTGACAGTGGGGTCACTTATAAACGGGTTCGATGCCCCACCCACAAAGCGAAGTACGGGTATGCCTAATTCCAGCTAAATCATGGCCCTCGGAACGCGTGCTGTCTCAGACAGTCAGGGTGTCCAGACGCTACTGACGAGCGCTCGGTTCGAACTGATGCCGTTCGAGAGCTTCGACGAGGAGATCACCCACCTCCCCGACGACGCGACCATCGCAATCACGACATCGCCACAGCTCGGCATCGAGAAGACCGTCGAAAAGACGGAAGAAGCCGCCGAGATGGGGTTCGATGTCGTGCCACATATTGCGGCCCGGTACATCGAGGACAGGGAGCAACTCAAAGCAATCGCTGAGCGTCTGGAGCAGGCAGGCATTACGGACATCTTCGTCCCGGGTGGTGACCGCGAGGAACCGGCTGGCGAGTATGGGTCGGCACTGGACCTGCTCGAAGTGCTCGCAGAGACAGAGTACTCTTTCGAAGAAGTCGGCATCACGGGCTACCCCGAGGGTCACGATTTCATCGATGACGAGACGCTGGCGGAGTCGATGGCACAGAAAGCACCGTACGCGACATACATCGTCACCCAGCTCTGTTACGACCCGGACACCGTGCTAGAGTGGGTCGAAGACATCCGCGCCCGCGGTATCGAACTCCCGGTAGAAGTCGGTATCCCGGGGGTGATGAACTACCAGCGCCTGATGCAAATCTCTCAAAAGGTCGGCGTCGGTGATTCGATTAAATTCCTCCGGAAGACGACCGGCATTCTTGGGTTTGTCAAGCAACTGGTCGGCTCTCGCGGGACGTACAAACCCGACGAACTCATCGACGGCCTCGCCCCCCACGTCGGAGACGACGAGTACAACATCCGCGGCGTCCACATATACACCTTCAATCAGACGCCCGACACGGAGCAGTGGCGGCACAACCGACTGGACAGATAGTCGACAGCGACCCAGCGACGTTCGCGGCAAATCCGTCGCGGTCACTGGTCAGCGGCACAATTACCTGATGGAAAAACAATATTTATTTGGGAGATACATGTCCTCCGTATGGCCCCGTCTGCCGGACTGTTGAACGCAATTCTGACTGGGTTGGTCACGGGTAGTATTATCTCACTGGGTGCAATCGGGCTGTCGCTCGTCTACGACATCGCCGAGGTTCCGAACTTCGCACACGGGGACCTTCTGACACTGGGTGCTTATGCCGCGCTTCTTGTGAACAAGCCACAGTCCGTCCCGCTGTTCGACGTGTTCGCCACGGGACCGCGTGCGGTCGGTCTCACGGGAGCCGGGCTGTTGTTCGCCGTCTCGGCCGCGGGGATTCTCGGGTCGGTGTACCATCTCGGTGGCGTCGACGCGATACGCGGGGGGTGGTGGGCAATTGACGTATCACCGACAGTAGGGACCGCAACGCACGTTGGCCTCGCAGTGATTGTCGGCGCGCTCATTGTGGCCGGTCTCCCGTCCTATCCCGCCGCACTCCTGTTCGCCGTCGTTGTTCTCGGTGCCGTGGTACCGCTGACCGAATCGTTCGTGTTCCGCAAATTCCGGGAGAAAGACGTCGAACTAGCGATGATGCTCATCGTCTCCCTCGCGATGGCATTTATTATCCGGTTCAGTATCCAGACTGTCTTCGGCGGCGACATTCGGTTCTACGAGGTGGACACGACGATTCAGGCGGCCGGGTCGAGCGTCAACTTCACGTTCGCGAAGTTGATCGACCTTCTGGTGTCGAGCAATGGCGTCGTTGTCAACGTTCTCGACACGCGCGGCGCAGAGAACCTCCAGCTGTTCACCCTGGGCTATGGGTGGCTGGAAGTGATTGGTATCCTGGGCGTTGCCGCCGTGGTCGCAGGTGCGGGGTACCGACGCCGACGTGACACTGCAGGTGTGGTCGGTCCGCGCCTGGCTGCTGGACTCGGTGGGGTCGCCGTCCTGCTGGTCGGCGGCGCACTGTTCGCCGGTGGCGGGACGGTCCCGTCGGACACACTGTACGAGACGCGCCTGCGAACGTCGCCGCTCAGGCTGGGGATCATCCTCATCGCGGCCGGCCTCATGGGATTCCTCCACTACCTGCTACAGGCGACGACGCTCGGGAAGGCGATGCGGGCGACCAGCGACAACCGGGAACTGGCGATGATTCGCGGCATAAACACGCGCCGTGTGATGATGGTCGTCTGGATACTCGCGGGGATGTTCGCCGCGGTCGCCGGTGTGTTGCTTGGCTTCCTGTTCAGCAACATCACGATCAACCTCGGCTTCTTCCTCTTGCTCCCGATGTTCGCTGGCGTCATTCTCGGCGGGATATCAGTGTATGGGGCTATCCTCGGGAGTTACGTCGTCGGGCTTGCGATGGAAGTCGGTATCTTCGCTATCCCGGGTCTGAGTGCCACATACCGAGTCCCTGTCGCGTTCGTCGTCTTACTGCTCGTCTTGCTCATCAAGCCCGAAGGAATAGTGGGGGACTGACAGATGGCAGTATCAGACGTCGTCATCTCGTTTATGGTGCTGGTCGCAATCTACGGCATCCTCTCGTACGGGCTGACCCTGAAGTATGGCCACACCGGGCTGTTGGACTTCGGTCATGTGGGATTCTTCCTCGTGGGCGCGTACACGTCGGTCCTGTTCGTTCTCCCACCGGACGACCCGGGGGACTTCACCGCCTACGTCGTCGGACTCGGCGACATCCCCATTGTCGGAACGTGGATCGTCGGCATCGCGGTCGCAACGCTGCTGTCGGGAATAATCGGTGGGCTGGTCGCGCTGCCGACCATCCGCCTGCGGGAGGACTACCTCGCGATCACGGTTCTGGGCGTGTCCGTCATCTTCCAGCGGTTCATTCAGGCCGAGACGTGGTTCGCAAACGGCCCCGACGCGCTGCGCGGATACAGCCCACCGTTACAAAGCAGCTTCCCGCTGTTGCTGGAAGGGCAGGTTAGCGTGCCGTTCCTCGGCGTGTCGCTGCCGGCCACACCGGTTCTGTTCGGCGTTATCACAGCCGTCGTCTGGGGTGTCGCCCTGGCAGTGCTCGCTGGGGAGTGCGATTACAGCTCCCCGCTACCAGTGTCGACGCTGTACCTCGCGGGCTCGTTCGGACTCTCGACACTCAGTCGCTCTGACGGCCCGCTAGCGACTCCCATTCAGGTTGCCGCCGGCGGCGGCGTCATCGCCGCCGTCCTCATGGCGGTGTTGCTAGCTGTCGCAGACCGCATCCTGCTGGTCGGCGTGTTTGTCTCCGCGTTCACCTGGCTCGTGCTTACTGTGGTTCTGGTTCGACAGTTCGGACGACTCACGCGTCGTGAGTGGCTGAGTGGTATCGCCCTCGGGACTGGATTCCTCGTCGCCTTGCTGCCGGTCCCCTACGCCGATGCCGTGGCAGTCAAGATCGCCGGGGGCCTGCTCCTGCTCGGACTCGTCGTCGGCGGGTTCTACCGTGCCGTTCAGTCGCGGGACTGGTTCGCCGCGGCGAAAGTCCAGATAGTCGGCGTCGCGGCGCTGTGGTTTGTCGCTCTCTGGTACTTCGTCATTCCGCTAGTCGGACCCCTCAGTAGCGGGCAACTCGGGCCGGCGCTCAAAGCGTTGCTACAGAACCTCGTGTGGATACTGGCTTTCGGCGGGGATGTCGGCGTGGACTACATCGCGGCTGTTGTCGGGAATCTGACTGTGCAGGTCGACTACCAGCGCTTCCTGTTGGCCGGTTTTGTCCTGTTCCTGATCGGGGCCTACTACGTGCTGGAACTAACCGCCCGGTCGCCGTTCGGCCGCGTGCTTCGGGCAGTCCGGAACGACGAAGACGTGGTGCGCTCGCTGGGCAAGGACCCCTTCGTGTACAAGATACAGAGCATGGTCATCGGCTCGGCGCTGGCCGGTTTCGCGGGGGCGCTGTGGGCGATGTACACTCAGGGGCTCACCTTCGTCACGTTTGCGCCGCGGGTGACGTTCATCGCCCTGCTCATCGTCTTCATCGGCGGGCCCAGCAACAACAAGGGGACGGTCCTCGGGGCCGCCGTGTTCTGGGCCTTCCAGCAGGCGACGACCCAAATCGCGTCGTTTTTCCCACCAGCACTGCGCGTCAACGTGGTCGCCTTCCGTCTCGTCGTCATGGGGATTCTGTTCCTCATCGTGCTGTATTATTTGCCGGACGGACTGCTGGGGAAAGCGAACTACAGCACGCCTGTAGGGGCCAACGAATCCCAGGCCCCACAGCGGGAAGGCGACGTGGCCGCCCGTGCCGACGGAGGTGACGACGAATGAGCGCACTTCTCGAAGTAGAGGACCTCCGGAAGACCTTCGGTGGCATCGTTGCCGTCGACGGTGCCACCTTCGACATCGAGGAAGGCTCGATAACGGGGCTTATCGGGCCTAACGGCGCCGGCAAGACAACGACGTTTAATCTCATCAGCGGGTTTTACAAGCCCGACAGCGGGACCGTTCGTTACGACGGGCGGTCGCTACAGGATCTGATGACGGCAAGCAGCGACGAACAGCTCATCTGGGGGGGTGCGTCAGGACTCACCTTCGGGAGCATCGGTGCTGTCGCGGCCTTCGGGGCCGCCGGGCTCGGCACCGCGGCCAGTCTGGGCGCTGGCGCGCTTGGTGCGGGCCTCGGCGCCGGCGTCTACCTCGGACAGGAGCAATTCAAAGCCACATATGAAGGCCACAAATTCAGTCGGCCGTTCATGCTGGCTCGAGAGGGACTGGCCCGGACATTCCAGATTACGCGGGAGCTGAGCGATATGACCGCCCGGGAGAACCTGATGCTCGCCCCCCAGCAACAGGCCGGGGAGAACCTCGCCAACGCGTGGTTCCGCCGTGACGCCGTCGCCGAGGAAGAGAGGGAACTGTACGAGCGGGCGACGGAGATGCTGGAACTGCTCGAAATCGACCACGTCGCCGAAGAACTGGCCGGCAATCTCTCGGGCGGCCAGCGGAAACTGTTGGAACTGGGCCGGGTGCTGATGCTCGACCCGAAACTCGTCCTCCTCGACGAACCGGTCGCGGGCGTCAATCCGGCGCTGACCGAGAAGCTGACCGACCGCATCAGAGCGTTGCGGGACGAGGGATACACCTTCTGTATCGTCGAACACGACATGGAAGTCATCATGGATCTCTGTGATACAATCATCGTCATGAACGAGGGCAAGAAACTGGTCGCAGGCGAACCGGCTACGATTCGGGACGACCAGCGTGTCATCGACGCCTACCTGGGGGTGGACTGAGATGGCACTGCTCGAAGCACGGGGCGTTGTCTCCGGATACGGTGACGCGGAAATTCTCCACGGCGTCGACATAGATGTCGGTGCGGAGGAGATCGTCACTATCATCGGTCCGAACGGGGCAGGGAAGTCGACGCTGATGAAGGCTATCTACGGCCTCATCGACTGCTGGGCAGGGCGAGTCACGTTCGACGGAACCGACATTACCGACCTCCGGGCCGACGAGGTGACCGAACAGGGGCTGTGTTACGTCCCCCAGCGGGAGAACGTCTTCCCGACACTCACCGTCCGGGAGAACCTCGAAATGGGGGCGTACATCGACGCGGACGTGAGTGAAGCTGACTTCCAGGACGCCTTCGAGCGGTTCCCGGTTCTCCGTGAGCGACAGAACCAGAAGGCCGGAACCATGTCCGGGGGACAACAGCAGATGCTCGCCCTGTCCTCGGCGCTGATGCTCGACCCAGAACTGCTCCTCGTCGACGAGCCCTCGGCCGGTCTGGCTCCGGACCTTGTAGACGACATGTTTGACCGCCTCGTTCGAATCCGTGACGAAACCGAGACGGCGATTCTCATGGTCGAACAGAACGCGCGTCAAGCGCTGTCAGTCTCGGACAGAGGCTACGTACTGGATATGGGAGAGAACGAGTTCGCCGGGAGCGGACAGGACCTGCTCGACAGCGACGAGGTCGGTGAGCTGTATCTCGGCGGTTAAGTGCTCGTTCTGAGCACTGCGTCCGGGAGCAGTTCCCGCCGGCCGAGTGGGTCATCAGGGAGCGCCCGTTGTTCCAGAGGCCCGTCATCGCGCGCCCACAGCAGTCTTGTTGTCTCGCTTCGGTCCCGATATGCAGCCATCCTCAGCGGCGAGACCCGACCCACGTCCAGCGTCCGTTCGTCTAGCGTTATCCGTTCGAGCGAAGCTAGCGGTTCCGCAGCCGGCTCCCCCTCGAAAACCGGGAACAGGTGTGCGCCAGCGCCGGCAGGTTCAGTCCCGACGGCGAGTGCTGTTGCGCCCACGGAGCGGAGATGGGATACCAGGTCCGGGAGCGAACGCTCGACGCCCGCAAGTGCCGTTCCGAGTCTGTCAGCTCCGTCCGCGACTGCAACCGACGTGTCCGCTGTCTCAGCTGACACGACGAGGTGAGAGTCCGCGTGGATGGGACCGACCTCCTCGCTGACGGTAAAATCATATGTGCGGTCGTCCACTCGTAACATCGTGGCGTCAGCGACCGCGTCGGGTTTCGGACCCTCCGCCGGCACCCCGACGACCACGTGCAGTTTGGCATCCCAGTCGGGGTAGACGGTGTCGACCGCTACATAGTCGGCGTCCCGTTCGGTCAGGTAGGCCTCGACGAACGCTTCGATGGTGACCGCTGAAACGGACTCGTCCAGCAGTCGGGCGAGGCAGTCACTGAACGTTTCGTTCGGTTGCCGGTGTCGCTGGAGCCGCTCGGCGACCGGTGCATCGACCCAGAGCAGCGCGGGGGTATCATACACGTCATCCGGATACGGCGGTGGCCCGGTCCGCTTGACCGTCGCCTCGGCACGCTCGACCTTCGTCTCGGCCCGGTCGTAATACTCCGTCACGATGGTCCGCGAGAGCGGGTCGCCCTCCGTCGCACGGCCAATGGCCCAGATGTACAGTCCAATCGCCTCATAGGAGAGCGGGTCGGTGCCGTCGTGAGCGAGAGTCCGGAGTACCCACGTCTGGGCCTCTCGCTGTGAGAGGGTCGTCTCAGCGACGATTTCATCGACGTAGTCGCCGTAGAGTTCACGGACCGTGTAGCAAATCTCCTCGATCTGGTCGCGGGTGACGCCATCGGGGAGCGGATCTATGGCCGTGAAATCGACCGCTCCGCCGATGACGTTCAGCTTGGTCGCCGGCTGCCACTCCGGTTCGATATCGACGCTCATACCGGTAGTATAGCTGTCGGCGAAATAAAGCCACACGCCGCCCCAGTAGCGGGCGACGGGGCGAGCGCGGCCGGCTACATCTTGCCCTCGAAGTAGCTCAGGGGAACTTCCTCGATGACTTCGGCCTCACCGCTTGTCACTTCGAGGATGCGGTAGGGAACGACCGGCTCGAGGTTTTCGTTGAGGTCAACCGAGCCGGAGGCCCCGTCGTAGTTGACGCTCTCGCCGTTTGCGAGGGCCTCCTTGCCGGCCCCGAACTCATCGACTCCGACCGTCGTCCCGTCGCCCCGGGAGACACTGCGGATGTTCTCCGCGATACCCGTTCCGCTGGCTTCCCCGGCCTGCTGTATCGCCAGCGCCTCCAGGTAGGTCGCGTCGTAGGCGTGGGGTGCGAACTGTGTGACTGCGCTCTCACCACCCATATTGCTGATAAACGTCTCACTGTTGGCAGTCTGTGGGGACGTGATATACATGCCCTCGACGATGTCGGAGAGATCCGACAGGAGTTGCGGTGCGAGGATAGCCTCGGCGGCGACCCACTGTCCGCCGTAGCCGCCCTGGCTCCACTGGTTCAGTATCGTCCGACCGTTCCCCGGGTACATCACCGCTCCCACGGCGTCGGGGTCGCCCTCGAATACTGAATCCAGCGTCGACGTGTAGTCGTTCGTCTGCTGGGAGTAGCCGACCATGCTCAGTGTCTCACCCTCGAAGTTCTCGCTGGCCTGCTCAGCGAGCCCCTGCCCATAGGGATTGTCGACGTAGAGGAACGCTGCCGTCTCGGCTTCGACGCGCTGGTTCAGTATCCGCCCCATCACGAGCGCTTGCTGGACATCGTTCGGTGCGGTCCGGCCGTAGTATTTCACGCCGTTGTCTTCGTTGACGCCCGCAGTTGCGAGTGCCGGGGACGTGTTCCCGTTGCTCACTTCCATCACCCGGTTGTCGCGAGCGACCGGCGCGAGCGTGGTCCCGATACCACTTGAGTACGGGCCCACGAGTCCAACGATGCCTTCTTCGTTTATCATCGTCCGGAACTTCTGGGCCGCCCGAGAGGGGTTCCCTTCCGTGTCGCGGTTGATAGTTTCGACCTCACGGTCCAGCGGACCACCTGCCTCGTTGATTTCCTCGGCGGCTAAATTGGCTGCCTCCTGATGGCCACCGCCGTATGCGCTGTTGGTGCCCGTGACAGGGAACAGCGTCCCGATTGTAATCGATTCACCGCCACCACTGTCACCATCGCCGCTCTCCGTGTTGGTCGACTCGTCACCGGCTTCCGTGGTCGTTGCCTCTCCGTCACCACCGCCATCGTCTGACTGCTGAGCGCACCCAGCTAGCGACACGACACCGGCTGTACTTCCGACTCCGAGCCGTTTCAGAAGGTCACGTCTGGTCTGTTCAGACATGTTCATTGGAATGTATGAACAATTCACATATGAATCTATGTTGAGATGCAATATTGGCCTCACGACAGCGGCGGGTGGAGCCAGTTGTGCTAGTCCTGTCCCCTCCAGTCGCCACCAGAGACCGTAGCTGCGTACCAGTCACCACAATCAGCCACTGTTCTGATAGGTTGCGTCGGTACGCAGATTATTACGTTACCAGGCCGTTGAACGCAGTATGACGTACGAGACTGTTCGTGAAGCGGACCCAGCGGTAGCTGACGCGCTCGACGGCGAGCGCCAGCGGCAAAACGACACACTGGCGATGATTGCCAGCGAGAACCACGTCAGCGAGGCTGTGATGGAGGCCCAGAGCTCCGAGCTGACGAACAACTACGCGGAAGGGTATCCCGGCGAGCGGTACTACGGCGGCTGTGCGTACGCCGACGATGTCGAGGACCTCGCCATCGACCGCGCGACAGAGCTGTGGGGCGCGGACCACGTCAACGTCCAGCCACACTCGGGCTCGCAAGCGAACATGGGCGTGTATCTCGCCGCACTCGAACCCGGCGACAAAATCCTCTCGCTTGACCTGACACACGGCGGCCACCTCTCGCACGGCCACCCGGCGAACTTCGCCGGTCAGGTGTACGAGGTCGAACAGTACAAGGTCGACGAGGATACCGGGTACATCGACTACGAGGGACTCCGTGAGTCAGCCGAATCCTTCGACCCGGACATCATCGTCTCGGGGTATTCGGCATATCCCAGGGAGGTCGACTTCGAACGGATTCAGGAAGCCGCCGACGCAGTCGACGCCTACCACCTCGCGGACATCGCCCACATCACCGGGCTGGTCGCCGCTGGCGTCCACGAGTCGCCTGTCGGCATCGCCGATTTTGTCACCGGCTCGACGCACAAGACCATCCGTGCCGGGCGCGGTGGCATCATCATGTGCGATGAGGAGTACGCTGACGGCATCGACGCTGCCGTCTTCCCCGGCGCCCAGGGCGGGCCCGCGATGCACAACGTCGCCGGCAAGGCCGTCGGCTTCGGCGAGGCACTAACCCCGGAGTTCGAGCAGTATGCACAGCAGACCGTCGACAACGCAATCGCACTCGGTGAACGACTGGAGGAGCACGGCCTCTCGCTGGTCTCCGGCGGCACGGACAACCACCTCGTGCTCATCGATCTCCGACCGTCGCACCCAGATACGACCGGAAAGGAGGTCGAGGAAGCATTGGAGGAAGCCGGTATCGTCCTCAACGCCAACACCGTCCCGGGCGAGACCCGCTCGGCGTTCAACCCCTCGGGCATCCGTGCGGGGACACCGGCACTGACGACGCGCGGGTTCGGCGAAGACGCCTGTCGAGAAGTCGCGGATCTCATTTGTGAGGTCATCGACGCACCACACGACGACGAGGTCGTCGCGGAGGTCAGCGACCGCGTGGACGAACTGACCGACGAGTACACGCTGTACGAGTAGGACCGAACGAGGCGGGCAGATCGGTAGAACCGTGGTGTGGTCCCGCCGGCCATCCCGGTGGAGGCCTGCAACCTGACTCCGCGACCCGGTGGCCCACGCCTTCGCGGGCTCGTTTCTGGGACCCAAAGCGATGGACGCCAAGTGCTCGCTCACCAAGCGTGGCGTCCGGAACTACCATCGATACGAGGGAGCCGAGTCCACGCAGATCGCTTACGAACGCGGGCCCTCTCACGATGATTCGTGGCTCGTGATGTCCATGCTCAGAGAGCTCGAACAGGTCTGTGCAGAGCTTGCGGCGACCGTAGAAACAACGTCGGACCCGACGGACAGTGTCTCGACGACGCTCAAGCGAGAAAGATTCGATTCCTGACTGGCCAGATTGCACGAAAACGAGCGGCGCGATAGCCGAAAGCGTAGGGCTACGGCTCGAAAGTGGGACAGACGGAGTGGTGTTAGTCGTCGCTTTCGGCCTCTTTACGGGCGTTGAGTTTCGCCTGCTCGCGGGCGCTCGGATTGACCGACTCCTTGAACGGCACTTTCGCAGCGGTGGCAAACACCGGCTCACCGGGCTCGTCGGCGTACTCGTCTGGGAGATGGACCTGGAACTCCAGATCCAGTTCCTCGTCGTAGATTTCGTCGTTGAGCGGCGTGTCGGTGACTTCCTGAATCTTCTCAGCCGGGACAAAGCCCATGCCGATGTTGGTCTCCAGATCCGGGTTCCACCACGGCGAGGTGAGGTACCCGCATTCCTCGCCCGTGTCCGGGTCGGAGATGAGCCAGAAGTCGGGGGCGTAGTCGCGGATCGGCTCGCCGGCGATCTTCAGGCCGATGAGTTTGTGTTCGAACGGGTAGTTGCCGTTCTCGATCTGTTCTTTCTGCTCTTCGAGAACCTCTTTGCCGATGTAGTCGGCTTCCTTGTCGTCAGGGACGTGATAGCCCAGATTGACCTGGAACGGGGAGGTCTCGTGGTCGAGGTCCTGTCCCCAGGACATGATACCGGCGGCAATCCGGCGGTGGTGTCCCGGCGCGATCTGACGGCCGTCGTGGTCTTTGACGGACGCCATGACGGGGTCCCACACCCGCTCGGCGTCTTCGTGGGCGTTTCGGACGTAAATCTCGAACCCTTTCTCACCGGAGAAGCCGGTCTGGCTGATGAGCACGTCGGCACCGTTGATTTCGGCGTCCATCAGGCCGTAGTACGGGACGTCTTTGACTTCCTCGCCGACGACGTCGACCATCACGTCGAGCGCCCTCGGGCCCTGAATCTGCATCGGTGCGACATCGATCTCGTCGATTTCGACGTCGAAGTCGTTGTCGACGTTGACTCCCTGGAGCCACTGCATCAGCGTCGAGTCCGAGATGGAGAACCAGAACTCGTCTTCTTCGGGGCGCAGGAGGACAGGATCGTTCAGGACGCCGCCGTCCTCGTTACAGAGGATGACGTACTTCCCGTCCATGGCGTCCATACCCGTCACGTCGCGTGTGACAACGTAGTTCGTCAGCGCCTCGGCGTCAGGTCCTTTGACACGGATCTGTCGCTCGACGGCGACGTCCCAAAGGGTGACAGTGTTGGTCAGTGCGTCGTACTCTTTCATCACGCCGCCGTCTTCGGGTTCGATGAGGCCGCGCGGGTGATAGAGGCGGTTGTAGACGGTTGCCCGCCACGCACCCTCCTCGTTGAAGGACTTGTGGAAGAACGGGGACTTTCGAACGCGCGTCGACACCAACATCTCGATGTTGGGGTCACCAGTCTGGCGGAGGTTACGGGGGACGGTCCGGTCTGACTGGTCGACACTGGGATGGTTGGGATGTTCCTCGTTACCGGTCATGCCTCTGAAAGGAGATGTGAAATGCTAATAAAAGATATTGTTACTTGCTTCTGGGTTTTATGTACCGGGTAGAGTTTAGCGGGAGCGAAGACGCTCTGAGCCGCTGTGTAACATCTACTGAGCAGGAATATTCACTAGAATGCGTCCTCGCAGTACGCGGCTGAAACTGGAAGGGGCGGTCGACCGGCACAGAGCCGTTGTAACTGCGCAGACAAGGCTCACTCCGAGTCACCGCTGGTGCGAGTGTATCTAACGATAGCAAACTCGCTGTGTGTCGTTCGTTCCGTCTCAATCCAGCACGACCAGTCGACTGTCGGAAAAACCGTGTCGCCGTCGAAAGGTTCGGTTAGCACGGTCAGAATTAGCTCGTCGGCCCGCGGGAGAAACTGCTCATACACCGTCGCCCCACCGATGACGTATGTCGTAGATGCACCACTATCGGCCGCTTCTGTCAACGCTGTCGTCGTCGAGGTAACGGCCGTGACACTGTCGGGAAGCCGATTCGGTGTCGTGGTCAAGACGATGTTCAGTCGCTTTGGCAGCGGGCCATCGAGGTCACGCCGAATACTTTCGAAGGTTCGCCGCCCCATAATCACGGGATGACCGACTGTTGTCTGTTTGAAGTGGTTCAGGTCTTCGGGATACTGCCACGGAATGTCGCCGCCAGCGCCGATCACGCCGTTAGCTGCGACGGCGGCGATCAACGAGACCTTCATAGACACCACTTTGTCGCGCTGCTGGTAATAAGTCCGTCCCAGTCGATGAGTGCGGCCACCGCTCGAAACACACACATCAGTCCCGCTGACGAGCTGGATACACAGTGGGGTTTCAGGCTACTTTCGGGTATCGTAGTTCCGCCGTTTGCGACCGCATCAGTACGATATCGGCATACCAATGCTAACCCGGACCTTGATACCGTCCCTCGCGCGCGACTTATGAGGGTCAGCCATATAAAACATCGTATGGATACAATTCACCTGTCGCCCGGACCCGCCGCCGCGCAGGCGTTTCGCTTGGGGATCGTCACGAGCGCTGTCGGTGGGCTCGCGGGAATTACGACCCTCTACTGGCTAGACATTCTGACTCCGCTGTTTGCTGGATACGCCCTCGTCCTCCTGTTCCCCGTGTACCTCGTCTTCGCCGCGACAGCGTTGAGCGTGTGGTTGGGATATAATAAAGACGCGACTGCGCTACGGCCAGTCTATCGTCAAAAAGATTCGAGGGGGCGATCAAAGTAGAGTCGTACCGCTAGACAAGTCACATATTCGGCTCTGTTGAAACCCTCAATAGGTGACATATTTTGCCCCCTCCTGCGGTCAATACAGGCGGTGAATGAAGATAGAGTTTAGACTTGGAGAGGCTCCGAGCTGCGGAATTTCCAAGCCTGAATGATCCCAACACCTGCAACGACTGCCCAAGCGGCTGCAAAGATCATTTTCGAGTTAAGAAAGTTCTGAATGGCGAGAAAGGAACCGAAAATAAACTGTAAAAAAGCGATAATAGATAGTTTGTTCCATTCCATACGTATTCTTTTATCTGATGGAAGTAAAACCATTATACTCTGTATGCAGCTCTCAACTACTGACTGTTTCAGATGAGAATATGTCTGAAGAATAGGATATCAACAGATCTACATATTCAGATATAATATGTGCCACAAAATGGGTACAAGCTGGTACATCGAATGAGAGTTCCTTCCAAGCGCCCGCTGAGATCAGATCTGTGAACTCACTTCTCTCTGTCAATTATTGTTGCCGCAATGAGGTTCCGCATCCCGCGGCGGAGCCGGCCGCTCATTGCTGTCGAGGACAACCCGATTTCATCGGCAACTTCGTTCAAGGAGATGTCCCTGGGCTCTCCGAAATAGCCGTTTTCGTATGCGGTTGTCAGGGCGGTCCGCTGTTCATCGGTTAATCCGTACGACGACTCGCCGCCGCTGTCCGTGTTTCCGTATATTTCGATGATATCGAGGGAAATGTCGTTCTCGTTTGCGTACTCCCAGATGGTATTCAGTGCCTCACGGTCGGGGAGCAAGAGTCGGACGAGCCACCCGTTGCCCTTCGTCTCTGTATGGACGAGAAAGCCGTTGACATCGGTAACGACAGAACTGATGAGCTTCGTTTCGGGGGTGTGTTCGATGTAGTAGATGCCGGTCTGGTCGGTCCAATCGACAAGTTCGTAGCTCTGGACTGTCGGGTCGGTCGCGAGCATCTTCTCAAGTCGTTCCCGGTCGTGATACTCGATGAGGAACGGGAACACAGTCGACCCCGGATCGGTGTTCCCCTGCGTGATGACACGGATTGTTACATCTTCGAGGTTCTGTAAGGTTGGAACCAGAGCGAGGCGTTCGTGTTCGATCTGTATCTTAGTCGTTATTGACATGTTGTGGTACGGAGACTGCTGTCGAAGCGTCAAAGACGAGTGCCAGTTCGATAGCTGGGCGTCATCGTATGTGAACTACCGGATATACGCAGGTACACTACGTCAATGTTTACATGCACAGGTCCACACACGAGGGCAAAAATAAAAAGATGGCTGCCGACCCAAATAGTACCGATTGCGGTAGGAGATTGTATTTTCACCAATGAGAACATGAGTACGAGCGTAGTCAAAACGCCGAAGAAACCTAAAACAACTCAGAAGCTGTGTGTCAGCTATCCACTAAATTCGTTGAGTAGCACGCGTATTGTGGAGGATATGCATTAACAATAATCTATAATTATCTGTGATAAAGACCCGTAATTATCCCCCAATGAGCTTAGGAGGCTATACGCAATATCTTATATTGATATGATCGAAACACAAACCCAATCCACCAGGGACAGCAAGTTCTCAAACGACGATTTCTATCTGCCGGCAGTCGCGCTGCCACCGAACTTCAGTCGCATCGAGTCGGTTGTTTCCGACCTCTTTGACCTCCACGGCGTCGTGCTGATTCCGGATAGCTACAATAAGTAATCCAGCCGTCCAGCGCTGCATAGGGTATTTGATATATATCTGATTATCCGTGAGTAATCTGGCAGTTCGTCGGCGACCGCTTCGACAGCCCCAATGGGAACGTCGTCCTCGTCGGCTACCGCTTGTCTGTGCTTCTGAGATCGAACCATCTCCAGCGACTGCTACGCTTTTGTCGCCCGCCGTTCGTCATCTCTGGTGACATTCGGTTGCACTACACAGTTTAACGACAGATCAGTTGGACCGACATCGCAAACCGCGGTCTCGGAACCGACCCGTGAACGACGGAGTTCAACGCGTCCGACCCTACTTGCGTCCCGGCTCTGGGGCCTGCCAGGTGACAATGATACCGGCGACAGCGACCGCACCAGCCAGTAGAAACGCCGGATCGAATCCGGCTCTGTTCATCACGATTCCGCCGGCTATCGGTGCAACGAACGCACCCGCAAGGCCGATACTAGTCTGGAATGCGACCGCCGTTGCAGCGACCCGCAGGTCAACGACCTCTCGGACGTACGTAAACGAGAGGCCAAGCGTCAGTTGGACGGCAAATCCGATCAGCAGAAGGATGGCGACGAGCAGCGCCAGCGAGCGAAGCTGCATAAACCCGAGAAGAAGCGGAGCAGCAAGGCCGAACGACCACAGCACGACCGGTCGCCGTCTGCCATCGAAGACCCGATCCAGTACAGCACCGGCAGGAAGGCTGACGACGACGGCGGACCCGAACATGACCCCGACGGGGAGGCCGGCCGCTGTCGGCCCGACCCGTAGTGAGTCCTGAATTAGCGGTGTGACGCTCACAGGAACGATCTCGTATGCGGCCAGTCCTATCGAGATCAGGCTCGCGCCAGCCACGAGCCATCACGTCGAGTTGGCTGTTGGGATAGCTGTCCCAGCAGTGGCATCCGAAACATCGGAATCAGTAGCCTGTGGTGTCATTCTGTCGGAGGAGATCGTTTGCTCATCGTAGTGTAGTACTGGTATCGAAGCTGGAACTCAAAAACGCAGTCAATTCGGGTAGCGAACGGCCAGCAGGCGATTCTCGGACGACACCGAAAAACGGTCTAGCGAGTAACATTGGCGGCTGAGACACACTATGTGCGGATGAAATAACAGGGCGTATTGAAACCATGGGACTCGAAGCGGCCGATACAACAGAGTCGTCACTAAGCACGGAGGAGTGTGAACGTGGAATGCGTGGCACGACAGTCACCAAGAAACAGGAACGGAACAGGGCAGGGAGACACTGCCCGAAAGTGTGGCCACAGACCTGGAAATAGAATCAAGTATTTTCTGAGTCTCGCGTTGTGTCTCTGGTATACTTCCCGCTAGTCTATACTCAAATGTGTTCGGTGCATATTCATGAGAACTGTGCAGGAGATGCCCAGAAACGTGTTTTTCGAGCAAATCTGGCGCACATAGTCGATCGCAAACGTGCAGTTTTAGGCTGTTTAAAACACATTCCGACAGCGTGGCCTCATATCCATCTGCAAGTATATACCCTCAAAATCACGCAGTATCTCAGTATATGATCCGTGGTGGGTTCCCAGAAGCAGCAGATCCTGTTTCAGATATCGGCCACGATATCCAGATATCTGTTCGAAAGAAGACGCTGTGTTCGGTGTGAGAACAGGACCCATTCGACGGTACTCACTGACGTACTCAGCCCGAGCGAGCATGCCACGAACAGATGCCGCCCAGCAATTAGCACTGCGTCAGGTGTTCGCTGACGCAGTGGCAACATCTATAGTAACAATTGAAACGATTTACACACTGATCGCACTGCTCTCGTGCGATCAGGTGTGCATTGATTTTCAATGGCTACTATAGCCATTTGCGACAGGCTTCGACGGTGCTTTTACCATCGGGTGGTGACCGACAGCTGAATGAGTCGCTATCGAACGACCGGTTGCTTTCTCCTTCTGGCTGCGATCTGGGGTACTGCATTCATGGCGACAGATGTCGGCCTCGCTGACCTGCCGCCGGTACCGTTCGCCGCCGCACGCTTCGACATCGCCTCCGTTCTCCTGTTTGCCGCGCTGGGTGTCACAGGGTCTCTAGAACGGCCACAGACCCACGACGATTACGTGTACGTCCTCACGGGTGGGACGCTTATGATCGGGATACATCACGTATTCCTGTTCACCGGGCAACAGTACGTCACCGGGGCCGTCGCCGCCGTGCTGCTCGGTCTCGTTCCCGTCGTAACGCCCGCACTCACGAAACTCGCATCCAGCGACGACAAATTTACCGCAAATACTGGTGTTGGCGTGGTACTCGGGTTCACCGGCGTCGTCGTGATTGCTGACCCTGACCCGGCGAACCTCTTCAGCAGTACTATCGGGATCGCGCTCGTGTTCGCGTCAGCGCTGGCTTTCGCCATCCCAGCGGTCATCACGCACACCACCAGCCCGTCGATGTCGTTTCTGGCCACCAGGCGTGGTTGATGGGTATCGGGGCCGCGGTGCTCCATCTCACCGTACTCGTGCTTCCCGGACAGTCGTTCGCGGACGCATCGTGGACGCCGTCCGCAGTTGCGGCGCTTCTGTATCTGTCGGCTATCGCCGGCATCGGTGGCTTCTTGCTGTACTTCCGGTTACTTGACCAGCTGGGGCCTATCGAGATGAGTTTCATCGAGTACGTTATTCCGCTGTTCGCCGCGATCGCCGGCTGGATCGTGCTCGATCAGCAGGTCACGCTCGCTACCATCGGCGGGTTCGTGTGCATCCTACTGGGATTCATTGCGGCGAAGTGGACGGCGCTGCGAGCGGAGCTTCGTCGGGTCGTCGAACCGAAAGCCAGTCCACCGGCCGACTGACCGAGACCGGTCTGCTGAACAGCCCCGACTGGACCCTGTTGCTGGGATCGAGAAAATCGACAGCGAAGCGGGAAACAGTAAGTATGGCCGTCAGGCAGGAGTGACAACGGCGTCGTACTTCTGAAAACAAGCGAACTGCAACCGTTATTCTGCTATCTTTTCAGCGGCTCAGCGTCAGCACTTGCCATTTGCCGAGAAACGCGTCTGCAAACGGAATCTTGTAGGCGAAGACCGCATCATAGCCGGTCGCACATACTGGCGGGGCTGACGGGTTTTTATAAGATCGCCCGTTGCCGAATGATACGATCCGCTCAGACACTATGGAGCCGGTATCGTGCCATCCCACTCATCTGGTGCATCTTCGTCGCCTTCGTACTGGGAACAGGTGCCGGGATCGCGTTTGGGGAGCAGATGGCCGTTGTCAGGCCAGTGGGCGACCGCTTCCTTCGACTGCTCAAGATGCTGGTCATCCCGATTCTCGTCTTCACACTACTGACCGGGATTCGACAGCTCTCCCCCTCGAAGCTTGGGAAGATTGGTGGTGCGACAGTCGGCCTCTACGCCCTGACGACGACCCTCGCAGGAATCATTGGCCTTGCAGTTGCAACCGTGCTTCAGCCGGGCCGTGGGCTCGAATTCGGCGGCGGTGAAGCACAATCGAAAGCGCCGCCGTCGTTGCTGGATGTGATTCTCGGTATCGTGCCGAACAATCCAATTGGGGCGCTCGCGGAGGGGGAATCTGCTGGCGACGGTGTTTTTCGTCATCGTGTTTGGAATTGCGCTGACGTATGTCCGCTCCCAGAAAGACGCGCTCGCCGAGAGCGTCGATTCAGTGTTCGAGGCCTTTGAAGTGGGTGCTGAAGCGATGTTCGTCATCGTCCGAGAGGTGCTCGAATTCGGTGTCCTCGGCGTCTTCGCGTTGATGGCGTCCGGAATCGGTACCGAAGGCATCGGCCTGTTTTCTTCGCTGGGCGAGCTCGTGCTGGCAGTCACAATCGCAATCGTCATTCACATCGGCTTCACCTATCTCGTTTTCTTGATGGGCGTGGTCGCTGATGTCTCCTCGATTGCGTTCCTCAGCGGGGCGAAGGACGCGATAGTGACTGCATTCGCAACTCGGTCGTCGAGCGGAACGCTCCCCGTCACGATGCGTAATGCGGACGAAGACCTGCAGATTGCCGAGCGGGTGTATTCGTTCACGCTCGTTGGGTTCGTCACCGGCGTGGACCCAATCCTCGGACGGATTGCGACGATGAACAACGTCACTGGCGACTTCGCAGTTTCGACCGTTGTGGGGAAGTGGAACGACGGACTCGACCGTGGTGAGGGCGTCTGGTCACGAAACCTGAACAGTGTTGCTGAGTTCGTTCCCGGTGACGATTAGGGAAAACGGCGAGAGCGATTGAAACAGAACCTAATGCTGGTACAGTTGTTATTCTAATCTAGAAAACCAGAGACACGTCCTGTATCTGGACTGATGAGATCAGGCTGAGCGGGTCCCGTGCGGGCTACGCGTTTCAGAACCGTTTGTCCGGTCGATTCGTACGAGCAGCGCAGTCTCGGAAACCGCGCAGTGGCAGTTTCAGTTCACTTGGTTCGTTTCCGCTCCTGAGTCGGGTGGTCTGTGACGTACACTTTCGTATCGTCCGGAACGTCGTCGGTGACCCAAGAGTTCGCCCCGATGCTGACGTGGTCACCAACCGTAATAGCGCCCAGCACTTTCGTTCCCGCGCCGATGACGACATGGTCGCCGATATCGGGGTGTCGTTTGTATCCCTTTTTTAATCTGTGTTCGTCGCTCTCGTCGGCCTCGAAGTGGAGTGCGCCAAGCGTCACGTCCTGATAGAGGCGGACCCACTCCCCCACGGTGGTTGTTTCACCGATGACGACACCGGTTCCGTGGTCGATGAAGAAATGGTCGCCGATTTCGGCTCCGGGGTGGATGTCGATGCCGGTCTCAGTCTTCGCGTATTCGGTGAGTTCGCGAGCGTACTCGGAGGCATCGGCCTCGTAGAGGGTGTGTGCGACCCGTTGTACGAGTATCGCCATGAACCCCGGATAGGACCGGATTATCTCCATGTACGTCTTCGCCGCCGGATCGCCTTTGAACGCGGCCTCGACGTCTTTTTTGAGTCGCCTGCGAACCGCTGGGAGTTGCTCAATGACGGCATCGACTGTTTCAGCGGGGTCCGATCCGGAGTACGGTCTGATGCCGGCAAAGAAGAGGCCGCCCAGGGTGTCGAGACTATCCAAAACAGCGAGTTCGTCCCGGACCAGTTCAACGGCGTTCCAGCAGGTTGGGAAAAATAATCGTTTGAGGATGTCGACTTCGGGCCTTCGGTGTTCCCGTCGTGGGAACTCCATCTGTGTCTGGGTGGGAAATGGCTCTTCATCTGCCCGGTACGCTGCGAACAGTTTCTCGTGTGCATCACCTGTGTAACAGTAGTCCATATCGAATGGTTGCCCTGAACCACCTTAGTATTGAAACAACAGCTATCATTGTTGCTATATGTTGTGTTTTCGTTGGCGCAATCACGCTGGAAACGAGCGAAATTCCACAGTGAGAGGTAGCTATTTGATACTGGCTTGTCACCGTCTCTGTATGAACGGCGAGTGCTACTTCTGTCACGGCATCGTTTCAGCACCGGAGGAAGGCCACATCTGGCTGTGTGAGCACGACAGCCACGAAGTGTACATGCACGAACAGTGTGCCAGTGGCCACAACGTCATCGAAGGAGGGCAGAACACAGCCGGTGAACTCCTGATTACGTGCCCGGAATGTGGCGAAGTCGAGACAGTGTAACACAGACTCCCTGTAGACGACAGTAGTTCCGTCCTACGGGAGCGTAATATCGACGCCGGACTGGAGGCTAGCTGCTTTTACTGTATTGTACATCAGCATCGCAATGGTGAGCGGTCCGACCCCACCGGGGACCGGCGTGATGGCGTCTGCTTTCTCTCTGGCGCTCTCGAAGTCTACGTCCCCGACGAGTTTGTACCCCTTATCCGTGTCAGCATCAACTCGGTTGATACCCACGTCGATGACCGTCGTGCCGTCCGATAGCATCGACCCGTCTATCATCTCTGGAACGCCGGCAGCGGCGATCACGATGTCGGCATTGCGAGTCTTTTCTGCGAGATCGTCAGTCCGTGAGTGACACACGGTCGTCGTCGCATTGCCGCCCGGCCCGTACTGTATGAGCAGGTTCGTCATCGGTTTGCCGACGATGTCTGAGCGACCGACGACGACAGCGTCTTTCCCCTCCGTCTCAACCCCAGTTTCGGCCAGTATTTTCTGTATTCCGTGGGGCGTGCAAGGTTTGTACCGTGCGTTCCCTGCAACGAGTCGACCGACGTTTTCGGGGTGGAATCCGTCGACGTCCTTCATCGGGTCGATGCGCTCCAGCACGTCACGCTTGTTCACGTGGTCGGGGACCGGCATCTGGACGAGTATCCCGTGGACGGCCGGGTCCGCGTTCAGGTCGTCGATGGTCGCAAACAGTGTCTCGGCCGGTTCGTCCGCGTCGATTTCGTAATGGAACCCCTCGATGCCGATCTCCTCACAGGCCTGTTGTTTCATCGAGACGTACGTCTCACTCGCGCCGTCGTCGCTCATCAGCACAGTCGCCAGCCCCGGTGTGACGCCTTCGCTGACGAGCGTGTCCGTACACGCCGCAACGCCCTTTGTGATCTGGTCGCCGATTTCGTTCCCGTCGATTATCGTTGTCATTGTTGTTATATCCGTTCTCAGCCCGGGACTTCCCGAAAAGGTGTTCGGGAATGGAAATCGTTGCTGTCAGTCAGCGGTCGAGGCCGGGCAAGCGTTCGATACCCGTCTCAAACCCAGCGGGTATAGTGGGTGATGCGGAATAGTCCAACCGTTGAAATACCATCGGCTATTCGTCCAGCGAGCAACCACAATCGGTCGACGATTCGACAGCAGATCTGGCAGCGGGCCAGGGGACCGAAAGTTTTTGTCATGACCCATGCTTGGTCTACACAACCATACCGAGAGGCATGCGCCTCTCGTCCGGGAGCAACTGCACTATGACTGATATCCGGTTCAGCACCGACAGAGAATCGTTCCTCGAAACTGCAGAACGGGCCCCCGATGGCGCTCGCGTGCCGGTCGAAGCACGCCTCACGGTCACCGACCCATTTGAGGCGTATCGCCGCGTCCGTGACGGGAACAGAGACGGGTTCTATCTCGAGACGACAGGCGGGCAGTCCGGGTGGGGGTATTTCGGCGTCGAGCCGGTCGAGCAAATCGAGATCGCCGCGGGGGCGACGCCCGCACAGGACAGCGCCAGTCCAAGCATCGAAGCTATCGGCGAGCTACTCGACCGCGAACACCTAGAGCGGGGTGACTGTACGGTTCCATATCCGTGCGGCGCGTTTGGCTGGCTGTCGTACGACGTCGCACGGGAACTCGAAGACATCCCGGAGACGACTGCATCGGACGGTCTCCCACGGCTCCAGTTGGGCGTCTTCGATTGTGTCGCCGCATGGGAGGAACCACATGATGGAGAGGTCGAACTGTACGTGACGGCGTGTCCAGTCATCGACGGATCGCCCGAGACGGCGTACGAGCGGGGCCGAGAGATGGCCCGCGAGCTGGCCGAGGACGCCGTCCACGGCGAGCGCCACGTCCAGTCCCAGCCGACCGCTGCAAGTCAGGCCACGTTCGAGAGCGAGTGCGGCGAAGCGGCGTTTGCCGACCGCGTTCGGCAGATAAAGCAGTACGTCAGGGACGGCGACACGTTCCAGACGAACGTCTCGCACCGGCTGACCGCCCCGGCGGCCGTCCACCCGGTGGATACCTTTGACGCTGTCCGCCGGGTGAATCCCGCCCCGTACTCGGCGCTACTTGAGTTCCCCGGCGTCGACCTCGTCAGCGCCAGCCCGGAACTGTTGCTGGACGTCGACGGCGACCGACTGCTCACGGAGCCGATTGCCGGGACGCGTCCGCGCGGTGCGACACCGGCTGAAGACGAGGCACTCGAGTCGGACCTCTGCAGTGACGAGAAGGAGCGGGCCGAACACGCGATGCTGGTCGATCTCGAACGGAACGACCTCGGGAAGGTCAGCGAGTACGGGACCGTTGATGTCGCCGAGTACCGCCGCGTCGACCGCTATTCGGAGGTGATGCACCTCGTCTCTCTCATCGAAGGACAGTTGCGCGACGACGTGCGTATCGCCGACGCGGTCGCTGCGGTGTTCCCCGGCGGAACCATCACCGGCGCGCCGAAACCGCGAACGATGGAGATTATCGACGAGGTGGAACAGACCCGACGGGGACCATACACCGGCAGTATTGGGATGTTCGGCTTCGACGACCGGGCGACACTGAACATCACCATCAGGACGCTGGTCCGCTCCGACGGCGAGTACCGGCTCCGCGTCGGGAGCGGCATCGTCCACGACTCGGAGCCGGAGGCGGAGTATCAGGAAACGCTGGACAAGGCCCGAGCGCTCGTCACCGCCGTCGACGAGGCACTCGGCGAACAGGGGTCGTTCGCGGTCGAGTCCGGGACCGAACCGATGGAGAAGATGCGATGATACTCATCATAGATAACTACGACTCCTTCGCCTACAATCTGGTCCAGTACGTCGGCGAGTTCGACGAGGTAACCGTCCGCCGGAACGACGCTATCGACGTGGACGGCATTCACGACCTCGACCCGGACGGCATCGTCGTCTCTCCGGGCCCCGGGACGCCGGCGGAGGCCGGCGTGTCAATCGACGTTTTCGCTGAGACAGAGTACCCGGCCCTGGGCGTTTGTCTGGGCCATCAGGCGCTCTGTGCGGCCCACGGAACCCCCGTCGGCCACGCACCGAGTGTCGTCCACGGGAAACCCTCGGAAGTCCGCCACGACGGGACGGAGCTGTACGACGGGGTCGACGACCCGTTCGAGGTCGGGCGGTATCACTCGCTGGCCGTCGAGGCCACGGCCCTTCCGGACACGCTCGAGGAGACAGCCCACACCAACGACGAGCAGGGCATCGTAATGGGCGTCCAGCACACCGAGAAGCCACACATCGGCGTGCAGTTCCACCCCGAAAGTATCCTCACCGACGCGGGGAAACAATTAGTCGAGAACTTCTGTACCGGGATCGCTGAGGCCTGATCACACAGCGCGAGTCGGGCCTACTTCTCTTCCGGTGGGTCCACGTCGTGATGGGTCTGAATGGCAGGCAGTTTCCTGACAGCACGTCTGAGGAGTGACGTGTGGCCTCGCTCGTCGCGGAGCCAAGTCACAGCCAGCCCGCCAGCCGCCACGAGCGAGATTACGGCGAACGGGCCGCCAGTCAGGACAGCCAGCGCCTGTAACGTCTCTGCGCCACCGAGAAGCAACACCGAGACGGCGACCACACCCTGAAAAACCCCCCAGAAGACGATATGCGTCGTTGACGGTGCCACGCCCCGGCGCGTCGCCAGTACTGAGACGACGAGCGTCGAGGTGTCCGCTGACGTGGCGATGAACACGATAATGAGCGCAAGAAACAGGAACAACAGGAGCTGCCCCAGCGCCAGCGACGACAACAGCGGGAATCCGGCGACGGCCTCTGAACCCCCACGCTGTGCGATAGCGGCGAGGAGATCGGCCCGACCCGTGTGCTGGATGAACAGCGATGTGCCACCGAGCAGGAGGAACCAGACCATCGTCGCCGCCGAGGTTGCGACGACGGTCGTGAACACGACAGTTCTGACCCGCCGACCGCGGGAGAGTGCGGCCACGAACAGCCCCGCGAATGGGGCCCAAGAGAACCACCACGACCAGTTCCAGACGGTCCATTCCGCGACCCACTGTCCGCCTGTGTGGAGACTCAACGGAACGAACTCCAGCATGTAGGTTCCGAGGGCCTGTGTCCCACGGTCGAGGACGAACGACCGTGGACCGACAGCGACCATGAGGAGTGTGAACAGAGCGAACAGAACAACGTTGAGGCCGGCAATGCGACGGATGCCGCGGTGAATCCCGGTCGCGCTGGAGACGACGAATATCAGCGTCAGTCCGCCGACGAACAGGACCGGTCCGACCTCGCCGGCCGCCACGCCCCACTGGTAATTGATGCCGGCGAGGAACTGCTCGCTCACGAGTGCGACGGAGGTAGCGATGCCGCCGATAGTGGCAAAGACGGCCAGCGTATCGACCAGTTTGGTCCAGGCCGAATCCAGCCCGTCAGTGCCCAGCACCGGTGCGAGCACCGTCGAGACCCGGAGCGGTGCGCCTCGCGTGAACGCGAAGTACGCTATCGGAACGCCGATGACGGCGTACGCGCTCCAGGCCGAGACGCCCCAGTGAAAGAGCGTGTACACCAGCGCGCCGTCGATAGCGTTCTGGGACCCAGCGGTAGCCCCGATGTACGGCGGCGGCTGGTTGTAGTGAAACAGGGCCTCTGTGGGCCCCCAGAACACCAGTCCGGCCGCGATACCGGCCGTGAACACGAGCGTGAAGTACGTCGGATAGGTGTAGCTGGGCTCCGTGTCCGAACCGCCGAGTTTGATGTCGCCCCAGGGCCCCAACAGCAGGACCACACAGTAACAGACGGAGAGGAAGACGGCGGCGAGAAACAGTGGACCGCCGCCGCGAAGGACGGTAGCGGCGGCAGCGTCAACAGCACCTGTCGTCCGTGCAGGGAATGCGATCTGGAGCCCGAAGAACACGGCGAATACGAGCACCGGGAACGCGAGGATGCTCGGCTCGTGCTGGGCGAGAAACTCCCGGACGGCCTGCCGGAGATCAGTCTGTCGGACCCGGAGGAAAACATCGGCCGCAGCTGGCGCGGTGGTGTCCTCTGAGTACGGGAGCAGCGCAATGTAACACAGCGCCGAGGTAAAAAACACGAGCGCGACGGTCAGCCAGACCGGGCCAGTCACGGCTTCGCCGACGAGCGTCGGAAAAAAGAACCCCGCAAGCACGAGCGCCCCGGACGCGGCACACAGTGGGATCAGTAGCCGGCCGACAATCTCCGCAATGCCACTTGCGTCCGAGGTGGCCATGCCTCAATATTCAGTATCGGAAACATATATTACTATCCCAGAACGCCGTTGAAACGGCCGAGACTATCGTCGCTGGAGTGGTCGCCGGGTTACTCAGAGTTGGCAGGGTCGCTGTCGTCGCTCCCGAGTCCGGTCAGCAACGAGTCCGTTGACTCGTGGCCCAGCACCGACTGTCCCAGAAGCCGCCCGCCGATGGAACGGGGGTTGATAACCTCGTCCGCACCGACCGCACGGAACTTTTCGACGTGCTTCTCGTCTGTCGCCGCCGCGACCGTTCGAATGCCCGGATTGACGTTCTTCGTCGCGATGACGGCCAGTACATCGCGTGCGTCGTCGTTACTCCCCACCACAACACCGCTCGCAGTTCCGACACGGGCATCTCTGAGAACAGCCTCGTCGGTGGGGTCGCCGGTAAGCAGGTTCACGCCGTCGCGCTGCAGCGACGCGACCGTTTCCTCGTCGGGCGTGACGACGACGACCTCGGTCTCGTCGCCCAGTTCCTCAAGCAACGATGCCGTAACGTCTCCGTACCCGAGAACCACAACGTGGTCCTCGAGAAGTGTGAGCTCTGATGCAGTCATGACTCCGAACGCTGTTGCCATTCTGGATTCGATAGCTGGTCCGATGAGCGCGCCGACGGCAACGGTGAACGCGCCGGTCCCGAACAGAATGATCGAGAGGGAAAACCACCGTGCCTCCGCCGTCACGGGGGTGATGTCGCCGTACCCGACCGTCGCAATAGTGACGATGACGTAGTAGACGGCGTCTCCCCAACTGTCGAGTTCGAGAAACTGGCCACGCAGTCCGTACGCGCCCACAGTCCCGTAGAGAATGACGCCGAAAATCGCTGACAGCGACGCAATCTGAATCGGCGAGAGGTCCAGTGACTGGTCGAAGCGGTGGCGGTTCCGGACCAGGAGCGGGTACGTGACCAGCGTCGTCATCAGCAGGGGCACGTCCGTGGGCTGAAACGTGGCAAGGGGCAACAGGACCAGGCCCAGCAGGACGACGGTCCCAGCGCGCCAGGCGAGGCGCTTCCGCCGCTGGAGGCCGACCGTGACGAGACCGAGGACGAACGCGAACAACACGCCGCCGAACCGGACGGCAGGTAACGGAAGGTCGACCACTGCGGTCAGTGGACCAGTGATCGCAAGCGACGCCTGGCTGAGGTTCGAAAGGCCGGTCACGAACGCCAAGAGCGTGACGACGCCGGTCAGGACGACCGTCGGCTTGGCACCGGATAGCTCGTCCCATTCGACGAACGGAACCCTGTCGGCCGGGTAGAACACGTCCTCAAGTGTCCGGTCCGACGAGTCTTTTGGGACGTTATCCATTGTCACGGTATTCTCAGAGTCGGCATAAAAAAACACGCGGCGAGCGGACACCGCACTCAAGACAGTGGGGCCCGTACGACGTGATCAATGCGTCAATCGTACAGCCCTAGATGCCGCTGTTCGCCAGGGATGCTTAGAGAGAGTTGGAACCGACTTACGCGGAGGAAAAACAGATGAACGCCGCCGTCATGTTCGGGCTGGGGACGATGATCGCGTGGGGGTTCTGGATCGCGCTTGGCAACGTCGCGTCGAGTACAATAGACCCGGAAACCGCGGCGTTCGTGTCGTATGCAGTCGCGACGGTCGTCACGGGCATATACGTCGCCGTCTCCGACGCGTCGTTCGTCGTCACGAATCGAGGCCTGTTGTTCGCGGGCGCGGCCGGTATCGCGGCAGCTATCGGCGTGGTTTCGACGTTCGTCGGCGTAACTGTGGGGCCGACATCGGTGGTCTCTACCATCGGCGGGATGTACTTCATCACTGCCGCAATCATCGGCGTCATCGCCTTCGGAGAGTCGATGACCCTGACGAAAGCCGCGGGCCTCGGGCTGGCGCTGACTGCGATTGTCATCATCAACCAATGACCGGACACAACTGGTAAGCGCCCGAGAACGTTGTGCGAGCGCGTCCCGGCACGACAGGGGTTTATCCGACCGGGGTAGGTATGGCCGGACATGAAGCGCGTAATCAGCACCAACGAGGCACCGGCCGCGGTCGGCGCGTATAGTCAGGCTACGTCGAACGGCGACCTCCTCATCACTGCCGGACAGCTCCCGCTAACAACAGACGGCGAACTGCTCGACGACGAGCCAGTCGCCGACCAGACGCGACAGTGTCTGCACAACGTCGAAGCGATTCTGGAGTCCGAAGGGCTCTCGCTCGACGATGTGCTCAAGACAACTGTTTACCTCGACGAGATCGACGACTTCGACTCGTTCAACGAGGCCTACAGCGAGTTCTTCGAATCGGACCCACCAGCACGGAGCGCCGTCGGCGTGGGTGCGGTCCCGAAGGGCGCAGCGGTCGAAATCGAAGCTATCGCCACCACCGACTAGCGAAGGCGGCCGTTCCGTTTCCTACCGTAGCTCCATCTGTTCGGCCCGTTCAGCCGCCAGGGCCGTCAATTCGTCGACGCTGCTGTCCGAGCGGTCCGCAAGGACGCGGAGCACCATCCCGAGCTGTATCGCCGCCGCCTCGCGGAGTTCGGCCGCCTCTTCAGTGTCGTTACCGAAGTAGTACTCGTGGCGGCCGTCCTCGTGGATGATACCTGTGTACACCGAGCGCAGGTCGGCCTCGGTTATCGCGGCTGACGCCTCAGTTTTGACTTCCTCGAATCGTGGATTCATGATCTCGATTGTAGGACCGTTCCGCTCCCTCATTGTTTCGACGGAACGAGCCGGCCATCGCTATCTCATCAATTTATAAACACGTGGTGTTTTGTAGCGGCAGTGGACATTGCATCCGGACCACTCAGCCGGGGTTTTTAATCGTTCAGCACGACGCACAGAGTATGACACAGGAAACCACGGCTCTCGCTCATTCGACCGTCATCCGGGTGTCGATGGACGGGCGATCACAGCGCGGGGACCGGGTCCGCTCCGCGGCGCGGGCAGCAACGGACTCGGTCCCGGTCGTCGAGACGGGGCCGACGGGTATCACGGCGGCCACACCGCTCGTGATGGTCACGAGTGACGGACGCACAGCCTTCTACGGCGACCCGTCGCTAGCGACCGTCCGCGACATCGTCGACGAACTGGAAGCGGGGACCGTACCGACGACCGACGCGGACGCCGTCGTCGAACACGACCCCGAAACGGCATCGCTTCCCATCCCGGAGCGCGGCCCGCTCTCTGTCGGCCGCCGCGACGTGCTGGGTCCCTGCGGCTGGGTGGCTCCGCTCGAACCGGCCGACTGGTCGTTCGTCTCGACCGAGCGGCCCGCCGCCATGGCGGAAGTGGGTCTGCTGGGCCGGGGCCGCGGGGACGCCGCCACCGACGAACCGGTCGCCGACGCGTGGGAGACGGCCCGCGCGGCCGACGGCGACCCGGTGGTCGTCTGTAACGCTAACGACGCCAGCGACCACCCGACGGGCGACGACACGCTCCTCTCTGGCGCGCCGATGGCGGTGCTGGACGGCATCGCGGCGGTCGCCGAGCACGTCGACGCCGAGGACGCCGTCGTCTACGTCAACGAGTCCCGCACCGGCTTGCAGGCCCACCTCCAAGCGGCCATCGATGCGACCGCCGGCGCCCTGCCCGTCGTTCCGCAACTGGTGGCCGGCCCGGACGAGTTCCGCGCCGGCGAACCGACGGCGGCGCTCGAAGCGCTGGAGGGGGCCGACCGCGTCGAGCCGCGGCTCCAGCCCCCAACGCCAGCCGAGCACGGCCTGTACGGCCGCCCGACGGTCGTCCACACGCCGCGGACGTTCGCGCAGGTCCAGCGGGCCGTCGCCGACCCCGGGAGCCTCGACGCCGACGCCGCGGACCCCGGAACGCGGCTCGTGACCGTCACCGGCGACGTGGCCGCTCCGGCGACGGTCGAACTCGGGTCAAGCGCCAGCCTCTCGACGGCCCGTGAGGCGGTCGAGATGGACGGCTCGTTCAAGATGGCCTGCGTCGGCGGCGTCCTCGGCGGTATCACTCGGAGCCTCGACGTCGCGCCGACCGCCCAGTCGCTCCGGGCGGCCGGGCTCGGGACCGACGGCGTCGTCGAACTGTTCGACGGCGGCCGGTGTGCCGTCGAGACGGCCGGGAAACGGGCCCGGTTCGCGTCGGTGGAGAACAGCGGCCGGTGTGTCCCCGGCCGCGAGGGGACGAAACAGCTCACCGAGCTCCTGCGTGACGTCTACGATGGCTCCTTCGAGAGCGACAAGATACGGGAACTCGCCCGCGTGATGCGCCAATCGAGCAACTGCCAGACCGGCGCGCACGCACCGCGACCGGTGACCACCGCCATCGACGAGTTCGAACCCGAGTTCCGCGCCCACACGAACGGCCGCTGTCCGGCCGATACCTGCACTGAGAGACTATGAACACAGACAAATCGATTCCGCGAGTGCCCGACCTGGACGACCCACAGCCTGAAACGCCAGTCTCCCGCGAGTTCGAGACCGGCACCGCCAACGACCCCGACGTGAGGACCGCCACCGACGCTCCGACGACGCTCACCGTCGACGGTCATCCCGTCACCGTCGCCCCGGGGTCGACCATCATCGACGCCTTGCAGGACCTCGACGACGAGGTCGTCAGCGTCGACCCCGGCGCGGAGGGGGTCGAAGACGACGCGGACGTGCCGGCGCTGTGTTACTACGACCGCGACGGCGACTGCAGCGACGAAATCGGCCCGCGGAGCGAGTGTCGCACCTGCATGGTCGAGACCGAGCAACACGGCCTCGTCCCGTCGTGTTCGTTCCCCGCCGAGGACGGGCTCACCGTCTCAACGGACGCGCCCGACGCCGAGGAGGCCCGCAGCGTCAACCTCGACCTCGTGCTGTCGAACCACAACCTCCGGTGTACCACCTGCAACGGCAACGGCCGCTGTGAACTGCAGGACGCCGCCATCAGCGAGGGCGTCGACCACCCCCGATACGGCGTCTTCGACGAGCGCGACCAGTACGAGCCAATCGACGACACCTCCTCGTTCATCCAGATAGACCGCAACAAGTGCATCCTCTGTAACCGCTGTGTCGACGCCTGCAACGACGTGCAGGTCGAAGGCGTCCTCCGGGTCGAGGGCCACGGCGAGGACACCCGCATCGGCTTCCAGTCCGACGCCGAGACGATGCACGACTCCGAATGTGTCTCCTGTGGCCACTGCGCAACGGTCTGTCCGACCGGCTCGCTGACCGAGAAGGGCATCGGCGGCGCGGCCACGCTCCCGCTGCCGGGCTTCACCCAGCGCAACTCCATCGGGAAAGTCATCGAACACGAGGACGCCGAGACCATCGACGACACCACCGCCCCCAACCGCGGGTTCGAGCCCGGCGACCCGAGGGCGGAGGAGAAGGAGGGACTCGCCAGGTTCGCATCGGCGGCCAAGCGCCGGGCCGGCGACCTGGCGAAAGAGTACGGCAGGAAGGCGTTCCTCGCCGGCGAACACACCGCCGAGAGCATCGCGGCGAACACGATGCCCGAGGGCCGACTGTTCGACATCGCCAGCGCGGTCAGCGACTACCGCCTCTCGAAGATCGACAAGCAGGAGACGACCTGTGGCTTCTGTGCCGTCGGCTGCCGGTTCGAGATGTGGGGCAAGGACGGGGACTCGCTCGGCGTCGTCCCGGTCGAGGACCCCGACGACGCGCCCGCGAACAACTTCTCGACCTGCGTGAAAGGGAAGTTCGGCCACGAGTTCGCCAACAGCGAGCGGCGGGTCACCGAACCGCTCGTCCGCAACGACGACGGCGAACTCGAACCCACAAGCTGGGACGAGGCACTCGAGCACGTCGCCGAGCGCTTCACCGAGATTCAGGACCGGCACGGCATCGACGCGCTGGGCTGTCTCGCTTCCTCGAAGGGGAGCAACGAGGAGGCGTACCTCGTCCAGAAGTTCGCCCGGCAGGTGCTGGGGACGAAGAACATCGACAACTGCGCCCGGCTGTGTCACTCGTCGACTGTCGCCGCGCTCCAGCAGACGCTGGGCTACGGCGCGATGACCAACCGCATCAACGAGGACATCGGCGAGGCCGACGCCTACCTCATCAGCGGCTCCAACACCACCGAGTCCCATCCGGTGCTCGCCACGCGAATCAAGCAGAACGTCCGGGACGGGGCCGACCTCGTCGTGTTCGACCCGCGGAAAGTCGGCATCGCCGAACACGCCGACCAGTACACCCGCACCAACCCCGGCTACGACGTGGCCTGGCTCAACGGCCTCATCCGGTACATCGTCGAGAACGACCTCCACGACGAGGACTTCATCGAGCGCAACACGAAGAACTTCGAGGAGGTCAGAGAGAAGGTCCAGGCCTTCACCCCCGAGAAGGTCGAGGAACTGGCGGGCGTCTCGCCCGAGGAACTCGCCTCGGCGGCCGAGACACTCGCCGAGGCTGACAGCGTCGTCTTCGGCTGGGCGATGGGGATGACCCAGCAGAGCCACGGCACGGAGAACCTCATCGCCATGGCCGACCTCGCGCTCGTCTTGGGGCAGGTCGGCAAGCCCGGAGCCGGCCTCTCGCCGTTCCGCGGCCAGAACAACGTCCAGGGCGGCGGCGGTGACATGGGCACCCTTCCGGGAAGTCTGCCGGGCTATCAAAACCCAGCAGACGATGAAGTCGCCGAGAAGTTCGCCGACAAATGGGGCGAGCGACCGCCCGAAGAGCCCGGGCTCAAAGTGCCGGAGATGCTCGCCGAGGCCCACGCGGGGAATCTCCGCGGGATGTACGTCGTCGGCGAGAACCCCGCGCTCTCCGAACCGGACATCCAGCACGCCGCCGAGGCCCTGGAGGACATGGAGTTCCTCGTCGTCCAGGACATCTTCATGACCGAGACGGCCGAGTACGCCGACGTGGTGTTGCCGGCGGCCACCTCGCCGGAGAAACACGGCACGTTCACGAACACCGAGCGCCGGGTCCAGCGGGTCCGTCCCACGTCTGAGCCGCCGGGCAAGGCCCGCCAGGACTGGGAGATAACGCAGGCCCTGGCCCGCCGGTTGGGCTACGACTGGGACTACGACCACCCGCGGGAGGTGATGGACGAGATCAATTCGCTCGCCCCCATCTACGGCGGCGTCACCTACGACCGTCTCGAATCCGGCGAGGAGCACGGCCTGCAGTGGCCTTGCTGGGACGAGGACCACGAAGGCACGCCGTACCTCTACGACTACGACGAGGGGAACTTCAACTTCGAAGACGGGAAGGCCCGCTTCGTCCCCGCGGACGGGGGCCACCCCGGCGAAATTCCGGACGAGGAGTATCCGCTGACACTCACCTCCGGGCGCGTGCTGTATCACTGGCACACGGGCCAGATAACGCGCCGCGTCGAGGGGCTGATGAGCCACGTCGGGGAGAGCTTCGTCGAGGTGCATCCCGAGACCGCGGAGAACCTCGGTATCGCCGACGGTGAGTACGTCCGCGTCGAGTCCCGCCGGGGCGACATCGTCGTTAAGGCGCAAGTCACCGACCGCGTCGGTCCGGGGACGCTGTTCATCCCGATGCACTTCGCTGCGGGCGCGGTCAACAAGCTCACCGGCGAGACGTTTGACCCGACCGCCGGCATCCCCGAGTACAAAGTATCGAGCGTCCGCGTCGAAGTGCTGGGGCCGGAGACCGACGAAGCGGTGCTCCGAACGCCGGACGCCGGCGGGAAACAGATCCGGAAGCGAGGCGCGGGCGACGACTGAGTCGATCCGGTTGCTTTTCGCCAGCATATGAAATCGTGGGATAGTGTCGTGACAGGTCCAGACAGGTGCGACATATACAAGACCATTTAGTTAATATCTAGCTCTATATCCTATTTCTGAGTGTACTTTACTCTATGATAAATTCAATGAAGATATTTTCTGGTTGGAAGAATAAGAAATATTTTGAAAAGTATCCAGATAGTGTGATTTTAATATAATTGGTTTGTGCTTGCCTCACTACTCACGCGGTCCGACCGGTCGATCCGCAATTTCATCAAGGAGGTCGACGAGCGACCGCGTCGCCAGTTCCAGCAGCGTCTCCCCGCGTTCGGCGCTGCCCTCTCGCGGGTCGCCGACGACGCCGTTCTCGGTGAACTCGTCGGAATCGAACGCGAGGTTGACGCCGCTTTGCCACTCCCCCCAGCCGTCGCTGCCACCGTCTGCGGCCTCGTCCAGTCGGTCCTCGTGGACGGACTCCGGGTTCGTATGCTGGAGCAGCGACGTTTCCAGCGGCCCGCCGTGACCCATGTCGGCGCTGTGGTCGCCGACCGCGTCGAACCACGTGAACGGGACGGCGAAGGCCTCGTCGTGGCGGGTAATCCGGCCAGAGACCTCCCGCAGTGCGTCGATGTTGCCGCCGTGGCCGTTGACCAGCACCACGTGGTCCCAGCCGTGGCTGGCGAGACTCCGGACGATGTCCCGGACGTATGCCCGGAACGTCGACTCGGAGGCCCACAGCGTTCCGGAGAACGCCCGGTGCTCCTCGGCGACGCCGACGGGAACCGGCGGCGCGACGACGACGGGGTCGTCGTAGCGCTCGGCCCCGCGTTCGGCGACCGCCTCGGCGTCGAGCGTGTCCGTCCCGAGCGGTGCGTGTGGCCCGTGTTGCTCCGTGCTTCCGACGGGGAGGAGGGCCAGGTCCGTCTCTACATCCGCCATGTCGGTCCAGGTCTCCGTCTGTAGGTCCATAGTCACATCTCCGACGGCGGCGAGATAAAGCCCGTTCTCTCGGCGGCTTTTACAAGGGTTGCTGGCGCGATTCCGTCACTCAGGAGCGTCCCTGAAACTCGAACAGCCAGATCGGTTAGTAGATATGCATAGTGAACAGATAGCTCAAATGCTTTGGCGCGAAAAGAATAGCGTTAGGACGCGTCGACTATGTCGACATCCATGAACTCGTGTAACGCCGCCTTGTCGAAATCAGTCTTGTCGGCAGTCACCAGCGTCGCTTGGTGTTGGCGCGCTGTCGCGGCTATGAGTAGATCGACATCGCCGAGTGAGACACCGGCAGCTTCGAGCGCGGTTTCCATGCTGGCCGCTTCAGCAGCAGTATCGCCATCGAAGCTGATTACGGTGTCAACAGCCCGTGTCAGCTGGCTTCGCCGCGTGCGCTGTTTTGACTGCGTGTCGTAGTAGGACAGAAATTCGAAGAGGACGAGTGCTGAGATACCCCATGGTTCAGTTCGATGCTCGGATAAATAGTTGAGAACAGCCGCATCCGGGTCCGGGCGGGCGTACTTTCGGATGATGTTATTGTCGAGGAGAATCATTCTGGGCCCGTTGCCCGGGTTTCAAACGAGTCGTTGAGGTCCTCACGTTTCTGTTTCATGTGTTCCTCGATCCCCTCCTCAGCGAATCCAGCCATTTCACGAACGTCTTCCTCAGTCCGAGTGACTGCGAGCCGGTCCAGCAACTCGTCGAACGTTTCGTCTTCACGCTTCACCGCTTCCAGTTTCGCTTTTGTTTCATCCGAGATTCGAATTGATGAGCTCATATCGAATACAATGTATTCGGCTGGGTTAGTGGTTTCGCCCGGGAATCAGTAGTACCGACTTGTCGTAAAGGCAAGATTCGATTACTGCATTGTCTGTACTGACCGGGCGTTGCAGTTCTGGCATGGAACAAAGAAATCGTGTCGGCAATCACTGTTTGCGATAGCGAGTCGGTTCCGGACCCGTATTTATTACCTGCTGACACGTGTGTTGTGGTACCATGATCGACACTGGCTCGGATTCGATTCCGATGACAGTCATCAGCGGGCCCCTCGGTGCGGGGAAGACGACACTAGTCAACAGGCTGTTGAGCGAGCCCGGGGACAGGCGAATCGCCGTCGTCGTCAACGATATGGGGGAGATAAACGTCGACGCGGAGCTCGTCGCGGACGAGGCGGACGCGGGCCAAGAGGGTGTCGTGGACCTCTCGAACGGGTGTATCTGTTGCCGGCTCCAGGACGACCTCGTGACCGAGGTGACGCGGCTCGCCGAAGAGCGGTCGTTCGACTACCTCGTCGTCGAGGCTTCCGGCATCAGCGAGCCGATTCCCATCGCGCGGACGCTGACAGTCGGGCCGGACGGGGGCGAGCCGCCGGCGGGGTTCCATCTCGATACGACGGTGTCGGTCGTCGACGCCTACGGGTTCTGGAAGGCGTTCGACCCCGAGGAGTCGCTGCCGGACGCCGCGCCCGACCCCGAGCGACCGCTCACAGAGGTGCTGGTCGACCAGATAGAGTTCTGCGACGTGCTCCTGCTGAACAAGTGCGACATGGTGCCCGACGACGCGCTCGACGCCGTCGCGGCCGCGGTGAGAGCGCTCCAGCCCCGGGCGACCGTCCACCGGACGACCTACAGCGAAGTCGACCCAGGCGACGTGCTCGGGACCGGCCGGTTCGACTTCGAGGCCGCCAAGCGACGGCAGGGCTGGAAGGAGGCGTTAGCCGGGTCGGACGGGCACGAGGGCCACGAACACGACGGGGCATCGGCGGCAGCGGCCCACGGCGTCGACTCGTTCACCTATCGCCGCGAGACGCCGTTTCACCCGGGTCGGTTCGACGACTGGCTCGACGACTGGGACGGCACAATCGTCCGCGCGAAGGGGTTCGCGTGGGTCGCAAGCCGGCCGGAGACGGTCGTGGGCGTGAGTCAGGCCGGCCCGTCGGTCCGGGCCGGCCCCATCGGCGAGTGGGGCGACGACGACCCCGCCACCCGACTGGTCTTCATCGGCCGGGAGATGGACAAGGACGGCATCGTGGCCGGACTCGACGACTGTCTGGTCACGGACGCGGAGCGAACCCAGACGTTCGACAGCGACCCGTTCCCGCGGGACGGCTGACTCAGGTCGCGCCGTAGCCGACCTCCTCGCGGAGTTCGTCCCAGGACTCGTGGAACCCGTAGGTGGACTCGGACCCGCCGCCCATCGCGGCCTGGTAGACGTCGTCGTAGGACAGGAGCTGGGTCCAGCCGTCGTGGAAACGGTAACTACAGTACTGGCACATACCCGTCAGTACCGGGCAGTGGGACGTATAGCTATCGCCATTCGGTGGGGCTGGCCTCAGGGCTCCAGCAGCACCTTCGTGACGCCCTCCTCCCGGTTGTCGAAGGCCTCGTACATCTCCGGGGCCTGCTCCAAGTCGACGCGGTGGGAGACAACCCAGCTGGGGTCGGCTCGTCCCTCGATGATGAGGTCCCGCAGCTCCCGGTTGTAGGACTTGACGTTACACTGGCCGGTCCCGAGCGCCTGGCCCTTCTCGAAGAGCAGCCCGAAGTCGATGCCGAGACGGCCCTGTGCGGCCATGTCGTCCGGCGCGCCGGGGTCTTCGGGCACGTAGAGTCCCGGAATCCCGAGTTCGCCGGTCGGTTTCACCGTCCGGATGAGGTTGTTGATGACGACGGCCGGGTTCTCACGCGCCGGGTCGTAGGCATCGGCGGCTTCCTTGTCGGGGTCGATTGCCTGGTAGCCGACGGCGTCGACGCCCTTGTCGACGCCGCCGCCGTGTCGCTCCTTTATCTGTTCGACCGGGTTGCCGTCCTCGAAGTTTATCGGGGTCGCGTCGCAGTGTTCTTCGGCGAGTTCGAGCCGGCTCGGAACGCGGTCGACGGAGTAAATCTCCGCCGCGCCCTTGATTTTCGCGCTGTAGGCGGCCATCAGCCCGACCGGGCCGGCCCCGTAGATAGCGACGGAGTCGCCCGGTTCGAGGTTGGCGAGTTCTGTCCCGTGCCAGCCTGTCGGGAAGATGTCCGCGAGCAGGGAGAAGGCGTCCTCGTGTTCGTCGCCCTCCGGGAGTTTGAGGGCGTTGAAGTCCGCATAGGGGATGCGGAGCTTCTCGGCCTGGCCGCCCTTGTACGGCCCCATGGCGACGTAGCCGTAAGCCCCGCCAGCGAAGCCAGGATTCACGTTCGTACAGAACCCTGTGTATCCGTTCTCGCAGTTCTCACAGAACCCACAGGCGACGTTGAAGGGCGCGACGACGCGGTCGCCCACTTCCAGCGAGGACACGGCGTCGCCGACCGCTGTGACGATACCCATGTTCTCGTGTCCGAACACGATGCCGGGTTCCGCCGCCGTCCGCCCCTCGTACATGTGGAGGTCGGACCCGCAGATACACGAGGTCGTGATGTCGATAAGTACGTCGTTCGGGTGCTCTATCTCCGGTTCGTCTACCTCTTCGACGGCCACTTCCTTCGGGCCCTTGTACACAACAGCGTTCATTGACATTGGTTAGCACAACCATATTTCCCATAGTATGGCTGTCACTTATAACTAGTCAATTATTATGGACGATTCGGGACAGCACTCGACGGCGCGACCGGAGGGTCAGTCCGTGACCCGCAGCGGGCGGGCCGCAGTAGTGACCCCTAGTCCCCGGTCGAGGGGGACGTCTCCCTCGGGGACCAGGCGAGCGGGTGGCCGTCCCGCCCCGAGAGCCGGACGGCCAGGTAGACCAGCGAGACCATGGCGGCGCATTCCACGACGCCCACAGCGAGGTGGAGTTCGGACGGGACGCTCGTCGTGACCGCGAGCGGTGGGTAGTTCATCGAGGCGTGGAACACCGCGACGAGCCAGAGGTTCCCCGTGAGCGCGTACACGCTCCCGTAGGCGACCCCCACGAGTGCCAGTCCGAGGAGCCGGCCCGCGAGTGGGGTACCGACCCCGTGGCCCGACGCGAGGAACCACCGGGGGAGGTGAAAGAGCGCGAACAGGACCGCCACGAGCCCGATGCCGAGGAGAGCGCCGCGGCGTGTCGCGCCCCCGGCCAGCGACGTGCACTTCTGCTGGAGGTACGTTCGGAAGAGGAGTTCTTCCGGGATGGCGGTGAACAGAAGCGAACTGAGCAGGGCCGCGAGATACAGCAGCGGACGGGTCGCTGTCCGCGACAGCGTCGCCTCGAAGCCGGAGACGCCGCCCAGCGCGAGCGCGGCCGCGACCAGGTTGTACAGCGCCCAGAACGCGGCGACGACGCCGAATACGGGCCCGAGCGTTCGACGGGGCGGGAGGAGCGGGCGCAAGCTGAGGGCCTCGACCCTGAGTGCGGCGGCCGTGAGGACGACGAGAAAGCCGCCCCAGGCCATCCCCAGGAGCGGCGGCGGGGACGCCCCGGGAGAGAGCGCGACCAGGCCGGACAGGACGGCAATCGTCAGGAGGTACGTTGCGACAGGGACCAGCGGCCCGCCGTCGAACTCCGGCAGGCCCAGTGGAGGGCGCAACATCCCGTCGGAGTTCTCGGGACGGACTGAAATTCTCTTCCATGTCGCCGCGACCGCGGCAGAAGCCACCGTCTGTGCGGGTCGTTTAAACTCAGATTTTAGTCTGAGGTGGCTTTACTACGCATCCGCCCGACGGATCACATGCCGGAGGCCGCCTGCGCCGGTCCCCGGCTGCCACCCACATCGCCACACCGTTGCCACGAACCGGAATCCGCCACGCTCGACTGTCCGACCGGCAACGGACACAGCCCTCCCCCTTTCCGTTGCCGGCCGCTCCGCCAAGCGCCGTCGAACTCATGAAACCGGAGGTACGCGCCGAACAGTTCTTTCGCTACTGCCGACAGTGGGGCTTCCAGCGGTCGCTGAATCCCCAAGACAGCACTCGGAAGCGGGCGGTCGGCCACGGCGTCACGGACGGCCTCGCGGCGGGTGGTCGGTAGTGCGTAACGCCGCCGTCTGGCTGTTGGCCGTCGTGGCTGTCGGGTCGCTGACGGCCGGCATCGCTGTGCTCGCGGTGACGGCTCCGGCGGAGCCGCGCCCGGCCGCGACTGACGGCGACCCGGTAGCGGTGTCGAACGGGACGGCCGGTCGGTTCGCCGAACTCCACGCGACCGGTATCGCGGGGTCGAACGTCTCGGTCGGCGTCGTCGACCCGACGGGGTTCGACACGGAGTCGGACGCGATTGCCGGGCGCGTCGCCGCGACGCGGGCGTTCGGGGCCGGTCCCGCACACGGGACCGACGAGGCACACGGCACCGCGACGGCGGCCGTCGTGGCCCGGACCGCCCCGGACGCCGACCTGTACCTCGCACGGATAGACAGCGTCGACAGCTACCGGCGGGCCGTGGCCTGGCTCGTCCGGGCGGACGTCGACGTAATCGTCGCGCCGGTCTCGTTCTACGGGCAACCGGGCGACGGGACCGGGCCGGTCGCCCGGAGCGCGACCCGAGCGACGAGGCGCGGGGCGGTGTTCGTCGCCCCGGCCGGGAACCTCGCACAGTCACACTGGTCGGGCCGGTACACCGCAGAGGCCGTCGAGAACCGGACGGTCGCCTTCGCGGGCGGGAGCCGGCGGAGTTACGTCCGGGGCGGGACCGAAATCACGGTCTGGCTCTCCTGGGAGCGCGACCACGCGGACGAGGAGTACACGGTCGAGCTGTACCGGACGAACGGAACCGACTCGCGGCTGGTCGCCCGCTCGCAGCCCTATCACGGCGACAGCGTGCCGAACGAGCGCATCGTCGCCGACGTCAGGCCCGGCGACTACTACCTCGTCGTTCGCGGGCCGGCGTCCCCGACCGGCACGCGGCTCCGGCTCGTCTCACCGACACACGACCTCCAGCACGCGACGACCCGAAACAGCGTCGTCGCGCCGGGGACCGCACGCGGTGCCGTCACCGTCGGCGCGTACAACAGCCGCGTCGACCAGCTCGAACCGTTCAGTTCCCACGGCCCGACGGTCGACGGCCGGCCCGGCGTCGACGTCGTCGCCCCGGACCGACAGTTCGCCGCCGCCGCGCCCGACGGCTTCGTCGGCTCCTCGGCGGCGGTCCCCTACGTCGGCGGGACCGTGGCCCTGCTACTCGACGCGAACGAGTCCCTGTCCCCGCGCCGGACCGAACGGGTGCTGGAGCGGACCGCCAGGGACGTGAGCGAGCCGGGACTCGACAACGGGACCGGCCACGGGGCGGTCGACCCGGTGCGTGCGGTCCGAGCCGCGCGGAACCGGACCGAGGGTTAAAGCTCGTTTTAACCCAGCCACAGCGTTTTGCGAACGGCCCGGTCACGTACCCGATACGGACGCATGTCGAGTCTCATCGAACGGATACAGGAGCGGACGGGGACCGCCGACGAATCACCGCGAGTGCTCGGCGTCGCGGCGACCGAGACCGACGACGTGCTCGACGCCCTCGCGTCGGACACCGGTCGGTCGCTGTTTCGCACGCTGTACGACGAGCCCGGGACGCCGTCTGAGATAGCCGACCGGTGTGACACGTCGGTCCAAAACGTCCACTACCACGTCTCGAACCTCGAAGAGGCGGAGCTCATCGAACCGGTCGAGACGGTCTACTCCTCGAAGGGCAACGAGATGACTGTGTACGGCCCGGCGAGCGACCCGATTGTGCTGGTCGGCGACCGGGAGATGGTCCCCCGCCTCCGGCAGTCCCTGGCCGACGTCGTCGCCGGGCTGGGGCTGATTGGCCTCGCCAGCCTCTTCGTCCAGTGGGGCGCGGAGCGGCTGGCGAACACCGCGGCCGGGAGCGGGGTCCTGGCCCCGGCGAGTCCGGGCTCGGGGCCGGTACAGGGGACCGACGCCCTCGCCAGGGTCGTGTTCGAGGTCGTCGAGCCAGGCCTCCTGTTTTTCTGCCTGTGTCTCACCGTGCTCGGGATGGCGGCCCTGCTCGCTGACGGGTGAGCCCGGAGAACGGAGTCGAGCCGAGAAGGGACGGTGGTCGATACTGCTTCGGAGCCCGGACAGTCTCAGTTCATAATCGCTCGGAGGCAGATTCCGACGCCGGCGATGGCGAGCACGCCACCGACGGCGAGAGCGCCGGTACCAACGCCGAAATCGCCGGCCCGGGACTGCTGGGCGGCCGACGTTTCGCCGGTCACCGAATCCACGTCGTCGGAGGCGGTGGTGGACGCGTTGCCGTCGCGGACGGCCAGCGTTCCGATGGCGTCGGGCTGGCCGGTCGCCTCCGTGCCGCGGTACAGCGACAGGTCGTAGTTGGTCGCGGCGAGTTGCGAGTCGAGCGCGACCTCGGAGCCGGATTCGACCGCCACGGCGTCGGCGTCCGCGGCGGGTTCGAGGGTGGGCTCGTCGTGGCCGGCCGCCGCGGTGTCGAACAGGAGCACGACGCGGGAATCGCCGTTCCCGTCGCGGACGGTCGCGTTGATTTCGTAGTTGGTGGCGGGGCTCCCGATGGAGACGGTGGCCGCGTCAGCGGTCGCCAGGACGACGGGGATTCGAACGGTCTCGCCCTGTCGACCCTGGACCACCGATTCCCCGAAGCCGAAGTCGGCCGACTCCTCGACCTCGAACCGCTCGTTTGCCGACCCGTTGGCCTCGATGACGAGCTGGCCGAGAGTCGGCGTGCCATCGGTCGTCCGGCCGTCGTACACGCGGTAGGGGTAGGCGGCGGGGTCGAGCGTCGACGGGAGGGCGGGCTCCGGCTCGGTCACGGTCAGCGAGTCGCCGTCGTCCGCCACGCCCAGGGTCGCCCCGTCCGTGCCGGCGGCTGCGGTGTCGAAGAGGACCAGCACCTCGCCGTCGCCGTCGTCGTCGCTGACAGTCGCATTGATGCGGTAGTTGGTCGCCTCGCTGCCGACGGAGAGTGTCTTGCTCCCGCCGTCGCTCATCGAGAGCGGGATTTCGGCCGTCTCGCCCTGTGAGACGGCGACGACGTTTTCGCCGCGTTCGGTCCGCTCCGGGGTCTCCGGGACCGGGTCGGTGCAGTCGGCGTCACACTGAGCGATGGTGCCGCGGCGTTCGAACAGCGGGTCGCCGTCGGCGTGACCGTGCAGTTCGTAGGTCGTGTTCGGCGGCACCATGGACAGGTCGAACCGGGCGGCGAAGGTCCCGTCGGACCGGACCCTGACGTGTGACTGTCGAACGAACGGAGTTTGGGCGTCGGTCGACTGGATTCTGACGGTCAACTCGGTCCCGGGGTCGAGCGAGGTCTCGCCGGTGACCACCTGCTGTTCGGCGGCGTAGAGCGGGACGCTCTCCTCCGAGAGCGTGGCGGTCTGCTGTGCAGCGGCCAGCCCCGGCCCCGCCGCCGAGGCGACGAGTACCGCGGCCAGCACCACCGAGCGACGGTTCACGGAATCACCTCCCGAAGCGGAGACAGTCGCGCGGACACTCGGTCGCTATGCCGTCGGCAGTTCCGTACCGCAAGTGGAGGGCAGTTCGCTGGCATACGGGTAGCAGTTGCAGTGGGGTCGAAAAACAGCCGGCGATAGCTTAAAGCCACGTTGAACGGAGCGGGACCGTCGGCCCCGACCACCACACACCCAGTAGGCATGCGACGTGCGGCGACAGGGCACTGTGAGCGGTGAGAAATCCAGTATTTTTATGATAATTTCGGGACAAGAGGCCGGTATGCGAACGGTCCTCGCAAGCGAGCTCTCCAACGTTCGAGTCGTGAGTACCGACGGCCGCGAAGTCGGCACAGTGGAAAACCTCACCATCGATACGGCGACGGGCGAACTGCAGACGGTCGTCATCGACAGTGACGTCGCCGAGATATTCAGCGTCGAGCGCGACGCCGACGGGCACATCCGGTTGCCGGCGACGCTCATCGAGTCGATGCGTGACCACCTGACCATCCAGCCGCCGGCAGAGCAGCGCCCGACGGGCGGCGACGCCGTGGATTCGTAGGCGGGTCCGGGCGGGGCAAGCCGACGGCCGCGGTCCACGGACCAGTGGCCAGTGGGCTTCACCGTGTGCCCCAGAGTGGGTGGGCTGGCCCGATACGTGGCCGCCCTTCGCCATTTTTTTCAGAGCCCCGGAGTCACTGCCGGTATGGTCCCCATCGAACTGATAGCACCCCTCCAGAGCGGCGGTGCGGGTGACATCGTGTATGTCCTGTTCCAGCTCCTGGTGGTCGCCGTCCAGATAGCCGGGATGTGGCTGGTGTTCCGGAAGGCCGGTCACGCGGGCTGGAAGGCAATCGTCCCGATATACAACTTCTACGTCATGCTCAAAATCGGCGGGAACGCGTGGTGGTGGCTGGTCCTGCTGTTGGTCCCCATCCTGAACATCTACGCGTTGTACAGGATTCACGCCGGCGTGGCCAGAGCCTTCGGTCGCGGCATCGGCTTCGGGCTCGGGCTCGCGTTCCTGGGCGTCCTGTTTTTCCCGCTGCTGGGCTTCGGTGATTACGAGTATCGCCAGTCCGACGGGCTCGCCTGAGCGCCGCCGGCCGCGTGGTCCGACCGTGAGGTCGCAGCCGTCAGCCGACGTTACAGCGGGTAGTCGCGGGGCTCGTGCTGGACCGAAATCCACTTCGTCTCGGTGATTTCACGGAGGAACGCGTCGCTGTTGTACTCGCCGACGCCGGAAGCCCCGATGCCGCTGAAGGGCACGTGGGCCTCGTCGTTGATGGGCTGGTCGTTGATGTGGACGTTCCCGGTCTCCAGTCGGCTGGCGATGTCCTTGGCGACCGAGAGGTCGTCGGCGTGGACGGCCCCGGAGAGGCCGTATTCGGTGTCGTTTGCGATTTCGACGGCCTCGTCGACGTCCGAGAACGGGATGACCGGCGCGATGGGACCGAAGTGCTCGTTGCAGGCCGCCGCCATGTCGTTGGTCACGCCCGACAGCACCGTCGGCTTCACGACCAGCGAGTCCTCGACGCCGTCGATAGCCACCGTCTCGCCGCCGGTTTCGAGCGTGGCTCCAGCCGCAACGGTCTCCTCGACGTAGTCGAGCATCTCGTCGCGCTGGGACTCGTCGATGATGGGGCCGACTTCGGTCGCCGGGTCGTGGGCGCTCCCGACCGTGAGCGACGCGGCGCGTTCGGTCAGTTTCCGGACGTACTCGTCGTAGATGTCCTCGTGGACGATGTGTCGGTTGATGGAGATACAGACCTGCCCCTGGTGGACGAACGAGCCGAACGTCGCCGCGTCGACGGCGCGGTCGACGTCGGCGTCGCTCGTGACGACGAACGGGTTGTTGCCGCCGAGTTCCATCGCGGGCACGGCGAGGTTCTCCCCGGCGAGGCCGGCGACGTGTTGCCCGACTTCCGTCGAGCCGGTGAAAGAGACGACGTCGCTCTCGGGGTGGCTGGCGACGCGATCACCGATGTCCGAGCCGCGCCCGGTCACGACGTTGAGCACGCCGTCGGGCAGGTCGGTCTGCTCGAAGAGCCTGGCGAACAGGAGCCCGCCCGTAATCGGCGAGTTTGTCGAGGGCTTGAGGACGACGCTGTTCCCGGCGGCGATGGCGGGCAGGACCGCCCGCGCCGAGAGGTTCAGCGGGAAGTTCCACGGGGAGATGACCGTCACGACGCCCTTCGGTCCGCGTTCGACGGTGTTCTCCTTGCCGGGGATGTTCGACTCGGCGTGTTCACCCTTCATCCGCCGGGGCAGCGTCGCCGCCTCGCCGGCGTGGTCGGAGGCTATCTGGATGGACGTCTCGCCCATGATGGCGGAGCCACCCACCTCGTGAGCCAGCAGGTCGACGACTGCGTCGCTGTGTTCCTGGAGCGCCGCCAGGAACTGCTGGACGACCTCCGCGCGGTGGGCCGGCGGGGCCGTCTCCCACTCGGTCTGTGCCTCGCTGGCGGCCTCGTAGGCTGCGTCGACGTCGCGTTCGGTCGCGGCGGGGACCGTGGCGACGGCCTCCCGCGTCGAGGGGTCCTCGACGGCGATGGTCCCGCCGTCGTCGGCCGGCACCCACTCGCCGTCGATGTACTGTCTGCTCCAGTCGGCGTCGATGGACAGGTCGTTCGACATCTGTGTTTTTACCAAATGGTAGAATACGGAAAAGGGGGCGAGAGGGGGAGAAAAACGCCGGTTACCGTGACGCTGACACGACTGGCGGCCCCCGCGCTGAGCCGGACCGGTGGGCCACCGTCGGTCGGAAGGGCAGTCGACCGGCGAGGGACCGACAGGGAGCAGCGCTTTCAGCGGGGCCGCCGTCGGTACTGCCATGCCTTCGACCCCTAGCCCGTCCGCGCCGCTGTTTGCGGCTATCTACGACCCGGCGACGGCGGTGCTCGAACGCGCACTCCTGCCGCCACACCGCGAGTACCTGGCGTCGGGACTGGACGGAAAAGTGCTGGACCTCGGCGCTGGCACGGGGGCGATGTTCCCGTACTTCGAACGCGTCGCAGGCGCGTCGACGGAGTTCCACGCGACCGAGCCGGACCCCCACATGCGCCGGCAGGCGGCGGAGGCCGCGGCGGCGCTTGCCACGCCGATTCACATCGAGTCCGCCCCGGCCCAGGCGCTACCCTACGGCGACGACACCTTCGACGCCGTCGTCGCCTCGATGGTGTTCTGTACGGTTCCGGACGTCGACGCCGCGATGGGCGAGGTCGCCCGTGTGCTCAGGCCGGGCGGCGAACTCCGGTTCTTCGAACACGTCGTCGACGACGGGTGGCGCGCCCGCGTGCAATCGCTGCTCGCGCCGCTGTGGGAGCGCCTCGCCGGCGGGTGTCACCTGACCCGGCAGACGGGGTCGCAGCTCGTCGCCGACCGGTCGTTCGACGTCGTCGAAATCGAGCGGCTGCATCTGGGCGTGACGCCGGTTCGGCCGTTCGTCAGGGGACGGCTCCGCAGGCGAACGGCGGTCCCGACGCGGGACTAGTTCCGGCTCTGGGTGACCGAACCTTCCTCGTTGGGCTGGACGACGACGAACCCGTCGTCGCCGGTGAACTCCATCTGTATCGACTCGCCGGAGGTCTGGCCGATTTCGAACGCCTTGTTCATCTCGAAAGAGGGCGAGAGGTTCGAACTCCACGCCACGGTCGCGTCCGGGTCGGTAAAGACCGGTGGGGTCATCACCAGCGGGTCGCCGTGGGTCGTCAGCGCGATTTCGCCGGGGCCGGTCAGGTAGACGTTCGTCAGGCCGCCGGCGGCCATACCGGAGAGGCTGCTGACGGTGTTGATTTCGTAGTCGACGCTCGATTCGAACGCGAGCACGTCCGTGCCGTTGACCGATATCGATTCCCCGTCGTCGAGGTCCAGCACCTGCACTTTCTTGCCGTTCTCGGCGACGTAGAGGTGACCGCTCCCCTCGGCCTCCATTATCGGCGTCCCCTCGCCGCTGACGGCTTCCTTGACGAAGCCCGTGATACCGCCCTCCGCCGAGGACCGACCGGTGAACGTGACCTCGCCGGTGTAGGCGACCATCGAACCGGCCTTGACCATCACGGTGCCGTCGAGCGGGACGTCGAGGAGCCTGTTGTTCTCCTTCTGGAACCCATCGCCGCCGTCCGTGGGGGCGTTGGCGCTGGCGAATTCCTGTAAGTCCATAGCTACAGCGACCGACTCGCGGGGGAGACAGATAGGCCCCGCGGAGAATGAAAACGGATTTTGTGCGAACGGGTCCCACATCGGCGGTCGCCGCGTCCGGGTGGTATAGTCTATCCGTATAGCTATTCAGTATTATCGTACAGTCGGCCGAGGAGGTCCGCGACGCCGGCTTTGGTCTTCAAGTAGCGCCGCTCCCCGTCGGGCGTCCGGACGGCGTAGTCGTAGACGACACTGTCGGGGACGTACCACCGGTCGCTGTGCGTCGACAGGAGGTCGTCCTCGCCGCCGTCCGTGACTTCGAACGTCTCGCCACTCGGGTCGGCTGTCGGAGCCGCGTCGTCGGCGTCGTCCGGGTTCGACAGCCGGTCCGTGGACGCCCGGCGGGTGGCGTCGCCCGCGATGCAGAGGTCGCCGGCCAGCGGGTAGTCGCCAGGGATGCCCGCGACGGAGTCGTCCGCGCGGCCGGCCTTCAGCGCCTCTCGCATCAGGACGTCCTGTGCGCTGACGACTTGTCCGCCGTCGTCCGGGTACCGCTGGTGGTACTCCCCGTCGCTGTCCATCTCCCAGAGCTTGCGGTTGTCAGCGAGGACGAGTTCGAGGGTGAACCGGAGCTGTCGCTGTATTTCGGGGCTCGTGACGGGCGTGACGGCCTCGACGCGGTAGTCGAGGTTCCGCGTCATCCAGTCGGCGCTGCCGATGTAGTACTCCGGTTCGCCCCAGTCGTCGTCCTCGTCGGGGTCGGCCCGCGCGCCGTTCTCGAAGTAGAAGATTCGGGAGTGTTCGAGGAAGCGACCCACGAGCGAGTACACCGAGACGTTCTCGCTGATACCGTCGAGACCGGGCCTGAGCCGGCAGATGTCCCGGACGACGAGGTCGATGTCGACGCCGGCCATCGACGCGCGATACAGTTCCTCGACGATGGCGGGGTCTTCGAGGCCGTTGACCTTGACGACGATGCGGGCGGGGCGGCCGGCCTGGGCGTGCCGGGCCTCGCGGCGGATACAGCGGGTGAACTCCCGGCGCATCGTCACCGGCGCGATGAGCAGTTCGCGGAAGTCCTCGTCCAGCGACGGGCCGGTGAAGAAGTTGAACACCTTCGTCAGGTCGCGGCCGATGTTCCGGTCGGCGGTCAGCAGGCCGAGGTCGACGTAGCCTTTCGCCGTCTCGGAGTGGTAATTGCCGGTCCCGACGTGGGAGTACAGTTCGACGCCGTCGTCCTCCTCTCGGACGACCAGCGCCGTCTTCGTGTGGGTCTTGAGGCCGACGGTGCCGTAGGCGACGTGGATGCCGTTCTCCTCCAGTTTGCGCACCCACTCGAGGTTGTTCTGCTCGTCGAAGCGGGCCTTCAGTTCGACCATCACCGCCACCTGCTTGCCGTTCTCCGCGGCGTCGATGAGCGACTGGATGACCTGCGAGTCGCTGGCGGTCCGGTAGATGGCCGCCTTGACCGCCAACACGTCGGGGTCTTCGGCGGCCGCCGAGAGGAACCGCTGGACTGTGTCCGTGAAGTCGTGGTACGGGTGGTGCAACAGGATGTCGCCTTCCCGGATACGCTCGAAGATGTCGCGGTCCGCGGTCTGGTCGGCGTTGCGGAGCGGGCGCTGATTCCGGGTGTCGAGGCGAGGGTGGGGCTGTGGCGTCCACTCGTCGAGCGAGAGGTCCGGCCGGTCGAGGTCGGTCAGTTCCGCGAAGTCGCGGTAGTCCAGTGGCCCGTGGAGGTCGTATATCTCGCGCTCGTCGAGGCCGAGTTGCTCTGTGAGCGTCGCCCGGATGCGCGGGTCGGCGTCGGCGGATATCTCCATCCGGACGACCGTGGCGAACCGGCGCTGTTCGAGCACGTCCTCGACCATGTCGATGAGGTCCTCGGCGACCTCCTCGTTGCGCCGCACCTCGGCGTTGCGCGTCAGTCGGAACAGCGCCGTGTCGACGATGTCGACGTTGGGCAACAGCAGGTCCAGGTTCGCCCGAATCACGTCTTCGATTCGGACGTAGCGAGCGTCGTCGACCTGTATCAGCCGGGGCCGGTTCGGCGGAATCTTGATGCGGGTGAACGTCGGCTCGTCGGCGTTCGGGTGCCGAGTGAGGACCGCCAGCGACAGCGACCGGTTCGAGATGAACGGGAACGGGTGGGCGGGGTCGAACGAGAGCGGCGTCAGCGTCGGCAACACGGAGTCCTCGAAGTACTCGCGCATCGACGCCTGGTCGCCGTCGCCGAGTTCCTCGTACTCAAGGACGTGGATGCCTTCGTCAGCGAGGGCCGGGCGAATCGCGTCGCGGTAACACCGGGCCTGCGTCGCCAGCATCGGCCGGAGCGTCTCGTGGACCGCGTCCCACTGCTCGCGGGGCGTCCGGCCGTCCGGGGCCGTCTCCGTCACGCCGGCCTCGATTTGCTGTTTGAGGCCACCGACGCGTTTCATCACGAACTCGTCCACGTTCCGGGTGACGATGGAGAGAAAGCGGACCCGTTCGAGCAGCGGATTGCGCTCGTCGAGCGCCTCGTGGAGCACCCGTCGCTGGAAGGCGAGTTCGCTCAGTTCCCGGTTGAGATACAGCGACGAGTCGGTCAGGTCGACGTCGTCCGGCTGGTACGCCTCGATGTCCGGGGATTCGGAGCCGTCCATGCGTTACGGCGAGACCGGCGCGTTCCGGTCTGGGTCGACGATGCTGTCGGCGGACCGGTCCTCGTGGACTGTCTCCGGGTCGACGGTAACGAACTCGCCCGTCGAGCACCGGTAGGCCGTCAGTTGCCCGCCGTACACGCAACCGGTGTCCAGACCGACCGCGCTGGGCGTCTCGAACGGCTCCGAGAGCACCGTGTGGCCGAAGAAGACGCGCGGGCGCTCGCTGCGCGTCTCGAACCAGTACGGGCGGTCGGAGCTCCCGTCGGGGACCAGCGAGCGCATGTTCAGCAGTTCGGTCAGGTCGTGTTCCACGATGGGCTTCCGGTGGTCGAGGCCGCCGTGGACGACGAGCGAATCGTCCCAGGATATCGCCGCGGGGAGCGAGGCGAGCCACGAGAGGTCGTCGTCGGTCAGCGAAGGAATCGACTTGCGGCCGTCGATGAGCTTCTGTTCGTTGTTGCCCCGGACGGTCACGAAGTTCGGCGTCTGCCGGACGACGTCGACCACGCCGGCGCTGTCCGGGCCTTTGCGAACGAGGTCGCCGACGAAGACGACGAGGTCGTCCGCGGTCGGGTCCAGCCGGTCCAACAGCCGTTCGAGCGTCGGACGACAGCCGTGGACGTCGCCCACGACGTAGATTTCCTCCCACCTGTGGCTGTGGATTCGCTGGTGTGATGCGTCGAGGTCCGGGTGAAACGTCGGTGCTGAGACCATCGCTGTAGAGTCGTTGGCGACACGTCGGTGAGTTCGGTATAGGCGTTTTATATGAGGGGTATATAGCCGTACGGGAGCCAACGTAGACACTCGCCGCCCAGCGGTCGTGGCCGCCGGGGGCCTCTGGCTTTTTCACTCGGGCCGGCGAAACACGGCCGTGCCGACGAGCAAGCACGACCCGTCCGACACGCTGCGTCCGGCGACGCCCGCGGGCTACGAGCCGCCCCGACAGTTCCGGTACTCGCTCGTGGCGGTACTCGGTCTCGTGGCCGTCCTGCTGCCGGTCACCGCGGTGGTGTTCGGCGGCGTGCTCTGGTACGCCCAGGGGGCCGCGCTCGGGACCGTGTTCCCGGTCGAGGAGACCGCGACGAGCGTGACGGTCACGCTCACCCCCGGGGCGGCGGTCGCGTGCGTCGGTGCAGTGGTCGGCGTCACGGTGGCGCACGAACTGGTGCACGGGCTCGTCTATCGGTGGTACGGCTATCGCGTCTCCTACGGCGTTGCGCCCCAACTCGGCGCGTTCTACGCGGCGACGTTCCACCAGTTCCAGCGGCGGGACCACAACGTCGTCGCCGGTATCGCGCCGCTCGTCGTGCTCGATACGTTGCTGCTCCCCCTGTTGTTCGCCCCGGTCCCGCTGGTGGCGCTGGCGGCCTTCGTCGCCCTGCTGTTCAACACGGCCGGGGCCGCGGGCGACCTCTATCTGGTCGCAACGCTGCTCAGGACGCCGTCGGGGTCGCTCATGTACGACAGCGACATCCGGCACTCGTACCTGTTCTACCCCGAATCGTAGGCAAGGCAGGGACCGGCTGACCGGACGGGGACCGCGTCACTCGATTTCGGCGACGACCAGCGGGAGACAGCCCTCGCCCGGTTCGAAATACGAGTAGTGGTCCGCGACGCGGTCGGTGACATCAACGTCCCGGTAGCCGTCGGGAAGCGGCCCCGCACCGCGGGTCCCGCCGTGGCCCACGGCGTGTGTCCGGTCGGCCGCGCGGTACACCCACGCGAGGACCGTGTCGTCGTAGCTGTGGAAGTTCGACACCGGGGCGTCGACGGCCCCGATGGCGTCGCCGTACCGACCGCCTCGCGTCACGCTGTCGTACGGGATGGCCCCGCCGAGCAGTGACACCGAGGCGAGGGCGTCCGTCGCCCCTCGCTCGGCGAGCACCCGGAGCGTCTCGCCGGTCACCCGTGCGCCGAGCGAGTGAGCGAGCAGGTGGACGGGGCGGCCGTCGGCGTCGGCCCACTCGACCAGCCACGCGGCGAGGCGCGTCGCGTTGGCCTCGGCGTTGTCCTTCGCTCGCTCCCACTCGACGTCGGAGTCCCAACTGTACGCGATGACCGGGGCCGACCGCGTCCCTTCGAGCGCTAGCTGGGCCGTGTAGGCGTTGTCCCGTGCCGTCTCCGCGTCGGTGCTGAACCCGTGGGCGAACAGGAACACCGCCGGCGCGTCCTCGAACGCCCACGTGCCGGCAGTCTCGACGGCCGGTCCCGCCGCGTCGCCGAGCAGGCCCCGCGTGCTGACGACGGGGTGTGACTCCGGCGCGGTGTACCCGCCGGAGTCGCCCTGGAGCGACCAGTACACGTAGGCACCGCCGCCACTGACCAGACTGAGGGCGCTTCCGAGGGCCACGAGCAAGCGCCGCCTCGTCACACCGCCTTGGCTCTCCATAGCAATCCGTTCGGGCGTATGTAGCGGTCGGGCAAGAGATTGCCGTCCGCTGAAACGGACCGCGACGCGAGTGCCTGGCCGACCCACACCTTTCATGTCCCGGCGGGCGGTCATCGGAGCCATGACGACCTGGGACGAGCGATACCGAACGGGGACGTACCCGCGGCGTCCGGACCCACATCCGGTGCTGGAGCGGTACCTGCCGGCCGTCCCGACGGGCCGGGCGCTCGACGTGGCGACCGGGACCGGGCGGAACGCGCTCCCGGTCGCGGCGGCCGGCCACCGCGTCGATGCGGTCGACCAGTCCCGCGAGGGCCTCCGCATCGCCCGCGAGAACGCCCGGGCGGCGGGCGTCGAGGACAGCATCGAGTGGCTACAGGCGGACCTCGACTCGTTTGCCTTCCCGGCGGCGACGTACGACCTCGTCACGATTAGCTTCTATCGCCCCGTCGACCGCCTCCCCGATATCGTCGAGTCGCTGGCCGACGGCGGCTATCTGTTCGTCCAGCACCACCTCCGGACGACGGACGACGTGGACGGCGGACCGTCCGGGGACCGGTATCGGTTCGCCTCGAACGAACTGCTCAGGGCCGGACTCGGCCTGACCGTGCTCCACTACGACGAGCGGACGGCGACGACGGACGGGACGACCGCGGCCACCGCGCAACTGGTCGCCAGGAAGTCCCA